>CAJGCZ010000038.1 GCA_904501975.1 uncultured Akkermansia sp.
CGAATTTTGAGCCCCAGAGGGGCGCCATAAAATAGCCCGGTGGTGGAGCCGCGTCAGCGGCGAAACCCCGGGTTAGTCGTCCATCCATTGGAACCCCGGAGGGGTGGCATAAAGGGTGGCGTCATGTTGTAGTTCGTTTATTATCTATGGTATTGCAAGGAAAACATGAGTAAATATTGAAGCCTCGCATTATGCCACCCCTCAACGGGGTTCCAATATATATTTTCCTCTTTCCCGGGGTTACGCTGCTGCGCAGCTCCACCCCGGGCTACCATATACCGCCCCTCAACCGGGGCTATTGAATTCCGTTCGCTACGCTCACATCAATGCGCCCCACAAATTGCTATTTGTGGGGCCAACAACTAAAAACTTAAACAGAGCGAAAAATTTTAACAGGGTGTTGCGAAAAAAAATGTTATTTTGTTATTCGGAGGAGTAAGCTCTTATACGTAAATTAATAGGAGTTAATGACGTCGATTATGGCTTAAATCGCCCTGAAAAAGCCGTTTTTCAAAAATGATGTAAGTAATAAAAAAAAAGCGAGTTATGCCGCGAAAGTGGCTTGCGCACATTCATCTTGTGTGGTAGGTTTTAGGGAACTGCGATTCGCGGTCGCTCTCTCTTTTTTATTGGTCTGCCGACTGTGTATCATGTAAAAAAAACGCGAAACGTATGAAATTTCATCTTCCTGTCAGATTTTATAAAGCGCTGATGGCTGTAGTTTGTGTTCCCGGAACAACTATAGCCGGCGATGTGGTGCAGCATGACTATGCCCAGCCTGTGCTGTATACGAGTTCCGGTGCAACGATTAAAGAGAGTTCGGCACTTGCAGCCTCGGCGGCACCGTCTTTGCTTTACTGGGATTCCGTTGCCGGAGAATCCGCCGTGTGGGACACAGACCAAACGGCGGCTTGGCGGGACTCGAATGCTCAGGAAACAACTTGTGCCGCCGGTGCTCAAGTGGTGTTTGATGAGGGCGCAAACCTGAACAAGGCTGTGCAGATTGCTCCGGAGGGCGTAACTGCTTCTACGGTCAAGATAACCGGAAGCGGTTATCAGTTCAGCGACGGCGATATGGTGGTAACGGAGCGCTTGAGCGCCGAGAAATCTGCCACCTTGGACAGTGTGCTGGTGATAGGTTCCTCTGAGACACCTTTGGATATTAATGTGGCAGACGGCGAACAGCTGACGACTCGCGTCCTCGAGACTGCTTTCTCCGGCTCCCACGAGCACCATATCTTTGAACAAGGCTCGTTCGTGAAAAACGGAAACGGTACGTTGACCATCACCGAGGCGGTGCATGGCGCCATCACCGGCGCAACGGTTAATGCCGGTGTGCTTGAGCTTGCCCCCACCGTTTCGTTGGACGTAGGCGCCAATAAAATCCTCGGCGGTTCGCTTGAGAATGTGGAAATGCAGCTTACGGGGGAAATTGTCCGCGCCGTTTCCGGTAATGTTGCAATGGCTCATAACGTCATTAAATCTGCCGATGGTAAGAATGCCGCCGTGCTGACGAATGTGTCGCTTCATGCCGGTATGAGCACGGAATATGCTACCATTCAGAATGTTTCCTTTGCCGGAGAGAGCACCCTGCGAGGGTATATCACCTTTGAGAAGACGCAACGCCAAGGTGATATGAGCGTTGTTGCCGGGGGTAATCTGACGGTGGATAACGTATGCTTTGACCTGCATGGCCTTGCGAGCGGTGATAAAGTTCTTATTGATAATGCCGCAGTGAATAGCGCCGCCGGTACGTTGACCGGTTGGGATACCGCCAGTTTTGTATACAGCGGTATTGCCGTGAACAGTGCCGCGGTGGATTCCTCCGTGGCCGGTGTGGTGACTATTAACCGCGAGCACAGTGGCAATCTGTACTGGACCGGCGCGCAGGATTATGAGTGGAATCCCGGTTCTGCCAACTGGAGCACCGTAGAAGGTGGCACCGGTGGTGCTGTCTTTACCGCTCTTTCCAATGTATACTTCGGGGCCGGTGCCGCTAACCGCGACATTACCGTTATGCAGGATTTGGTGGTAATGGATTTCGGTATCACGGGCGGAGACTACAGCTTTAGCGGTGGCCGTATTGCTACTCTGGGAGATGCTGCTATCAACACCGGAGCGGAGGACACCGTTACCTTCCACGACCTGCTTGTGGTGCAGGGACGTATGACGACATCCGGCAAGGGCACGCTGGAGTTGCTGGGTGATACCACCGTGGTGAAAGATTTGACCCTGGGAACCAACAATATCACCATTGATGCCGATGTGACGGTGCTTGGCACGTTTAACGTGAATGCCGGGTCAGATATTGATGCCGGTACCTTGAACATCTACGGTAACGTGACGGCGCAGGAGATGAACATCGCCGTGAGCGCCGGTGAGGAGGTTGGCAACTCCTATCATGATGCTTTGGTGAACGTGACCGGCAATCTTACCGTTGGTGAGAGTGGCATCATCACCATCGGGGGCACGGCGGAGCAGCATTACCTTGGCGTTGTGCGAGCCGGCAATTTGACGGTGAACACGCAGGAGCATGATGTGTATTTTGACCACCTGCATGTGGGCAGCCTGACGGTAGGCCAAGGGGCGCATGTGCATGTGCTGACATCCACTGCCGCTGTGTCTCTTTCTTCCTCCGAATTCCCGGTCATCAACCTGTCCGGCACTCTGGCTCTGGATGCCCGCGGCGTGACCTACGACCGCGGCTACGACGTGTATTTGAAAGACGATGCCGCCTCACTCTTCTTCGGCTCCGGCTGCACCATTGATAACATGAAGATTTTCGGTATGCAGGATGATTCCGGCTACACGAATGTGGATATCGAGGTGCAGTCCCGCTCCGCCACAGTGACGCAGATGCAGGATTTGGGTGACCTTAAAGTGGGGCTCGGTTCGGTGACGGCAAAGAATGCAGAAGGTGCCGTACACGGCGAGTTGATTCTGGATAACGGCAAGCTGAAACTCGGCGAGGGGTCGGATAATCTCATGGCCTCCGATTCCGGTGCGGTTCGTTTGGAGAATGGCGGTCACCTTGATATCGGTACGACCACCCAGACTTTCTCTGCCAATAATGAGGTATTCCTTTCCGGCGCAGCCTCCATCACGGGGGATGCCAAGGGTCCCGGTCTGCAGCTTGCGGACGGCCTTCGTGTGAACTATGCGGATGCCGGTAATAGTATTGATACTAAGATGACGCTGGCGAAGGACTTAACCCTGAACTCCTCCAGCGCCAACAGCTCGCTGGAGATTTCCGGTGCTATCTCCGGTAGCGGTGCTCTTGGCCTTACCGGGCAGGGTACCGTGGCGATTTCCGGTGCAAATACCGACTTTGACGGTCAGGTGACAGTGCAGCAGGGGGCTACTCTCTCCTTGCAGAACACAGAAGCTCTGGTGAATGCCGGTGTGACCCTGAATGCCGGTTCTACGCTTGCGGTGGATACACTCGGTACAGCCAATGTCAACGAGCTTACATTCCTGAACGGTTCGTCTCTTGCCATTTCCAACATTACGGGTACGGATGAGTCTTCGGTCTCGCACGCCCTGCTGAACGCCAACCAAGGGGTCACCTTTGCCGGCGAGAATGTAACGATGAATGTCATCTTCTCTGAAAAGCTGGAGACGTTGACCGCCTACAATCTCATGACCGGTGTGACATCCATTGACAACCTCAGCTTCAACGTGAAGCACAATGGTGCAGATTTAGCTGCATCTCAATACCGGATTGAGCTTGATGACGAAACCGGCTTGCTTTACATATACACCATGATGGGTAATGTGTGGGAAGGTAAGGGTAATCCAACATACGGTTACTACTATGTGTGGTCCACTACTGATAAAGGTGGACAGTGGAGTAGTGGAAACGGTAATTACGATGAAACCGGCGAGTACAAAGCTGCGATTTTCGGCGATTTAGATGGAGGTTCCAGCACTATATCAGTGTACGGAACAGTCAATCCCGGGGATGTTTATTTTATTGCGGATGAAACCGACTATGTCTTTAACGATTATGGCAGCTTTGCCGCCGGTACTAACCTTCATAAGGATGGTGAGGCAAAGGTTACTCTCCAATTGTACCAGAATATGGACGCAAATACCGCCTTGGGTTCTATTGATATAAAAAATGGTTCATTGGTATTCATGGAGGCGTATGCTGTATCCGGTGCTGTGACGATTGATCCCAAAGGCAAACTCGAGATAACGGGCGGGGATAGTTTTGGCATTCCCATTGAGCTGAAAATGGGTCCCCAAGCCGATGGTTCGTTCAATTACACGGTTTCAGGTCTCGAGCTGGAATCAGATGGCAATTTGGATCAGTACTACTGCGATGCCGAACTCAGCGGTGTAACCTTGGATGCTAGCAGTGTCTATGGTAAGGCTGATGCTTACGGTTCCGTGTATCATGCTTACATTAACGGCAATGCTGACATATCATACGTGACCATCGATCACTCGGAAGTGACGGGTGCTACACTTTCCAACGTCAGTCTGTATTCTACGAATGCAACTACAGAATTGATGAAAGGCTATTATCGACTTCAACACGTAACTTTTGGTGAGAATGTGGTGGTGGAAGCGGGTAGCCGCTATTCCATTAACGGCAATATTACCTTCAAGGATACTATCGTCAATAAGGGCGTTATCCATATAACGAACGTCGTTGCCGAAATTGGGCAGATTGACTATACCTTCCATGTAGCTGATAACGGTAAATCCACCTACGACTATCGATTCATTCGCATGGAAGATGGCGGCCGATTTGATATCTTGGGTTATAATACCTTCGAAACCCGTCAGGTGGAAATTAACGGCATTAATCTGGCTACCGGCTTAGCCACCGGCATCGGGGCAGAGTTCGTTGATAACAAGGATGGTTCGTTCACCCTCAGTGTAGGTAAAATACTTGCCTATGATAAAGACGGAAATATCAGCGAGGTTGACGGCACAGTGGGTATGCCGCAGTGGGATGAGCGCTGGGGTAAGCAAGACCATGCTCCCGGTATGACTCGCCGATATTTCGAAACGGATGCTACAGCAGATTTTAGCATGGCCTCCGGCATCAGCGAAAATCCTGCCTACTACAAGTACAACTCCATCGTGAATGGAGCTAATGCCGCCAAGGTAAACAAAGGTAGAGCTATTGCGGTAACGCTTTCCTCGGTGGCTACCGGTAATGTTGCAGCAGCCGGTAGTATTGTAGAGGGAGGCCTTGCTGCCGCTGACCATGAGGTGTGGATTTACGATCGCTCCGGGTTCAAAACTGTTATCGGTGGTTTGGCCAATTGGGCAGCAACTCCGCAGTTTGCTGCGACTCATGTTCTGGTTAACACGGATAACCGTTGGATGGATCAGCAAAAAGAACTGGTTATTGGTGGTTCCCGATGGAGTTGGCAGTATGGTGAGAGTTTTGTGACGGTGCAGAATGGCAATATCAACAAACTTGTTGGTGGTTCATACGAATGGGTGGAGCAGGAAGGCACCGCACACGTATTTGTGGATGGTGGCACCATTGGCGAAATCTTTGCGGCCGGTTATTTGTCCACCCTTCACGGAACACAGATGGTGGACGGCCGCACCCGTGCTGTAGAAATGACCCTTACCGGCGGTACGCTCGGTTGGGAGAATGGTCGCGTCTTCGGCGGCGGTGATAAGGGAACCGTAAACGGCGATATTTACATTCGCATGGAGGGTGATGCCAATGTGCGCTCCCAGCTGGTGGGTGGTTCTAATGCCGGTACGGTGAATGGCGATATCGTGCTGGACCTTATCAGTGGTACGGCTAACAGAGTGGATGCCGCAGGCTTAGGCTGGGATGCATGGACTCTTAAAGCCAATACCAACGGCAACGTACTGGTAAATCTGTACACTGATTTCCGACTGGGGGATGGCCTCTATGGCGGCAAGGAGCAGTCGAACTACGTCACCTTTGGCGAAAATAAGACCAGCACGCTTCACTTGGCAGAATCCGGTAAATATGAGTTGGCCTCCATTGGCTCTGATGGCTACACCGCCTCTGAGGATTCTGCCGCTGTGACCGGCTTCGACCGCATTACCTTGGCAGATGGTGCACACGCAGTGGTGGCACTCGCGAAGTTTGACCATGACATGGATGCCGACACTACCCTCAGCATCAGCGGTCAGGGTGTAGTTGAGGTGATTGGCCATGGCGCAAACTTCGGCCGCGATATTCTGCTGCAGGATGGAGCCACGCTCAAGGTTTCCACCAGTGTTATCGGTCTGCCCGGAGCAGATGATGACCGCACGATTACCGTGACGGAGGGCTCGAGCATTGATTTCTCCGGCTTCCCGGTAGAAACCCACTATGATGCAGATTCCGACTTTGCCGGCCTGGGCTTCAATGTGCTTATCAGCGGCAATGGCGCAAATGGTATGGGTGCTCTTTACAAGGGTAAGTATGAAAACTCGCTTTACCCGAAGGACGAAGATGTTACTTCAACCATTGTGAACAGAATTGTACTGCCGAACGTGAAACTCACGGACAGTGCCTCTGTGGGTGTGGTTGAGCAGGAGTACCTCTTCATGAATGCCAACGCGCTGGGGCAGACTCAGCTGGATTTGGACGGGCATACCCTCACCAAGCTGGGTGCTGGTGACTTTATCACCCGCTCCGTGGAGATAACGCCCGGCACCATATTGGTGCAGCAGGGCGCCTTTGGCTCCGATTTGGTGGGTAAAGCCACAGATACGGATATGGTGCTGGCAGCCGGCACGGAGCTGAAACTGGATTCCACTCGTCTGGAGGCACCGACGGGTACGACCACGGGGCTCGAGCTTCGCTCTCTGAGCGGTTCCGGTACGGTGACGCTGAACGGCAGTACGCTGACACTGCATACGGACAAAGACGCTTCCTATTATGCCGAATACATGGATGGGGCACAGACCTATAATCAGTTCTCGGAAACAACGGGCTTTGGCTATGCGATATTCAGCGGTCTGATTAAGGATGGCAGCGATAAAGGTAAGATTGCCAAGACCGGCTCCGGGGTGCACTATATCTCCGGCAGCAGCAATACCTACACCGGCGGTACCCAGGTACAGGAAGGGCGTCTCTACCTGTTAGGAACAGGTGTGGCCTCCGAGTTCAGTAAGGGTGAGTCCAGGGTAGCCTCCGGTGTGGCCGGTACGGGCGCGATAGTATGGGGCAGCGCTGATGCTGAGCTTTACCTGGGCCATAATGCTCGCATTTACAACGAGGGTACAACCAACGTGGCCGGTGGTGTTATGACCATCGGTGTGGAAGGTGCGCCCAACGGTGTGCTGGCAGACTTTGTCGGTATCCACAGCAAGGGCACCACCCCTGTGAAGATGAACGGCGTGGAATATGTGGAGATTGAAACCCACAGCCTGAAGTCCATTGCCGTGAATGCAACCTATGCAGACGGTACCGCGTACGTGGCCCATACGGACATTGACCACAACAAGATGTTGCTGGTGAAGAAGAGCGACTGGGAGTCTGCCAAGAATACGGCGGTAACAGGTTTCTCTGACACCGGTTACAATGAGGCCGTCTACTCCGGCGTGCTCTTTGATTCCAACAATGTGGCAGCCAAGCTGCACAAGGTGGGTGTGGGTACTCTGGTGCTGGATCAGAGCAACTCTTACACCGGCGGCACGGAAATTGATGCCGGTACGCTCCGCGTGCGTGGCTGGGGCTCTCTCGGTAAGAGTGAGAAGACAAACGCTGTCAATGTGCACGACGGTGCTACGCTCATGTTCACGCACAACAGCGGCTACGGCAATGAGCCCACAAGTGCAGCCAACGATATCACCATCGCCGGCAGCGGTGATGAGCGATGGCTGAACCATGCGGCAACGGACGGCGAGACAGCCGCCCTCATCTCTGCCGTGGGCCCCGCAGTGACCTTCACGCTCAGTGGCGATATTGTCGGTACCGGTAATGTGCGCCACTCCGGTGAGGGTGTGCTGGTGCTTAGCGGCGATAATGCCTACACCGGCGGCACCTATGCCTCCCGTGGTACGGTAGAGGTGCAGAGTGCTACCGGCTTGGGCGCCACGGAAAACGGGCAGGGCGCTGTGACCATTGAGCACGATGCCGACCTGCGAGTTACCGTGGAGTCCGGCTACACGGAAGACCGTATGGTGACAACTCTTGCTGCTGATTCAAATGATATTCAGGGTGATATTTTCATCAATGGTACATCTGAAACCGAGCGTATTTTGCACATGGCCAGTAATGGCTACAATGCCATTTCCACCACGTTGACTGAAAATGGCACGCTGTTGCTCAATGGTGAGGCCAGAGACGGTGTGGCCGTGAAGGCAGAGTCCGCAATGCTTACCGGCAGCGGTAAGGTTGTTGTGTCTGATGCCGCGGCCTCCGGTGCTTCCATTACATTTGATTCAATGATTGATTACACCGGCGATTTCCGCGTGGAGGGCGACAATGCTTCCATCAACGTGAAGTCCGGCACCTTCGTTGACGGCAGCATCTATGTAGTGGGTAGGCAAGCCTCTGTCAACATGGGTAGTGATATTTTCATAGCCGATGCTAAAACCCTGAACCTGACCTCCACGGGTGATGCTTATCAGAACACGGCAGCAGCTGTAAAAACAGAAGGCGCTGTGAGCATTGAGGCCGGTGGCATTCTCTCCGCGAAGCGTCAGGAAACGACCTTCAGCTACAACATCAGAGATTTGCAGCGAAGTGTCAGCTTCTCGTTGGCGGAAGCAACAAAACCGCAGATTCAGACCGGCGCACAGCCGGAAATGAGAGACTATCATTTGGTCGGCGATGATGTATTCCTAGATAATGCTCAGCTTGATGCCGTCCTCATGTACGACGGGCAGTTTGATGCCACCATTGCAGTAAATCTGCATGCAGCCGGTGTTATTCAGGCTAAAGGCGGCCTGACTCTTACAGGTGGCTCCACCTATGAAACCGTGAGCTCTCATACCTGTTTGATGGGCGGCTCTCTGACGCTTGATACTATGGAAAACAGTCTGCTGACCTTCCACACGACAGCAGACAAGGAGTACGGCGTATCGGCTGAAGCTGCACAGTTGGTGCTCTTCAGTGGTGTGGGTAGCGTCTATTTTGGCTATGATGAGGTGACGGCGAGCAGTGCTTCCGGCATCTACTACACCAAGGCAGATCGCTATATCACCGGCAGTGATTACATTGATGATCGCACCTTGCTGGTGTATGACTCCTACGCCGGTGTGGTTTACCTGCAGCAGGCGGTTCCCGAGCCCACAACGGCCACACTCTCTCTGTTGGCGTTGGCCGGTCTTGTAGCCCGCCGTCGCCGTAAGTAAGATTCCTCTGCGCGATTCGCAGAACGGCCCCCCGTGGTTTCTGTTTACCACGGGGGGTGTTTTACGTTGGCGAGCATCGGTGTGCAGAAGAATACGGTTGACCTCTGCTTTATACGTGTGCTATAGTGGGGGCATGGAGTGGGAGTTAGCACGCTTTATCAATGCTCAGCAAGAGGCGCACGGCGGGTATGCCTGTGCGTTGCGCGAGATAGAGCGCGGAAAAAAGACCGGCCATTGGATTTGGTACATTTTTCCGCAGCCTCGGGAGTTTGGGCGCAGTGAAATGGCTCACTTTTATGGCCTCAGCTCGTTGGCAGAGGCAAGAGCATACCTAGCGCATCCGGTGCTGGGGGCTCGGTTGCGCGAGATAGCCGGGGCCTTGCTGCCGCATGCCGGGCAAGCACCACAGGCGATTTTGGGCACGGTGGATGCCATGAAAGTTCACAGCTGCATGACGGTGTTTGCTGCAGTTGCTCCGCATGGTGTGTTTGCGCAGGTGCTGGCTGCTTTTTATGGCGGGCAGCCTTGTCCTCGTGCTCAGGAGTGGGTGCGCTTTTGCGAGGCTTGCGAGGAGAAAAGTAAATACGATGAGTAGAGAGATTACTATGAGTGCAGACAAGGAGAAGCGCGACGACACCCTGAGCATACCGTACATGCTTGCCCGTGTGGTGTCGAGTAATTATGGCCCGCCCTTGGTTGTTGTGGCGGTGGTGTTGGCGTTTCGTTGGACTAATGCTCTATGGGACGCCGCATGCGAGGTGGTGGGGTGGAACCCGGACTCGCTGCTTTGGTGTTGGCGTTTGTTGCAAGTGGTATCTCTGGTGCTTGCGTTTGCGTTGCCGGTGTGGCTGGTGTGCCGCTCGTTCTACTGTGCCATGGAGCGCAAGTGGATGAATATATTTCACAGTTGGGTGGCCTGCGGAGTGGCCTTTGTGCTGCTGATGGGGGGTATTTTATTGTGTTCTCTGGCAGAGGCATGTAAACCGAATTTGTTTACATGGAATACGAGTTTGATGGAGGGTAGGGAATATGTGCTGCCTAGGGGGCTTTGCAAGCTTGGTGAGGCAGAGCGCAACCCGCATTTGAAACATTTGTTTGCCTTGCGTGAAAAAGCGCGTCCTGCGACTGCGGAGCACGTTGTGCCCGAGGCCCCGAATCTGAGTAAGTTGACCGAGGTGGCATCGCCCTTATTGCATGAGTACGTGTACCGCTGCTTGTATGCCGAGGCTACGAATCCGCGCTTTTCATCGGCTATTCTTGCACAGGGCAACTCTGTGTGTTTGGCTCATGGGCTTTGCCCGCAAACGTTAGCCATGAGGGCCAGATATTACGATTCCTCTGCGCCTTTGTCGACCTTGGTAGAAGCTAATAGCGGGTCTCCGTGGGCAGCGCTGTTGCGTATTCCGTTACAAAATGGTTGGTATTTTGCGGCCGATTTCCATAAAGATGCGTTTGAGATGCCCACGCTTGCGGCCTTGGATGAGGAGCTGGCGCCGTTGGCGCAGAATCCTACCCCGGAACAGCTGGATGCCATGCTGCCTCCGGTGCCGAATAAGCCCTTCCTTTGCTTATGGGAATCGTATCCGGGATGGTATGGGGCGGCCATTATTGTGCCGGAAGACTACCCCCGCGGCACCTTCCGTTTGCGGGCATACGAGGTCTCGCAAGGGAAACACGTGTGCTTGACTCGTGTAGAGTGGAGTCATGGGAATATTGCCGCCGGCCGTAGAATACTGAGCAGTCGCTCAGACTTTTGCGTGGATAGTGGCGACGAAGGGGCGTATTTTGCCGCGACATGGGAGATATTGTTTACGCCTGAGGGTGGTGGAGAGGAGCGCTGTGTGAATGCCCAGGAGTTCCTCATTCAAGGGTGCCATTTGAAGTAGGGCTGCCCATTCTGTTTGCCGCGTGCAAATAACTTGACAAATGCGAGAGGCGGGAGTAGACTGCCTCTCCTTTTTGTTGCTATGAGTGTTCAATTAGCAGATCATTTTACATACCGCAAACTGTTTGCCTTTGTGTTGCCTCCCATTGCCATGATGTTGCTGACCTCAGTCTACACCATGGTGGATGCGCTGTTTATTTCTCACTATGTGGGCGAGATTGCCTTTGCAGCCGTCAACTTTGTGTTTCCGGTGATTATGTTGCTGGGCGGGGTGGGGTTTATGCTGGGTACCGGCGGCACGGCCTTGGTGGCTAAAACACTGGGCGAGGGCGATGCTTTGCGTGCTAAGCGTTATTTCACCCAAGTGGTGATTCTGGCGTTTAGCTTAGGCGTGGCGCTGGCTTTGCCGGGCATGGTATGGCTGCCCCAAGTATGCGGCCGGTTGGGCGGTACTGCGGAGCTGATGCCCGATGCCGTGCTGTATGGGCGCATTATGCTGGGATTTTTGCCATGTTGTATTCTCCAATGCACGTTCCAATCCTTATTGGTGGCAGCGGAGAAACCGAAGCTGGCTTTTTGGTTGAGTGTGGCCGGCGGTGTTACTAACCTGGTGCTGGATTTTGTTTTTATTGTGTTGCTGGACTGGGGCTTGGCGGGTGCTGCCGTGGCCACCGGCATGAGCCAGTTTGTGGCAGGTGTGGTGCCTTTTATCTATTTTTGCGTGCCCAATAGCAGCTTGCTGCGTTTGGTGCGCACCACGTTTGAGCTGCGCCCCATGTTGCAGGCCTGCTGCAACGGCACCTCCGAGCTGGTTACCGGTGTGTCTGCTGCTTTTATCGGCATGTTGTACAATTACCGACTGTTACAATTTTTCGGTGAAAACGGCGTAGCGGCCTACGGGGTGGTGATGTATATGGCCTTCTTCTTTGGCTCCGTTTTCTTTGGGTACGATGTTGGCAGTACTCCCTTGTTTGCGTATCACCACGGGGCGCAGAATAGAGCGGAGCTGCGCAATCTGTTTCGCAAAAGCATGCTGCTGCTGAGCTTGGTTGGGCTTACCATGGCCGGGGCTGCGGTTGGGTTCTCTTATCCCTTGGCCTGCCTGTTTGTGGGGTATAACGGTTTGCTTACCGAGCTGGCTCAATATGCCTTCTGTGCCTATGCGCT
The DNA here is from genome assembly GCA_904501975.1 of uncultured Akkermansia sp. Taxonomy (GTDB): domain Bacteria; phylum Verrucomicrobiota; class Verrucomicrobiia; order Verrucomicrobiales; family Akkermansiaceae; genus Akkermansia. The sequence goes on from CAJGCZ010000038.1 coordinate 12,347, forward strand.
GTGTTTTGTGTTGCAAGGGTATAATATTTTTGCATCCGGGCTCTTTACGGCGATGAACAACGGTATTATTTCCGGTGCTATTGCTTTTATGCGCACACTGGGATTTCAAACGGCGGCGGTGTTGTTGTTGCCCTTGTTGTGGGGTGCCTACGGTATTTGGTGGAGTGCCGCCTTGGCTGAGGTTGCAGCGCTGGTGGTGTCCGTGTGCCTGGTGTTGGGCTTCCGTAAGAGATATGGGTATCTCTAAAAACTCGATAAATAGCAATTTGTCTTTATCGTAGGGTGGGACTTCAGTCCCACCTTTTTGGTGGTATGGTTTGATAATAAATGTTGGACTAAAGTCCAACACTCCGATAGTATTACCCCCACAACTACCAATTTGTAGAAGTACGAGTTACGAATTCCGAAGGACGAATTTTAGAGTTCCGCTCGCCTACGGCTCGCAGGGGAAGCGGAGTTTATCAGTCGGCTTGTGTTCCGCGCTCAAGGCGCGGGTGGCAGCTTATGCTAAGCTTTGCTATCTTTGCGCCGTAAGGCGCGGAACTCACAAATTCGTATGTCGGAATTCGTCCTTCGTACTTCCACAAACTTCCATTTATCAACTAAAAACTAGAACAGAGCGTAAACTTTTAGGGCTTATGCTATTTGCGGGCCTAACAGCTGAAAACTTAATCACCCCGGAAGAAAAAACTTGCCATCTTCTGCCCATCGGCGCTAAACTGTCGGGGCATGAAGGTGCATGTGTTGATAGAGAATACCACGAGCCGGGGCGACCTGGTGGCGGAGCACGGCTTAAGCCTGTTGATAGAAACGGAGGCCGGCTTGCGGCTTTTGTTTGATGCCGGGGCAACGTCCGCATTCGCCGAAAACGCGGTGCGCATGGGGGCGGATTTGGCTACGGTGGATGTAGCCGTACTCTCTCACGGACACAACGACCACGGCGGAGGCTTGGGGCGTTTTATGGAGCTGAATACGCAAGCCGCCGTGTGGGTGACGCCGCATGCCTTTGATGCACATTACAACGCCAACGGACGCGAGATAGGTTTGCCGCAGGCTTGGAAGGCATGCTCCCGCTTTTGCGTGGCCACGCAAGATACGGTGGCATTAGCGCCGGGGGTATCCCTGTGCCGTGCCACGGAAATGCCCATGCTGTATTCTGCAGAAGGAGCCGGCATGAAAGCGGTGGTGCATGGCCGACTTGTGGCCGATGATTTTCGGCACGAGCAATATCTGTTCATTGAGGAAAAGGGCAAAAAGGTTTTGTTCAGCGGATGCTCGCATCGCGGAATCCTCAACATTGCTACTTATTTTAAGCCGGATGTGTTGGTGGGCGGATTTCATTACATGCGCTGCCATGCCGTGGCAGATGCCGCTCGCTTGCAACAGGCGGCGCAGCTGCTGTTGGCCCTGCCCACGCAATATTACACCGGCCATTGCACGGGTGAAACGGCTATGGCTATTCTCTCACCCATCATGGGCGAGCGGTTGCACTCATTGTCCACGGGAATGCAGCTGGAGCTCTGAGCTCCGCCCTATCCCCGGCTGCGAATCTCAGAGCGTAAAGAAGAACTGACCGTACACGCTTTCCTCGGTCGGCAGGTGAATGAGCACGGCGTCTTTCATGGCGTCCAGCCCCATAAGCGCGGATTCCTTCTGCTTACACAGAATCGGCTGCACACCACGCAGCAGTACGCCGGGGGCGACTTCCAAATCCGCAGGCTTGCCTTCTTCTACCTTGATGTATTGGGTAGAATCCACATTGCCCATACGGGCGGAGATTTCACCGGCGGAGCCTGCCTCCCAATCCTGAGCCGGAACTTTGGTGATAACACTGCCGGTGTCTAACAGAAGATTCAATTGCTTGCTGCCGCATTTGGGGTGTACCATCATGCGACCCACGTTTTCCATTTTGCCGTAAACAGGGGATAAAGCGGCGTCTTGCGGTATGCCCCAGTAGAATTCATTTTTACGGAAATCGAAGGTGAAGGGAAGGGAGCCCAGCACATCCATGCCGATGATGCCGTCAATTTTTTCTGCCATCATGGAGTGAACGGAGCTCAAATCCAACACAGCGAACACGTGGCGCGGAGAAATGCCGGGGCCTGCTTGTAAATTGGCGACCAGCATCTTGGGGCGTTGGGTGGAATTGCTGTCGAATTTGAGGTGAGCGGTACTAAGCCATTGGACGTTTTTTAATTTTAAGGCGCTTTCGTGGTGCAGGATAGTGCGGTTTGCGCCCGTATCAAGCATGCAGCGCATGGGCGTATTGTTGACCACGGCATTAATGAGAATCAGCCCGCTTTTGGCATCGCGTTCCATCGACATGACATCAATTTCCTGTGCCGGTGCGGCGGCGTTAGCCGGGGTATCAGCCTGCACCGTAACGGCTCCCAAGCCTCCTATCAGGCACATCATGAATCGAAAAAGCGTTCTCATGGCGGTATTCTACCTGTTCTTTCCTGCCGGGTCAATGAGAAAATGGAAAGACTTCCCCTTCAACAAGGGCTTACAAAAATCGGCGTGCTCGTTTTGGGAAGAGCACGCCGTATCTTATAGCATGAGCGGGGGCGGTTAATACCCCGTCTGTTCTTTGATCACTTTCTCGGGGTCGGCAAACTCACGCTCAATCTGCAAGCGTACCTCCTCGCGGTCGGCCTCCGGGATGGCGGGCACAAACTCGTGGAGTAGCATGTGTTTCACCTCCTCAATGTCTTGCACGTTTTTGGCTTCTCCTAACTTAACGTAAATTTTCTCCTGAAGGAAATTAATTTTTGCCTGTTTCAGCACGTTGCGATTAACCGGCATGGCTGTTTTAAGAGCTTCGTCCACAATGCGAATAGCATCGTCAATGCTCTTTGTTTGTGCCTGGTGTAACTGCTGCTCAATGCGCATGAGTTCTGCTTCGGCGCGCAAGGTGTCGCGCATGCCGGTGGTGTTTTCTGTATCGAGGGTTACAATTTCATCGCGCAGGGTAGCTCCGGCATCTTGCAGGTCTTCCGGCAAGCGGCGGTAGATTTTTAAGAGCTCTTGTGCCTTTTCTGCACCTTGCAGCGTTTGCGCTGCTTGCAGTGCCTGAGCGTTTTTCAGCGCAGCATTTAAGGCGGCCTTGGCGGCCGTGAACCCCGTGCTGCCGGTGAAGCCTCCGGTGACAAAGCCGGTGGGTGTCATCACGACCACGGACGGGAAAACGCTAATCGAAAAACGACGGCACAGCTCGCGGTTTTTCATAAGGTTTTCTTCCCCGCCCACACGCGAGGCATTGTTGGGCACATCCACTTCTACGGCAATGAAATGCGGGGCTATATAATCCGTGAATTGAGGGGTGTTTAATAATTCTTTCTTTAATTGCACACACCATCCGCACCAGTCGGAGCCGGTAAAGTTGACGAGCAACGCTTTGTTTTCCTCCTGGGCTTTGGTTTGGGCGGACTCAAAATCCGTCATCCACTCTGTGGCACCCCAAGCGGGGGCCATGATGGCGGAAGCGGTAAGCGCGAAAAAGAGCTGTTTGAACATGGTTTGTATTGTAGCTGTATAGTTATTTGTTTTCCAGTGCTTAGTGTGGCATACAGCGCGTGCGTCAATGTCTGATGATACATTGGATTTACGATTTACAATGTACAAGGTACAATTTAAGAGTTCCTCTCGCCTACGGCTCGCAGGGGAAGCGGAGTTTATCAGTCGGCTTGTGTTCCGCGCTTAAGGCGCGGGCGGTAAACGTGGCTAAGCTTTGCCCATCGTGCGGCGCAGCCGCCAAGCTTAACAAATTGTACCTTGTACATCGTAAATTGTAAATCCCACTTCGTCCTTCGGAATTCGTATCTCGTACCTCCTCCTTTTCTCGTTATTGACGAATGAGGGGGAATCCTTTATAATGAAGTTATGAATGAGTTTGCCGGTAAAGTTGTGGTGGTGACAGGTGGGGTGCAGGGGATTGGCCGTTGCATTGCGGATAAGTTCCGTGCGGCGGGGGCGCATGTGTGTGTGTTTGATGTGCAGGATAATCCCTATTTTGTGGGAGATTTAGCGAATGAGGACGACTTGCACGCCTTTTGCGCGAAGGTGTTGGCAGAGTATGGCAGGGTGGATTTCATCATCAACAACGCGGCACCGCTGTTCAAGGGGCTGCCGGATTGCACCTGGCAAGAGTTTAATTATGCGCTGCAAGTGGGCGTGGCCGCGCCTTATATGCTTGCCCGTTTGTTCATGGAGCATTTTGCTGAGGGTGCCGCTATTGTGAATTTGTCCTCCAGCCGCGACCGCATGAGCATGCCCGGCACGGAGTGTTACACCGCAGCCAAAGGCGGCATTGCGGCGCTTACGCACGCGCTGGCGGTGTCGTTGGCTGGCAAGGTGCGAGTGAACTCCATTTCCCCGGGATGGATAGAAACGCAGGGGGCTGAATACAGCGGGAGTGATGCCGTGCAACAACCGGTGGGCCGTGTGGGTAAACCGGAGGATATTGCGGAGATGGTGCTTTTCCTCTGCTCCGCTAAAGCCGGCTTCATTACCGGTGAAAATATTTGCATAGACGGTGGCATGACCCGCCAAATGATTTACCATGGCGAGCATGGTTGGAGCTTGAATTAATACGAAAAGGCAACACGAGATATGGGAACAATTCCGGTAAGATATAGCGGTGGAGAGCTGGTGTGTATCGGCGACTTGGCAGAGCTGAGCCTGCCCGATGGCAGCGTTCAGCGTGTGCGCATCGGGGCGCTGGATTGCCTCCTGAATCGTGCCGTGTTGGGCGGCTGGACCCACCACAGCGATTTGCCCACGCTGCATCTCTTTGATGAGTTAACCCCGCACGCCTGGTTCGGGGTGGTAGAGCAGCCCATGCAGCCCCTGAATCCGGAAAACCTGCGGCTCATTCAGCGCTCTGAAAAGTTGTATTATAACGATGGGCGCGAGATGCAGGTGGGCGATGTGGTGTGGGATACCGGTTTTCATGCCCTGTACCGTTTTGCCGGCGTTTGGCATAGGGATAATCCGGAGTACGCATGGTATTTTGAGCAGAATAAGCATGAAGAGGCTGATTGGGTGCTTTGCTTTGAGCCGTATGAGCATAGAAACGATGGTTACGGGGGATACCTCGTAGCCTATGCTGATAAGGAAGGGCACCGCACAGCGGGGATGGACCATATCTCTTTCTTGGAGCGTGGCCCCGATTCTCTGGCCACAATAATGCCGGATGAAAACTCGTAAAAAAAACACAATAAAAGACTTGTGTGTTTTGTTGTGTGGTGTATAATGAACGCAGATGAGTAGCCTGAGCACAAAAGGAATGATGCTGCTGTTGGCCTGTGGGCTCTCGGCATGCAATAGCTTACCCGTCACCTGCAATACGCGTGATTGGCTGGCACCGGAGGATTATCGTGTTGCCATGGTGGATGGCCTGTACCCCAAGCGCCATATTACCAACGAGTTTGAGGATTCGTATGCGCCTACCTTTTGGTTGATTCACGAGTTTCGCCCGGCCTACGTGTTGGATGGTGTTTGCTATGTGGAGCGCGAAATCAGTTACGCTACATCTCAGCGGCCCGTGATTCGATACACAGACGACACCGATGTGCCCTTGCATATCCAAGAGATGTGGCAGCAGTTTCCGGTGGATGCGTCCATTCCTGTTGAGCGTTGGCTACAGCCCATTGAGACGGCTCGCTACCCGCAACGAGATGGCGTAGCTTATCGTTGCATTCCGCAGAATGAGTTTGACTACAAGCGCGCCCGCGCCTTGGGTGAGGTTTCTACGGAAGATTTAACTGTACTGGCAGAGTTGCCGCTACAGGATCGCGATACCTATACCGTTGCTCATCGGGTGGCGCAGGTGCCGTTCTTTGTGGTGGATGCCGTGGCCGATGTTGCTATGCTGGTTACGGCGCCCGTGTGGTGTCCGCTGCGCTCATGGTACATGAATCATAAAGCAGAGACGGAATTCGGTGATAATTGAAATGATGAGCTCTGCACGAATGAAACAATGGTCTTGCTCAGGGGCCTGTGTAGCCTTGTTGATGAGCAGCTGCTGGTCTACGGTAAGCAGCTATGCGTGGGAGCACGCCAAGGTGGCAGAGCAGGCATGGTGGGTACCGCAGGATGCCCCCATGGAGCTTTACGCTGTGGGTAACGAGGTGTATGCTAAAGGCTACAAAGGGCGCGCTCGCGGTTGCTACAAGGGTGTGCCGTTTTTTATAGCCGGTATGGGTAATGGCCATAGTTTTGTGAGCCCTGTGCAAGAGGGGGCTGAGGTGGTGTATGTGCCGCTGTGGCATACTGAAGAAGCCGCTGCCCTGCAAGCCGAGGCCGCAGGAGAACGGGAGGTGACGATTACCTTGGACGCGCCGCGATACGCGACGGAGCAATTACCCCCGAACGCTCGCAAATTGAATGTAGCCGGGCATTGTTTAAATCCGGATTATGCCATTACGGTGAATGAGGATGATTTTTGTTGCGGAACAAATCTTCCCTTGCCGACAGATGCCCATAAATACTATGCCTACCCGATAGGGGCGGTGCTGTTTGTGGCGGTGGATGTTCCCTTAACTCTGGCTGCGAGCGCTGTCGGTGTGGGCGTTTGTGTCGTGGCGTTGCCACACAATCTGTACCATGCTTGTGTGCAGCAGGGTGGGGAAACGCCATCTGCCGTGCAGCCAAACGAAAAAACTTCTGCCAAATAAACGATGAAGACGATACTTTTGCTGTTTGCCTGTTCTTTGTTGCTCTGTGCCTGTGGCGGGGTGAAGCCCGAGCCTGCCCCGGCTACCGAGGTGTTGCCAACGCCTGATGCTGCCATGCTTGCTGTGAGCGGACACCTGATATGCACCGCTACGCATTGCTTTTTTGCGCCGGATGCAGCCGGTAAGGCGGCCTTGATAAAAGCCGGAAGCGCCATGGCGAAGGATGATGGCTATATCATGGTGCCAGCTCCGGAACCTGAGCCCTATTTTGCCTTTCGCAGCACCTATCTGCCGCCGGTGCGTAGCTTTATGCGCGTGGAGTGCGCCGATACCCATTGTGAGGTGAGCGCTGCATGGGATGAGGTTTGCCCGGTGCGTGCCGTGATGTATGATGATGGCAAGGGCAAGGAGACCTTTTCTGATTATGCCCCGGCTGATGTCGAGTTTTTGAAGACCTTTGCTGCGGAATACAACCGAGAGACTCTTGCCGGCATTTACCGCGGCATGGCTGGCACGCCCACAACGGAGGCCATGCGAGGCAAAGCTTTGCCCGCTGATGGTGAATTCTTCTGCTCTTCCGAGGCTTCTATCGGCCCCCATACAAAGCGCTATTTGGAGGAAGGGAAAGAGGCTTTGGAGCGTGCCTACGTGGCGGCAGAAGAAGTGGATACGCGGGAAGGAAATTACCTTCGGCTGATATTTGATTTCGATGAAATCCCGGACCCGACCGGTGGGCACACAGAGGAATGGGCGAGTGTGGACGCTTCCGGCGATGTTGTGAGTATACACGGTACGCCGTACCAATTGCGCTTTACGCAAACAGGGGAAGATGAAGCATGGCAGTTGTTCTTTGTGGATACGGATACCGGCTCGCGCGTGGAACTTGATGTGCATGTGGGTACGCAAAAGCTGCCGTTTTCTATTGCGGTACGCGGCAAGGCGGAGCCTGTCTCCGCCGTAACTAGACTGTATTTGGCGCCCGATGGTAAAAGTTTGGTGGTGGATGCCTTTTGCGGGGCGGACCACGAGGAGAGCGGCCCGCTGTGTGTATCGTGGAGGTCGGGTGCCCCTGTTATAGAAAATCTGATTCGTACGAAAGAATGGCGTACCCGCGTGCCCGGAAGTGAAAGCGATGAGTATTTTGTGGGCTGGAAGGGAACGCGCCCGGTTACAACGCACATCCGCTTATTTTCTGATTGATTTGTTAATGCCATGTGTTATAGTGAATGGCGTAAGTTCTCCCCCTCATGAATCTGTGTAAATTAGCTATCTTGTTGTTGAGTGTGTGTTGCCTGAGCAGTTGCCATAGCTCGGTATACCAATACGTGTGGCAACGCGCCAAGATGGCGGATAACGTGGCTTGGGTGCCGGAATCCGGTAATGTGGAGCTGTACCGGGCAGGGGATGCCATTTATGCGAAAGGGTATGTGGGCCCTGCGCGTGGGTGCTATAAGGGATGCCCCGTGCAGCTGCTTGATTCTCGCATGGGCGGCGGTTACGCAACGCTGTGCCCGGATGCGGATAAAGCTGTTCCGGCGTATTTTCGCCTCGGTGACTTTTATGTGCCGACGGTGTTAGAGGCAGAGAAAAAGGGAGAGAAACGGGTGCTGCTGATGCTGGATGATGATACGCAGTGTGACTCGTTGCCTTCCGCTGCAAAACTTTTAACCGTCAGGGGAGAGAATAATCGCCGCATTATTACGGGTAGTTTAGATTACCTGGATGCGCAGGACTCCTCTGCGCTTTCTACGGATGCGCACAAGTATTACGCCTATCCCTTGGGGGTGTTAACTGCGGTGGCGGTGGATGTGCCGCTGACGCTTGCTGCCAATGCAACGTTGGCGGCCGGTGTGGCGGTGGCTACGCCGGTGGGGGCTGTTTGCTCCTTGGGGAGTGCCTGTGCGCAGTGGATTTCCGGGGAGGAAGAGGAGGCGGCTGCTAAGGCGTCCTCCGAACAGAAGACGGCGAATGCCCCGACGGGCGAAAGCCGATAGCCGAAGCGCCTTTGCGAGATGTTGATGATGTGCGACGTGTTTATAGCGCTCCCAGTGCTGCTGATGGCGGTGTGGTGGTATATTCAACGCCGCTTGGTGCAGCGTAAGGTGGTTTATATAGTGAACGCGGTGCTTTTTTGTCTGAGTGTTGCAGCTATGTTTTGGCTGCGCGAGGTAAACATGGAAGCAGGCAAAATAGTCTTCCTTTTTGTGGTTTTGCTGGTAGCGTGCACGGTGTTTTGGGGAATATGCGATGATGCGGGGATTGAGCCGCAGTGCCGCCGCGCTAAAAGACTGGCCGCGATTCCGGTGCGAAACTTGAGCGGCAGTTCGCTGCGCTGCGAGTTGCCTTATGCTAAGATTCAGGAGGCTATGGCCCGGCAGGCAGAATCTGCATGTAACGGGCACCTGAAAGTGGTGATAGAATTATCCTTTTGCCGTTGGGAGGCGAACTTGGTGGAATTACCGGGAGGCGGCTGGGCGATGGCCTTGTGCGATTGTTTGAGCGAGGATGAACTGATTGATGCCGAGATTGACGCCATAGGCGAGCGGCATGGGGTGGCGCATTTATCTCAGCTGCTGGATGCTCCGGCAACGGCTGTTGTTTTGTATTGGGAGCAACAGCTCTGCATTTACCCGATGGAGTATGAAGAAGAGGTGAAACGCGTGTTGCAGCATTTTACCTGCTTAACGCCCCCGCAGGAGTAACCGCCATGCCATGCCGAAAAACAGAGCGGCAAGGGTGATAACATACACGCCTACCACGATGGTATAGATGATTTCTAAAACATCGATTCCCGAAATGGCGGGCAGGATAAGGTAAAGGCAGGGGAGGAGAAGTGCCCCGCTACCGATGGTGATAATAGATTCTGCCGTGTTCATGGTGTGCTTGCTGTAGAAAAGTTGCTTCGCCTGTAGTATACGCAAGCGCACATGGGTGGTCAAGTATAATGAGGTGTAAGATAAAAAAAATCAAAGTATTATAAAATGGGTGCAGAATTTGCCTAATAGGTGATTTTATGCGCCGAAAATGGTATTTTATGCTTGCCGTGCCGTAGTGGCATGCTACAATACCGGTATTGTTATGAAACGCTTTGTTTATTACATGTGGCTTGGGTTGCTCCTTGCTTGGGCTCCGCAAGAGGCTGTGGCGGTGGCTCCTCTTCCGCCGCCGGTGCCGGCAGATGTGTGTGCTGCGGCTACGGAAGAGTTTTTGCTGCAAATGCCGCAGAAAAAACACACGGCTTGGGCTGCCGGGCAGGTGGGGCCGGGGTATTCGCCGGATACGGCTTGGGTGGTGCAACATGTGGAGGCTCGCCGTTTTCATAAATATGCAGGCTCCATGCTGGAGCTGTTTGTGCGCGCCAAGGCATGGAAAAAATGCGGCTACAAGTTGGTGGGATTTTACGACGAAAATGTTGTTGTGAAGGGGAAGGCCTACATTTGTATTACCTTGAATTTTGAGACCACGGCAGAGGGGATGCTTCATCATGTGAATCAATGGTACGATGTATCGGCCTATGTTCCGTATGAGAGTGAGGCCGCCGTAGCAGAGGCCAAGCAACGCTTAGTCCAATCTGTGCACCCCATGACCCGGCTCCTGCAATCTGTGCACGACCAAGCCACGGCAGAGGCCGCCGCTTCGCTGTTGGAAAAGGAATATGCCGAGCTTTACACGCAAGCCAAGTATGCCCGCAAATGGTTGTGGCCCGATAGAAAAGAGTTGTATCAGCAGATAGAAGCGGTAGGTGGTTCTGTGCAGGAGTTTGAGGCCGCCCTGCACAAGGTGCAGCAACAGGGGTATTATGGCTCTGCCCGTTTGCAGCGCGTTTTGTTGAGTATTAATGAAGGATGATTGTGATGAAGGGTTTTTGCTCTAAAATTCTGGTGTTTATGGGGGTGGTGCTCTGCACGCTGTTTGGTTTGTGTGCATGTGAAACCCCGTTTCGGGCAGATGTAACGGCCTTTGTTACCGAGGCGCCGGCGGATTCTGTGTACGAGCTGAATGAAGATGTGCGCCTGCAGCTGCCGCCCCGTGAAATGTCAAACTTTGATTACCTTGGCGGAACCGCCGTTACTAAAATGGGCTGTTTTCCGCTGATGAAACCGGCCGGGGAAAAGGGAACATTTGCCTTCATTGGCCACCCAAGCCGTTGGCCCAATCTGACCAAAGGAACCCGTGTAACGCTGAATCGCCTGTATATGGAACGCCTGTTCTGCCGATTTTTGTGGTCTAAGACAACGGTCTATGCTCTGTATGCCGACCTCACCATTCACTCCCCGCACCACGAGCATGTGTGGTGTCCGCTGCTGTTGCGCGCCGAAAATTGCGATGGCCCACCCGCGCTCATCGCCCCGCGCCTCAAGAATCCCCGCACCGGCGAGCCGCTAAAACTCCCGTTTGAGCAAATCATGCGCGAAGCCGTGCGCGTTTCCCCGGAGGAGTAATGAGCAGGAGAGGCTGAATTGCAAGACCAAATGCGACAGTAAGTGATTTTTCTTCTATTTAGGCTGCAAATTTGATAAAATGGAGCTTTTCTGTACGTGCCATGAGGCGAGCAGATTTTCCTTTAAAGATGCGTCGAGGGTAACGGTTCATCC
>CAJGCZ010000039.1 GCA_904501975.1 uncultured Akkermansia sp.
GCGTTCGCTCCGGCGCCTCGGGGCTCCGATTTTCTTTTCCCCATACCGGGGGCTTGCGCCCCCGGCTATGTGTCTGTCGTCCTCCGGACTCTTGAATTCCGTTCGCTGCGCTCACATCAATGAACCCCACAAATAGCAATTTGTAGAAGTACGAGGGACGAATTGGATTTACGATTTACAATGTACAATTTAAGAGTTCCGCTCGCCTACGGCTCGCAGGGCAAGCGGAGCTTATCAATCGGCTTGTGTTCCGCGCTCAAGGCGCGGGCGGTAAGTGTGGCTAGGCTTTGCCCCCTCCTGCGGCGGAGCCGCCTAGCCAAACAAATTGTACCTTGTACATTGTAAATTGTACATCCACTTCGTCCTTCCTCTCATTCATTGCGCCAAATAGGCTACAAACTGCTTGAGGGCATTGGCACGGTGAGAGATGGCATTCTTTTGTTCTGCGGGCAGCTCGGCCATGGTGCAGTTGTAGCCTGCGGGCACAAAGAGCGGATCATAACCAAAGCCGTGTTCTCCGGCGGGGGAGGAGGTAATGCAGCCTTCCACACTGCCAATAAACTCTGCCTTCACTTGGCCACCCTCGGCCAAACACATGGCGCACATGAAACGGGCTGTGGCGGGTGTGCCTGCGGGCATGGCCGCAAGGTCCGCCAGCAGCTTGGCGTTATTAGCAGCATCGTTACCGTGCTCGCCGGCATAGCGGGCAGAGAAAACACCCGGAGCACCCCCCAGCGCATCCACGCATAAGCCGGAGTCATCGGCCAGCACCAAACCCTCAATAGCAGCAGAGATGCCGCAGGCCTTCAGGCGGGCATTCTCTGCGAAGGTGCTGCCCGTTTCCTCAATCTCCGGCAATGCGGGGTAATCTGCCAGAGTGCGTACAACAAAATGGGCGGGCAAGATGGCGGCAATTTCCTGGGCTTTGTGCTTGTTGCCCGTGGCAATGGTAAGAATAACGCTAGACATGGCGGTGCGTGAGGAGGGGGGGATAATCAGTTATTATTAATGCAGACATTTTTCTTCGGGAATACCTTTGCCAAGAACAAGGTAATAACCGTAAAGCCCATGATGACAGCCAGAACATCTGCCACCACCTGCGAGTACCAAATGCCGGGCTCGCCATACCATATCGGCATGAGCAGCAGCGCCGGAATCAGGAAAATGAGCTGGCGGGTCAGAGTCAGGAAAATGCTCATCACCGGGCGCCCAATGGCCTGGAAGAAGTTACTGATAACAATCTGCGAGCCCACGAAGGGGAAGATGAGGCTAACTACCGTGAGGCCGTATGTGGCCAGATTAATGATTTGCGAGGCATTGGCATCCTCCTCCTTCACAAAGAGCATGGCAATATCACGCGGGAAAATCTGCATCAGCAGCGTGCCGAACAGTGTAATGCCGGAGGCCAGCACCATGGCGTTGAGCAGTACCTTGCGCACTCGGCAATACTGGCCCAAGCCCAAGTTATACCCGGCAATGGGCTGCATGCCCTGCGTAATGCCGGCCACAATCATGCAGAAGAAGAAAATCACGCGGTTCACCACACCGTAGGCACCCACACCCATCTGGCCGTCGTAGGTAATGAACAACTGGTTGAACAGCAACACTACAAAGCAGGCCACCACATTAAGCAGGCAGGGCGGCATACCAATGGTGCAAATACGCTTGGTGAGCGGCCAGTTGATAGCGTATATGCCGCGCGTGAATCGCAGCACTACATCCTTGCGGAAGAAGTGCAACAGCACCCATGCCAAGCCTACCGTTTGCGCCACAGCCGTGGCCAAGCCTGCACCCGCAATGCCCCAATTAAAGGTATAAATAAACAGAGGAGCCACCGCCAAGTTGATAACCATCGAGATGATGAGGCTCACCATGGCCTTTTTCGGGTAGCCGCTGGCACGCATCAGGTGGTTGAGCCCCAAAAAGACCGAGTTGAAGGGGAACCACAGCATCAGCACAATCATGTAATCGTGCGAGGGCTTAATCGTGTTGGCATCCGCGCCAAAGGCAAACATAATCTCATTAATCCACGGCAAGGGCAGCCAACCCACCACCACGCTGGTCAGGAAGCTCAGCACCAAGCAATGCCCCAAAATGTTTTGGGCGCGGCGGCGTTTGCCTTGCCCCAAGGCAATGGAGGCACTGGCGGCGCAACCTAAGCCCACCAAGGTGCCCACGGCCACCATCAGGTTGAGCACCGGAAAGGCCAAGCCCATGGCCGTTACTGCATAGGCACCACACCAACGCCCCACATAAATGGCACCCACAATGTTATAGATGGACATAGCCGCCATGCCAATGATTGCCGGCATAGAGTAGCTCACCAACAGAGGAAAGATGCGTCTCTTCTCTAATTCTATCAACTTAGCATCGCTTGCCATACACAGGCAACATACTCCCTACCGCTCAGGGTGTCAAGTAAATAAACACTGGCTGAATGCTCGATGGAGGAATTCTGTAGCGCGCCCGTCGCGGATTTTTCCCCCCTCGCCTTGTTATCCCTCTGCCGGCAATCGGGTGCCTTTCTTCCGGTTGCCACGCATCGGGAGGGTCGTTTTCTGTACGCTTGCTTGCGTCATGCTGTAAGAAATAACTTGAGCGCCGCGAACGAAAAGTACAGAATGGCGGTATGTTCAAGCAAATGTTATACGCAGTCGGCTTGGCTGCCATGGCGACACCGGCTTTTGGGGCGATGGAATGGATGACGGATTTGGATGCGGCCTTGGAGCGCGCCGCCCGAGAGGATAAAGCCGTATTGATTGATTTTACCGGTTCCGACTGGTGTACTTGGTGTATCAGGTTGCGCAAGGAGGTGTTGGATTCTCCTGCTTTTGAACAACACATTGCCGGAAAGCTCGTGCCTGTCGAAATCGATGTGCCGAACGACCCCGCCCGCGTTGGCGGCGAGGCCTCCTTGCAGAAAAATCAGCAACTGTGCCTGCGCTATGGTGTGGAGGCGTTCCCGACTATCATGGTGCTCAGCTCGCAAGGCCAACTCGTCGGTGGCTTTGTAGGCGGGGTCGATGTGGCTGCCGCCTGCAAGGCTGTTGATACCGCGCTGGAGAACATGAGCACCCTGCAACAGGCTGCAACTTTGCAGGGTAAGGAAAAACTGGCTGCCCTCAAGCGTGTGTACGATAGCTTGCCGGAGGATTTTGCCTACGCCGCCAAAGGACTGCAACGCCACATGGTGGAGGCGGATACGGATGATTCTCTCGGCCTGCGCGAAGAAATGCAAATTCAGGATGAACGCCAAGCCATCGAGAAACGCCTGCAATCCGTTCACCCCGATGACTATGCTGCGCGTTTGGCCATCATTGCGGAAGAAATGCCCCAAGCCATGCCGGCCAATGCCGAGCTGCTGGCGCGGATGAAAATCTACATCATTCAGGAGCAAATTCGTGAGGACTTCACCAAGGCTGAAACCGTGGAAGATGTGCTGCACATCAAGCAACGCATCCTTTACGAGCTTGTTCCCGCCATTCCCGAAAAAGACCGCGCTGTGCGGACCGAGCAAATCGAAAAACAATTTGCCGACCCGCAAAAACTGCTGGAACAGATGCAGCGCCGCTAATGCCCCCGCGCCTCACGCCATCATTTCCCCCCATCGGATTTCGTATAGCGTACCTCCGTTTATACCTCTGTTGAGATGACGATTCGCTTGCCTTGCTTGGCTTGGTATGATGCCTGCCAGCGGATGCCGTGCGTGGCAAGCAGGGCAGAAAGCTCGCTCGCCGTGGGCTCGTGCAGCACAAAATCCATCTCTTCCCCACCTTCAAAAACAAACAGAAGGTGCGCATTCTCGTCAACCCAAAATTCATCGTCCTCCCACCATTCTTCGAGCCTAATCAATTTTTCGGCGGCCAAAAGCGCGCGCAGGTGCTCGCGTTGCGAGGTGAAATCATCCATCTCCCTTTGTCTGATGGCGCAGCGCCGCTGCTCGCTTATTCTCTTTTGCCGTTGTTCGAGGGGAATCAGGCAAAACTCCAGCACATTCACCGCCAACAACATGCCTGCCACCACCATACCATCGGTATCACCGCTGCATACGGCCAGCGTTGATACCGATAGGGTGAAAGGCAATGTAAGCCACGCCCAGCCTTTGATGCTTGTGGGTACCATGATGCTTCATCCTAACACACCTCCACCCACAACACAAGGTTATTATGCTGTGTTTGTCTCTCCAAGCTTGAATCTGCAGCTGGCAATTGTTATAATGCTGTTGGCTGATTATCTTTCCCACCATGAATAAGCGTTCACATATCTGTTTGTATCTTTCGCTGGCACTCCTGTGTGCCGGGGGACTTCAATCCTGTTTGGATGAGAGGACTCCCCGTCTCCCTCAGTTGCAAGCAGTGTTACAACACCCCTGCAATAATCCCTCAGCCGAGCTTTGCCGTAAAAAAATGCTGGAACACTATACGGCCTGTAGAGCCGGAATGGAGGAGTTGAATGCTTATCCTTACATACCCACATTGGCTTTTTTGGCCGGTGTGGAGCATCAAGGTGATGCCATGCTGCCGGTGTTGCAGGAATTGGCCGCTGCCGGGGCAGATGTTTTTGCTGTGGAGGAAAGTACCGGCATGAGCGCCTTGCACGGTGCGGTGTTTGCCGGGGCTCGAGAAACAATGCAATGGCTCGAACAGCAAGGACTTTCTCGGACTGCTCTCGATAAATTGGGCAGAACCCTCAGCATGATTGCCGCTATGGGCGGGCAGCTTGAGATGCTGAAAGAATTAACCCCCGCTTCTGCCGATTTGCTTGTTCAGGATGTAATGGGGCAGGGGCTTCATCTCTATGCGGCTCAAGGCGGTTCACTGCCCTGCCTTGAGTATTTAGAAGAACGCGGATTGGATGTAACGGTGCCGGGAGCAAAAAACGGCGGCTCCCCGCTGATTGCAGCTGCATACAGTGGTAGTATTCCGTGTGTGGAATTTTTCCTGAATAAAGGTATCGATATCCATGTGAGTTTTAAGGATGGGGTAAATGCCCTCATGTATGCAGCATGGGGTGGGCAGCCGGAGATGCTGTCCTACCTCATGTCAAAGGGGATGAAAGCAGATTACCTTGATAAAGAAGGAAATAGCGCCCTTCATCATGCCGCATTCGGAGGTCATGTGGAGGTTTTGAAGATGCTGTGCGAGGCAGGATTAGATGTAAACCTTGCTAATGGCAGTACAAAAATGACACCGCTCATGATTTCTGCCAGGCGTGGTTATGTGTCCGCTGTTGAGTATCTGCTTTCTCAAGGTGCAGATAAAAATGCCCGCGATATCAATGGTTTAACAGCTGCAGATTATGCTCACTTAATTGATATTCTCACATTGCTGGAGCAATAAACGTTAACCCCTCGTTCAGCCCTTCCTCAAAGATGAGTGCATGTACTTATTCAGACATTGTATCATCCAGCAAGACGGATAAAAACGGCAACATGAAGCTGTTTTCTGCCTTGCAGTGGATGCAGGATTGTTCCGTCATTACCTTCATGGAGGATGCTGCCTTTTGTGAATGGCTTAACGAAAGGCAGGTAACGCCGGTTGTCAACTTTCGGCAGATGGAGGTGTTGCGTGTGCCGCGCCTGCGCGAGCGGTTGACCTGCACTACCCATGTGTATGATATGCAGGGGGCATTTGGCTATAGAAACACAGCTATCTACGATGCCCAAGGCAACGCCTGCTATAAAAGCTGGGTGATTGCGGCTTTTGTCAATCTGGAGACAGGCCGATTGAGCCGAATGCCTAAAGAAACGCTGGAGTCGTTTCATTTTCCCCCGCGTTTGGAAATGACCTACGGGTCTCGCAAAATTCTGCTGCCAGATGCCCCCCTGACACCCCTCAAGCCATTCCTCGTGCAGAGAAATGATATAGACTACAACAATCATGTCAACAATGCACAGTATGTTCGCATGGCTCTGGAGTACCTGCCGGAGGATTTTCAGGTGCGGGGGCTGAGGGTGGACTACAAGAAACCGGTGATGTACGGCAGCACCATCACTCCCTCGCTGGTGTTAGGCACCCACGCGGCTTATGTGGTTCTGGCTGTCGATGGTGCCCTGTGTTGCGTGGTGGAGTTCACCTCTTTCGGCGGAGGCTGCTCGTAGAATGGCGGCTTCAGAGGTGGAGATGCTGTCGGAGTCGCTGCATAGACCCGAGGAGGTGTTTCCTGCCGCTCATTGCCAAAAGACGCTGCTTGCACACGCCCCGGAAACGCTTTGCTATTTCTTTTGTTGGAAGGGGAGCTGCGATGCTCGTTGGGTTGTGGCACCCTGGAGCCGCCTCGGCGAGGAATGCGGCCTGATTCTGGCTACCGATGCCTCCTTCTACTGCCATATCGGCGAATTCGGCAGCGTTTATGCGGCCTATCGTTGAGAATTACCGGAGGCTGAGCCGAATTTATCGTTGTAGGTTGCAAGGATGTGTTGGCTGAGTGATTGGTGAACAGGCTTCCAATTTGTAGGGAGAGATTGTTGCAGTCGATGTTGGATGCGGGCATAAGTTCCGGCTTGTGTCGGACGGTCTGTCTCTGTCATGTTGTTAAGTGTATCACAGAGTTTAATAAGCAAGGCATCAGCGCTCATAGCTGATAATTTACGAACCATGTATTCTTCTTTGCCCAGTTCTTCCAGCAATGTTTCATTGTTTGTTAGCTCTTGTACCAATGCAGATACGCGCTCACCGAAACAAATGGATAGTTCTTCGAGGGTTACCTCACAGTCTTCCAGAGTGTCGTGCAAATATGCCGCAGCAATAATATCATCATCATCCGTGTGTTCTTTTACTAGCTGAGCTACGGATTGAACATGAAAATAATACGGATTCCCACCACGACGAAATTGCCCATCGTGGGCCTTTTTTGCAAATTCAGCGGCTTTGGTTCTTTTCATATATTATTGGACGAATATATATCACCTTTCCTATACCTTACAAGCAAAAAAAGGATACGAGGGCACGATAAAAACTATTTCTTACATTTAGCCTCATTCGGCAAATATCGGTGCAAAACAAAAACCACCTCACTGCGGTGAGGTGGTTTTGAGTAGGGCTACAGGGACTCGAACCCCGAATAGCGGTGCCAGAAACCGATGTGTTGCCAATTACACCATAGCCCTGTGTTCTCGGAACGCAGGGAGTATACGCTTGAGTGGCCTGCTTGTCAAGTAATTTTTCTAAAAAAAATGATAAATTTCACGAAGAAAAGGATATTTTTGGTGGGATAGGCAGGTATGCATAGGGGTGATATCCCCTACAAATTGGTAGTTGTGGGGGAAATACTATCGGAGTGTTGGACTTTAGTCCAACATTTATTATCAAACCATACCACTAAAAAGGTGGGACTGAAGTCCCACCCTACGATATAGACAAATTGCTATTTATCGAGTTTTTTTACACTTGTTTTTAGGAGCAGAATGTGCATAATGCGGCCATGCACGATTTAATCATGATATGGATGGAGTGGGTGAAAGCCTGGGAGTACCTCGGCGTTGTTATTCTCATGGCAATGGAGAGTTCCATTATTCCTGTGCCGAGCGAAATCGTAGTTCCGCCGGCAGCCATTCTGGCAACGCTGCCGGGTAACAGCATGAGCTTTTGGGGCGTGGTGCTGGCCGGTACCGTAGGCTCCTACATCGGCTCCGTTATCATGTATTATACGGCACTGTGGGCCGGGCGTCCGTTTATCTATAAGTTCGGCAAATACTTTTTCATGCCCAAGCACAAGGTAGAGAAGGCAGAGGAGTTTATGCGCCGCTACGCAACGGGCGGTATCTTCTTCTCCCGTTTCCTGCCGGTGATTCGCCACCTTATCTCTATACCGGCCGGCATGGCTAAGGTGAATTTCCTGAAGTTCAGCATTGCCACCATCACGGGTTCTGCCATGTGGTGCTGGGTGTTGGCTTGGTTTGGTGACAAAGTGGGCCGCGACAATCCGGAGCTGCTTAACTCCCCGGAGCAATTGATGGCAGCCATCAAGGCCGAGTCGCACCTCATTGTGATGGGTATTGTGTTGCTGGCCGCTTTGTATGTGCTGATGAAGGTGCTCACTCGCCCCAAAGACAAGTCGTAAGCGCCCCCTCAAAATGAGCTTGCGGGGTGAATAGAACTGTGGTAAACTGCAAACAGTTAGACGGGTAGATATCATGAAACGCAGATTTTTTGTGTATGGTGTAGGACTTTTGTTGGCCGGGCTCATTTTGCTGGCTGCCGGTGCGTTGTACTATGGGCACAGCATGAAAACCAAAAAGAAGCTTGCCACGCCACCCCTGACAGCACCGAGCGAACCGCAACAAACAGCTGCGGATACACCCGTTGCTCAAGAGACTCCGGTTGAAGATGTTTCCACCGTGCAGCCCGAACCTAACCCCCAAGAGGTAGTTCCGACCCCGCCCGAGCAGGTGGATACTCCCGCGCAGCCGGAGGATACCACACCTGAGCCGGAGCCCACGCAGCAGACCCCCGAGGAGCCGGTAACTCCCACCCCGGTTACCCCCACGGAAACAGAGCCTGCTGCCACCCCCGAACCTACCCCGGAGCCCACGCCGACCGAGCCCTCTACCGAGCCCGCGGAACAGCCTGCAGAAGAACCTACTGCCGAGCCGGAGCCACAGCCAACCGAGCCCGTGCAAGAGCCGGCGGAGGAGCCGGTGCATACCATTGCCTTTGCAGAGGATGTGCAGAACTTGCTCGATTCGTTGAGCAAACCTGTACCCACCAACCGCTTTCCCCTAATTAAAGCCGTAGAGAAGGGGGATATGGAGCAAGCCCGCCAATTACTGGCAGAGGGTGCCCCCATCAACGCGCAGGATGTAGCCGGTTTTACTGCCTTGGCTGCCGCTATTCAGGCCAACCAAACGGAGGCCGCCCTGTGGTTGATTGAGCAGCAGGCAGATGTCAACATGGCAGATGTGTTGGGGGTTACTCCCTTAATGCGTGCCGCCCGCTTGGGAAACCCCAAATTGGTGCGCAAGTTGTTGGAGCGCGGCGCCGATAAAACGCTCAAAGACCTCTGGCAAAACTCCTCCTACGCCTATGCCAAAGATAGCGGCAACGATGAAGTGCTGCTGCTGTTGGTAGACTGATGGATTTTGGATTATTGATTTTAGCTTTGTTGCCCTTACAAAGCACCTTTCCGCTCTACTTCACTTTCAACATTCAATATCCAACATTCAACATCCCCTTACTCGCGTACGGTGAAGGTGGAGGCGGCCTGCAAGCCGTTGTCGGATGAGGCGCGGAGGGTATGCTGCCCGGGAGTTAGCACGGCGTATGTTTTGCCGGCGCGCTGCTCAATGCGGAGGGTGGTTGATTCCCAACGGGTGGTTGCGGCGGGCAGGGTGGAGCGCAGCTCAATGTATCTGCCGCCATGCGGTAGGGTGGGGTCCAGCCTCACCACGGTGCCGTGGGCCGGTATCAGGATAGTGGGGCGGCGGCCACTGTGCGCCGTGGCATCCAGCGCAAAGAGCCTACCATGCTTCGTTTTATTAAACCACTCGGCATAGCGGGCGTCTAAAACGGCGCGGCCACGGTCATCCAAATGGGCTTCGGGCAAAGCTGCACGTTGCTCCGGGGTGGCCAATTCGTCGGCCAGGCAGCGGCGGGGCGTTTCGGGTGTGGCAATGGTGCCTGTGCGCGTGTCTATTTGCAGCACGGTTAGCTCCTTCGGTTTTTCGGGGAAGGAAAGCGGTGCTTGGTGATACTCCTGTAAGCGCAGCATGACCCGGTGAAAAATGGGGCCCGCCCCGCTGATACCGGAGACCTGCTGCATGGGGGAGTTATCAAAATTGCCGACCCATACACCCACGGTAAATTCTGCCGTAAAGCCGCAGCACCAGTTGTCGCGAAAATCGGACGATGTGCCGGTTTTTGCCGCACAACGGAAGGGAAAACTCAGGGCGGACGCCTCGTGGAAGGTGGCTGTGCGGGCGGACGGATCGCTCAGAATATGCGCAATTTGGTAGCAATGCAAGGGGTTCAGCACTTGTTCCGTTGCCTCCGTGGCCATTTGCGTATGGGTGCGCAGCGGCAGCTTGGCTCCGCCTCGGGCTAAGGTGCTGTAGGCGTGGGTTAATTGCAACAGGTTTACATGCGCATTACCAATGGCAAGCCCTAAGCCGTATTCTGCGGCATCTCCCTGCAAGTTCATGCCCAAGGAGCGCAGCAGCTGTAATAAGCCCTTGATGCTGCCAAAGCGGTTGAGGGCTTCCATAGCCGGTATGTTCTGCGAGCAGGCTAAGGCTTGGCGTATGGTAATGGGCCCCAAATACAAATTGTTGTAATTACCCGGGGCGCGAATGCCATCTGCACTGTGGTAGAGGGTGGGCACATCTGCCATGATGGTGCCCGGCCAAGCCCCGGCCCCAAAGGCTTGCAAAAATACAAAAGGCTTGAGGGTAGACCCGGCGCTGCGCGGGGTGCCGAATCCGTTGAGTTGGCCGCCGCGCTCACTGTCGGGATGAGCCGCCGGCACAGCCGCCAGCAGCTCGCCGCTGCGGTTATCAATCACCACCACGGCAGCTTGCGATACATTGTGCCGGCGCAGCTTATTCACTTCATCCGCGGCAATGGCCTGTATATCGCGCTGCAAGGCGGCATCCAAAGTCAGTTGCCCCGGGGCAGCGGCCACATAGCGCGGGGCGATAATACTGTGCGCAGCCACACCCAGCGGGGCCGTGGTATCTGCCCCCATGTGTTGCAAAATACTGTTGCGGCGTTTGAGGGCAGCTTGGGGGCGGCGCAGCGGGTTCAGGCGGCCGGGTGCCTGCACCAGCGCTGCCAGCAGGGCAGCCTCATGCGTTTGCAAATCGGCCGCATGCTTGCCGAAGTAAAAGAGCGCGGCAGCCTCTGCCCCGCGGCATTGGTTGCCGAAGTCTGCCGTGTTCAGGTAAGCCAGCAAAAGCTCTTGCTTGTTGTAGCGGTGCTCCAGCGCGCGTGCTTGCAGAGCCTCCTTGATTTTGGTGGAGTAATTGCGCTGTGCCGGTGGGTTGCACAGCTTAGCCAACTGCATGGTGAGGGTAGAGGCCCCGGAGCGCGAGGTGCCGCGCAACCGGTTCCATGCCGCACGGGCCACAGCACCCCAATCTACCCCGCTGTGGTTGTAAAAACGCTTATCCTCGGCCGCCATCAGGCAGCGTGCCAGCTCCTGCGGCAGCTCTGTGAGCCCTTGGTGGCGGTAGCCGTCTGCCAAGGGGAGCAGCCCCAGCACCTGCCCGTTGCGGTCTGTCACCAGACGATTTTGCGCGGTGGGCAGAGCAGGGGGCTCCACCCACAGCGGCACGGTCTGCCAGGTTATCATCCCCAGCAATAGCCCTGCGGCACAGGTGCCCGCAAGCCACCTCCACCACCGGCGGCGAGGTGCCGGCGGTGGCGGGGTAAGGGTGCTGGTTGCTGCGGCAGGCATTACTTCACCTCCAGCTGCTGCGGAATGCTCAGGCCATGCACCTGCGGCATGTACATCAACTCTGCCTTGGTAGCCGGGGCCGTTGCCTTACCGCGGCGCACCACACGCGCAATGTACTGCGCCTTCAAGCCCTCGTTGTTGAGGTACGAGGCAAAGAAGCGCACGCGGTCCTTCAGGTATTCCTTGTTGTCAATATAGGAGCTGAAGGACCACCAATGGCGGGCGGTTTCTTCATCAATGCCCGGGGGCAGTGCCTGCGAGAGCAGAGCCGGGTTAACAGCCTCAAAGACAGCCGGCAGGCGGTCCTCTAAGGCCATGTAACGCAGCGTGTTATTGGCCGGGTTGTTGCTCGGTATCACATTCAGGCTCACGCGCACCACATCGCCCAGCTCAAAGGTAGCCGTGGGTTTCCAGCTGCCATCGGGCATCAGCTTCTCGTACGAGCGGCGAATATTCAAACCATTATCAATGGCTTGCAGCGGTTGCTCGACTGCGGTGTGGCCTTCGGCATAGCCGCAAATGTAAGCATTTGTACCTTCAATGGTCAGGGTATCCTCCGTGCCGGTGGCAAGCTTGAGGCAAAGCGGCTGCTTGGTGCTGAACGGAGCTCCGTTTACCGAGCCGGCCACATTGCCATTATCCTCCGGTTGGCACAAGAAATCGTGCACGCACAGGCACATCCAGCCATTGCTCCATGTGCTGTAGAACTTATGCTCTTGCAGCTTAGCCAGCAAAAGCATAGCCGTTTCTTCTGCCTTCGGGTTCTTCTTAATGGCATACATCAGCTTAAGGAACTCCAACGGCGGCAGTGCGATATGCTCGTAGTATGCGGTGTTTGCCTGCTGTGCCTCCAGCTGCTCGGCCTCGTTTTTCAGGCTTTCGGCCATGTCATGTTGGCACATGAGGGCGCACAGCGCCAATGCCCAGCGCCTGGCGGGTGAGGAATCGTTGGTAGAAACAAGGCGCTCATACGCAGCGGTAATTTGCTCCTTGCTAAGCTTCCCGGCGCGCGCCAGCACATACATGCTCAGCAGGTTCGGGGCGGCTTTTTCATCCTGCGGCAGCAGGGCTGAGGCTAAATGGCGGTACTGCCTTTCTATGTTGTAACTGCTGCAGCCGGGCAAGGATTGTTGGCAGAGCTGTTGCGCCATGTGTTGTACCATCACCACATAGGGAGAGTACTCGCAGGTCGATTCTCCATTATCCCAATAGCTGTATTGCCCCGGCGCGAGGCAGCGTGATTCGAGTATGGCAAAGGTCTTTCGCAACACCTCGTTGCGGGAGTGCTCCGACGGGTACTGAATACCCACTTTGCTCAGCGAATCCTGCACCAGCCAAGGAATCACGGTGGAGCTCAACTGCTCACTGCACCCATAGGGGTAGGTGAACAGATAATGCAACTGATTGCCCACCTGGGCCAAGGGTGAGGGGCTCACCGTTACCTCCATGGGGCTACCCATGCGGTACGGCGTGGTTACCAAGTTGTTCACCTTCACCGTTTGCCCGGCTTCCACACGGCGCACTATGCGCTCGCGCAGGAAGGGTGTGGGCGGAATCACCTCAAAGCTCAGCTTCACGGCATCTTTGCAGCGGGCTAATATGCCGGTGGCGGCGGGATCTGCAGCCTGCACGCTCCATGTCAATTCTGCTTGGCCGGTCTTGCTCATTTGCACCGGGAAGGTGATGGTGACGGGCTCCTTGCCTGTGAGGCTCACGGTTTTTTCGGGCTCCGGCAGCTGCACATTGGTGCCGCTCAGGCGCACCTTCCACTCCACGGCAGCACCGTTGGCTGCCTGCTCCAGTTGGTTGGGCAGCATGCTCACCGTAACGGGCAGGTGTAGCAGGTCTCCCTCCGTGGCTCCCATGGGGGCAATGGGCTCCAGCATCACCGGTTTGGTGACATGGTAGCTCGTTTTGGCTGAGCCGAACTTGTCCTCCGTGGCGGCCACTGCCATCAGGCGGTAGCGAGTGAGGGTGTCCGGGTTGCTGAAGGTGGCACTGAAGCAGCCGTTTTCATCGGTTCTTACGTTGTCGAGCCACACGGCGCAGGGGGTAAAGTTTTCGCGCAGGCGCATGGCATCCTCATCCGAGCTAATGGCCGAGCTGCCACCCCTGGTGCCGCCACCGCCACCGCCCACAAACACACCCTTGTTGCCCATGTAGCGCTCACTCATATCTTCCGTAATCAGCTGGCCCAAGGCAGATTGGGTAATGATGTTCTGCGGACGCCCCTCTGCAGAGTAGAAATAGGTGTGCGGGTGGGGCAGGGTATAGCCACGCACTTGCAAGGCGCCTTCATCTTCTGCGTACAGCGTTACTTCTGCCTGCGGCACGGGGTTGCCCGCGGCATCCTTAACCACGCCGCTCACGGTGCAGGCATCCTCCGGCAACAGGTGCTCGGTGGGGGCCTGTAGTGCTACATCCAGCTTTTTATCCGCCGCCTCGATATTGAGTTGGCATACCCCCATCTTCAACAGCGGGGCTCCGTTCTTGCGGCGCTTATCCGCATTTTGTACCAGCGATACACCCACATAAACAACCGGGGCATCCGCCGCCTCAATGGGCACCTCAATCACCGGATTATTCACCGTGATGGTGCGCTTGTAGTGGCGCAGCACCTTGTCGCGCTCCACCGTTACCAGCACCTCGGCATCCACCGGGGTTTGCACCAAAATATGGGCTGTATCGCCCACTTGGTACAGTGTTTTATCCGTCACTAAGCTCAAGCCCGTATTGTGGTGGTAATACCAGGGGGATTCATCGTCGCCCCACACATAGCGCGTGATAACCGATGCTGTCTTTTTGCCCTTGGTATCCGTGCATTCTGCAAAGATGGTGTATTCACCGGCCTGCTGCGGGCAGAACTCAATCTCTGCGGGGGTGGAGCCGAAGGTAACGGGTTGCTCCCACACCTGCTCTTCCTCCTTCACGTTGTGCACGGATTCAATGGCCGAGGAACCATAGCGGTAGGCCCTGTGGCTGGTGCGCACGGCGCGAATAGAGCCCTGCAGCGGTGTGCCGCTCCACGGCTCGCCCTCCGGGGTGAGGGCTACCAAGCTTATCGGTGCGCTTTGGCCCACCTTCAGGAGGGTTTCCGGGGTTTTAATACCCACCATCACCTCAGTGGGGTAGTAAACCTTTTTTTGCGAGCTGCTGATGCTCTGGCGATTTCCGTTGGTAACGGTGGCGGTGGAGGTCAGCATTATGTAGCCCATGGCGGGTTCATCCGACTCAGGGAATTCAAAGATGCGTGTTTCTTCACCCCTGGCATCCAAGGTGCCGGATTCGCGCTCCACGTCCTGCAAGCTTTCGCCGGCGGTCTCATCATCCATGTAATAGGCATAGAAGTGGCACCAGGTGTCGTGGCGGAAATCGCCGAAGTAGTATTCCTTCCACCCGCGCGGGTAGAAGTTGCGGCGGTAGAAGCGCAGGGTCCAATCCGTCTCTGCGTGGGCCACCGGGGTGGTGGTAAAGTTGGTAGCCTTGGCGTTTACAGTAATCTGCTGTTGCTCTGCATCCACGTTGAGGCTGCTCTTCACCTCAAACTCATTGCGGCGGTATTCCTGCACCGCAAGAATCAGGGAAGCATTGCGAGAGGAATCCAGCGTGCTTTCTGCCAACCAAGAGTCAAAATCGATGTTGTGCTTCAGCAAGGTGGCTCGGTCGGGGCTGGTGTTGTCGGCATCGCCCTTGTATACCACGTTGAATCGGATATGGTGTCTGCCCACTTTTTTCGGGGTAAAATCCAAGGTAAAACTACCATTGGGCTGCGGGGTGACGCTTTCCTCGGCCACCAATTCTCCGGATTGATAAATCTTGGCCTTAATTTCTTGGATTTCGGGGGTGTAAAGCTCGTTATCGCGCACCCAGCGCACCATGCCTTTAATGTGGGCGGTTTCACCGGGGCGGTACAGCGAGCGGTCCGAGAACAAGTACACCAGGCCGTGAGACATTTCCTCTGCCGGAATACCATTTTCCGCCAAGCTGTTGTCGCTCCAATTAATGTTGGCCTCGCTTTCTTGCTTGTATTTGTTGTACACCACCATCACGCTATCATCCTCTGTGCAAAGCTGCACAAACTGCGTATCGGCCGGGAAATCCGTTTGGGCAATGCCGGCAGTCATGTCGGCCTCAGCCAGAACTTTGCCTTTGGTATCGAGCAGGCGCAACTTGCCTTGCTGCACCTCCTTGCCATCTTGCAAATGATAGCCCCAGGCAAAAATCTGCTTGCCATTGAGCTTCCACAGCACACCCAAGTCCGTTACCTGCACCAGGCCTTGGTTGTAAATGGGGGCATCGGCATCTCTCTTATAGCGAGATTCTGCCGCAATCTCCACAAAGTAAACACCCTTGGCCGGGGCTCCGTTAAATTGCTCGGCAATGTTGATGGAGACCTCGCCCTTGCTGCCGCTCAGCGGGCAGTTAACCGTTTGCAGCACGCCCGGCAACAGCTCTGTGGGAACCACCTGCATATCATTCACGCGGCCGGTGGAGTGGCGGCGGTTCTTATCCGAATCGGCATAGGTAAAGTTGTTTTCATATCTGCCGGGCTTATACCACATATCGTAAGCCGTCAGCAACTTTGCCACATTGGAGGCAGAGGAATCCATGCGGTGCAGGCGCACCTGCCCGTTCTTAATGTGGTCGTACTCCACATTAATGGTAGTGGAGCCGTGGCTGAGCATCTGGCCGCTAAAGACATCGCTGAGAATGTACGGCGTTTTCGGGCCGATGGGGGTTGCATCGTACAGGTCTTTCTTGCTCATCTGCCCATGGATGGACGGGTATTTACCGCTGCAAATAATACTGTAGCGGCACTCCGGGTCTTCCGTCGTGGCATTCAGCACAATACGGCAAGAGCCCGTGCAGGTGCTGCCATCGGTGCGCGTGTAGGTCTTGCAGTGTTGGCGGGTGGCTTCCTCATCCACACGAAGGCTGATGCGTTTGCCGTTGAGCACCGTGCTCAGCTCGCCATCCTTCCACACCGGGGTGTCCCAATCATTGTGGTCGCGGTCGCGGATGGTCCACTCCAGGTGCTGCATGAGGGCGCCCATGTCATCCACCGGTGTGGGGGTGGTGAAGGTGAGGATAATATTGAAGCCGCCGTTGCCCGTGCTCTCGTGAGTCAAGGTAAAGCCCGGCGTTTTGCTGCTCAGACGGTAAAGTGTCTGATTTTTAAAATTGAAGTTGAACTCGCTGTATGACACATACCGATAAGCGTAGGTATCAGGCAAAATCAGCTCCACTTCCTCATCCTCATCGGGGTACAGGGGTACATCACATATCCATGTATGCGGCAGCGGGGTGGCGGGGTCCAGCTCACGGAGCTTTTCCTGTTCCTTTTTTGAGTTGGCCATCTCCCAGCGGAAGGCGCTTCGGTACACCTCCCAGTGTTTCAGGGCATCTCCCACCGTGGCTAGGCGGGCGCGGGCCGGTATCTTGTTGCCTTTGTAGAGGAAATAGAGACTATCCACCCTCTCTTGCAGCAAGGCGTCATCCTTTTCGTATTCGCTGCCTAAAATCACTACCTCGTGGCTGTCGTCAGAATCGGAGCTCAACACATCGATGCCGTTTGAGCAGGGCAGGGAAACGCTCTTGCCCTCGTGCACCTTGCCGTCGATGCTGCGTACACCGGGCTCCACTCGCAGCGTAACGGAATCCATAGCCGGCGTTTTTTCGGTAATCTTCAGAGAGAGGCAACTGGCAGATAACCACTCGGCTTCATGCGGCACCGGTTGCCCATTGCTGTTGAAGGTGAAGGTATAGATATTCTCCGTAGAGGCGGTTTCTATCTCCGCCTCGTTAATGACGGGCGATTGGAAGTTGATGTGGAAGTCACAATCCTGCTCGGCAAAGGAATCATCGCGGCTAATGCTAACCGTTAGCGGCTGGTTTTCTGCCTGCGCCTCGGTACCAGCCGGGGCGGTGTTCTCGCCTACGCCGACCTCCTGCGCATGGGTACCATAGCCCAGCGCAGCCAAAAGACATGCTGTAATGTATAAAGGTTTCATGGTTTAATATAAATGGGTTAAAATAAGGGAAAGGGGACGAAAAAGGGGGTAAGAAGAGACTTACAATAACAATATACTGTTATTATCTCGAATTTTCCCGGCCCATCAAGCAGAATTTTTGTAAACCCTCCGTACATGACATAAATTGAGCTCCGCTTCGGCCTCTCCTCCTTCCGCAACCGCCAACGGCTCATGGATTACATCTTCCAAGGCCGCACCATGGTGGCCGTCAAGCGTGGCAACCGCTGGGCCCTCATCCCGGAGGATTGCTCCGCCCGCGTAGAAATCCTCGCCAAACGCCACCTGCTGGGGGGTTAATTGAAAAGTTTATCCCAAGCAATCATGCATGCTATTAAGAAGAGGGTAATCCCCGTGGCCCAAGCGGTGACAACAACGAAGCTCTTTACCTCTGCGTATATTCCAGCTACGAAGTTTCCTTTGTAAGGGTCTTTTTTGGGGTCGTAAAGCATGCTTTTTTTTAACCGTATTAACTAATATAGTCAAGTAAAAATGAGCATCAAACTTATTTTCAAGGCAGACGCCACCTGCTGGGGGGTTAACCGAAAATAAGTTTCATTATTAAGAGGAACAGCAAAAAGCCAAACATGAGCACGCCAAAAAGGCATCCGTCATGTGGTTGATTGTTCTTGTTTTCTTTTATGCCGCGGAAGGCTCGCCGCAGTGCTCTTCTTGCCATTAATCCCATACGCGTAAATTAGCATAATATTTAACAAATAGCAACTAAATTAATGAGTGTAAATCTTATTTTTACTGCGGATAACACTGAGGTGGTAAAAAAAATCCTCGCTAAACGCCACCTGCTGGGGGGTTAACCGAAAATAAGTTTCATTATTAGGAGGAACAGCAAAAAGCCAAACATGAGCACGCCAAAAAGGCATCCGTCATGTGTTTTGTTGGGGGTGTTTTTTCCCATGCCTCGAAATCCGCTTCTGAGTTTGTTTCTTGCGCTTCTCCCCATGTCTTTATTATATTAAACAATTAACGAAACACAAGTAAAATGAGCATAAAATTTATTTTTACGGCAGATAACACTGAGGTGGTAAAAAAAATCCTCGCTAAACGCCACCTGCCGGGCGGCTAACCGAAAATTAATTTCAGTAGTAAGAGGAACAACAAAAAGCCAACCATGAGCAAGAAAAAAAAGCATCCGTCGGCCGTGTGGTGGGGCTGCCGTTTTTCAGAGTGGTGAAAAGCGCGGCGTAATCTCCATTTTGTAAACATTCCCATATCCTCATAAATATCATAATTAATTAAAAAAGCAAGAATAAGATGAGCATCAAATTTATTTTCAAGGCAGACGGCACAGAGGTGAATAATCTGCTAGCCGAATTCAAGCAAAACTTAAATTCGTCCTTCGGAATTCGTATGTCGAAATTTAAATCTCGAACTTTTGCATGACATAATGCTGCGGGGGAATCGGCAATTCATGATTGCCACGTGCGTGCGGATGCGGTATGATGAGGGCATGAAATACGATTTGATTGTCATCGGCGGAGGCCCGGCCGGATACGTGGGTGCTATCAGAGCCGCACAGCTCGGCAAAACTGTAGTTTGCATTGAGAAAGAGCGTGTGGGCGGCACCTGCCTGAACTGGGGGTGCATTCCTACCAAGGCATTGCTGAAGAATGCCGAGGTATACGGCACCATGGCCAAGCATGCCGCAGAGTTCGGCATCACCTGTGGTGACATCAGCATTGATTGGTCTGCCGTTATCGCCCGCTCCCGCGCCATCAGCGAGCGCCTTTCCAATGGTATTTCTTTCCTTTTCAAAAAGAACAAAATCACGGGTGTAACCGGCACGGCTCGCATTGCAGCCCCCGGCAAGGTGGTAGTAACGGCTGAGGACGGCACGGAGACCGAGATTGAGGGCGAGAACATCCTCATTGCCACCGGTGCCCGCACCCGCGAGGTGCCCGTGTTCCCCTTCAACGGCAAAACCATCATTGGTAGTAAGGATGCTCTGGTGATGGAGAAACGCCCGGAGAGCATGATTGTCATCGGCTCCGGTGCCATCGGCACCGAGCTTTCCTACGTGTACCACAGCTTTGGCACTAAGGTGACGCTGGTAGAGGCTCTGCCGCGCATTCTGCCCAATGAGGATAACGATGTGTGCACGGCCATTGAGCGCTCCTTCAAAAAACAGGGCATTACCTGTATGCCCGGTGCTAAGGTGGAGAGCCTGCAGGACAACGGCGACAGCGTGACGGCTACCATTACCGCCAAAAACGGTAAGGTGCAGGAGATTACGGCAGATGTGTGCTTGGTTTCCATTGGCGTGGTACCCGTGGTGCCGCAGGCCGAGGGGCTGGAGCTTACCGAGCGCGGATTTGTGAAGGTGGATGCCCACTACCGCACCAATCTTCCCGGTGTGTATGCCGTGGGCGACTGCATTGGTGGCATCATGCTGGCCCACACAGCCAGTTTTGAGGCCGAGCAGGCCGTGGAAGGCATGTTTGTGGAGGGGCACACCCCGCAGCAGGCCACCTTGGTACCCGGCTGCACTTACTGCCACCCGCAGGTGGCCAGTGTGGGCAAGCGCGAGCGCGAGCTGAAGGAAGCCGGTGTGGAGTACACCGTGGGCAAGTTTGCCTTCCAAGCCATTGGCAAGGCCGTTGCCTCCGGCGAGACCGAGGGCTTTGTGAAGCTGCTCTTCGGCAAGGAGCACGGCGAGCTGCTGGGTGCTCACATTGTGGGCGAGGCTGCTACCGAGATGATTGCCCACCCCGAGCTGGCCATGAACAGTGAGCTGACTCTGGAGGACCTCAATGCCATGATTTATGCTCACCCCACGCTGAGTGAGGCCATTCACGAGGCCGTGTTGGCTGCCGAGGGTCGCGCAATTCATGCTTGATATATAACAACTTAACTCACTAATGGCACGCAAGTTCTATTACGACCATGATGGCGAGAAGCTCGGCCCCGTAACGGGGCAGGAGCTTCTGAGCCTGCGTGCTCAGGGGGAAATTGACGGCAACACCTGGGTGCGCCCGGAGGAGTCTCAAACCTGGCGCCCCTTGGCGCATACCGATTTGCGCGAGGAGACTGAGAAAAAGAAGAACCGCGGACCGCTGCTGCAGATGCTTAGCGGGTTGTCTCCTTTAACGCTGTTGCTGATGGGGCTGGTCATCACGATTCTGGTTGGCTTGTTTGTGGCGATGCTGGTGTATGGTTGGCCGCTGCTGTTGCTGTTGATTCTCTTTGTGATGTGTGCCAGAATCATACAATCCAAATAAACGATGCTCTCTCAAACGCTGCAGGAGGTTAAGAACTTTGACGAGCACTTGCTCTTTTACCTCTGCTGTACCTTTGCCACCATTGTAGGCGCCATTGCCGGTGCCTCTGCCTCTAGCCGTGTGCGTATGGATATGTTCGGTATCGTCGCCTGCGGCACCATTGCCTCGCTGGGTGGCGGTACGGTGCGAGATATACTGCTCTCCGGCATGCAGCGCCCCAATGGCTCCCCCGTCACCATCTTCTGGATGTCCGGTGGCGATGTGGATTTCTTCTACCAAGCCATTGTTACCTCGTTTGTTGTGTTTTTTGTAACGCGTTTTATCAAGCCCCCTGTGGGTACGATTCGTGTGGCAGACGCCTTTGCCATGGCCTTCTTTACCCTGCTGGGTACCGCGAAGGCCTATTGGATTGGGTGCGACCCCGCCATTTGTGTGGCCATGGGTGTGTGCACCGGTGTAGCCGGTGGTGCCCTGCGAGATGTGCTGACGGGCAATGTGCCCTATGTGTTCCGCCCCGGCGAGATTTACGCTACAGCCGCCTTTGCGGGCAGCGCCGTCTTTGTGCTGCTGATGTGGCTAAAGTGCCCCTACAGCGTCTCTTACATAGCCTGCACCGCCATTGTGTTCATTGTGCGCATGGTTGCCGTGTACCACGATTGGAAGCTCCCCTCCTACCGCCCGCTCATCGATTCCGTTAAGCGCCACGACGACGAATAAGCCGGATTTGCGAATTCGCCCTGTTCACGTTTTTAGTTGATTGCCCCACAAATTACAATTTGTGGGGCTCATTGATGTGAGCGCAGCGAACGGAATTTGAGAGCCCCGGCGAGGGGCGGAATAGGGTAGCACGGCGGTGGAGCTGCGCAGCAGCGTAACCCCGGGAAAGAGGAAATATATATTGGAACCCCGTTAGGGGTGGCATAATGCGAGGCTTCAATATTTACTCATGTTTTCCTTGCAATACCATAGATAATAAACGAACTACAACA
>CAJGCZ010000040.1 GCA_904501975.1 uncultured Akkermansia sp.
ATATTGAAGCCTCACATTATGCCACCCCTAACGGGGTTCCAAAATATTTTTTCATCTTTCCCGGGGTTACGCTGCTGCGCAGCTACACCCCGGGCTACCATATACCGCCCCTCACACCGGGGCTCTCGAATTCCGTTCGCTACGCTCACCTCCAATAGCCGACAAATTGCTATTTGTGGGGCTATCAACTAAAAACTTTAACAGAGCTTTAAGAGCATTACAGCAACTCTCGCAAATCTGTAATACTCAGCGCAGCCGCTTTTCCGGTTTCGTTGATGATTTGGTCGAATAACTCGCGTTTTTCTGCGTGGAGTGCCATGACTTTTTCTTCAATCGTATCTGCGCAAACAAAGCGACACACTGTAACCGGGCGCTTTTGCCCTATGCGGTGGGTGCGGTCTGCCGCTTGCGCTTCCACTGCCGGGTTCCACCACGGATCCAGCAAAATAACGTAATCCGCCGCCGTCAGGTTAAGACCGGTGCCGCCGGCTTTAAGGGATATAAGGAAGAAATCTGCTTCCCCGTCTTGGAACGCATCCACTAATGCCCCGCGTTTTGCTTTTGGGGTGCTGCCATCCAAATAAAGGTAGGAGAATCCCTGTTGCTCAAACATCTCGCGCACCAAGGCGAGCATGTCTGTAAATTGGCTGAAAATAAGAGCTTTGTGTCCGGAGTCTTTCAGCTCTTCTGCCATTTCTGCCAGTGCCGCCAGTTTGCCGGAGCTTGCCGCCCAAGCTTCGTCTACAAGTTTGGGGTGGCAGCACAGACGCCGCAAGCGTGTAAGTTGCGCCAAAATGGTGAAGCGGTCCTCACTGTTTTCCGCGCGAAGGATAGCTTCTCGTCGGCATGCTTCGTACAAGGCGCGCTCAGTTTCATTGAGTTTGATTTGCAGCGTTGTCTCCGTTTTTTCCGGAAGCTCATCCAGCACATCGCCTTTCAAGCGGCGCAGAACAAAGGGGGAAATGATGCGGTGCAGCAGCTTTCGGCGGCCGGGTTTGTTCGCA
Source organism: uncultured Akkermansia sp. (assembly GCA_904501975.1). Classification (GTDB taxonomy): domain Bacteria; phylum Verrucomicrobiota; class Verrucomicrobiia; order Verrucomicrobiales; family Akkermansiaceae; genus Akkermansia. The sequence continues at coordinate 1,005 of CAJGCZ010000040.1, forward strand.
AAGCGCTCACGGAAGAGTTCCTGTGTTCCCAGGTACCCCGGATTAATAAAATCAAAAATACTCCACAATTCATCCAGCGAGTTTTCAATAGGTGTGCCTGTAGCTGCAATGCGGCATTTGGCCTTCAGCTCGCAAGCGGTGCGGGCTCGTTGTGTTTGGCTGTTTTTAATGTATTGCGCTTCATCCAACACAACCACATTCCACTTGCGAGAGGTGAGTAATTTTGCCTCTGTCACCAGCAAACCGTAGCTGCATACCAGTACATCTCGTTTACCAAGATTTTTTATAAGCTCGGCTCTGCCTTCGTTTTCCGGTTGGTAAATATTGAGAGTGGGCGTAAATTTTGCGGCTTCGGAGCTCCAGTTGTTGCATACGGAGGCCGGAGCCACAACCAGGGAGGGGCCATCGGCTGCTCTTGCCAACAAAACACAGAGAAGCTGCAATGTTTTGCCCAAGCCCATATCATCTGCAAGGCAGGCGCCAAGGTGGCAATTCATTAATCGCTGAAGCCAAGCATAGCCTTCCGATTGGTAATCTCTCAGTGTTGCATTAAGGTTGCGGGGCCTGTTGAAGGGTGTTTGGTAGCAATCCAAAAGACGCTGCGATTCCTGTTGCAGCGCTTGCGGCAGGGGTGTTTCCTGCCCGGTTTGCGCTAATAAGAGAAGCAAGGCCGGTGATATATCCACCGTTTTTGCGGCTCGTTTACCTTTGGTTTTCGTGCCTGCCAGTACGCTCAGCGTGCGCAGTTGCTCTTCAATTTTCTTACTCAGTTTCAGGAAGTGGCCGTCTTTGAGTTCGATAAAGCGTCCTCCGGCCTGATTAATAGATTGCAGAAGCTCCGAGAGCTGCACCACCAAGGATTCGTTTACCTGCACCTCGCCGCCAATGCTGAGCCAGTCATTAGCCCCCGAGGAGGACTGTACACGGAAGCCGGAATAATCCTCCAGCGAAAGAATATTCAGTGCCTTTCCTTCTTTCCAGCGCGTTTCCAATAACGTGGGTGAGCAATGTTGCAACTCTTCCACAACCTGTAGCATAGTATCGGTAAGCTGCAAATGCAGGGCCCCTGTTTCGTCCAAACATTCAAAGAGGGTAGGGCAGGCTTGAGCCAATTGTTGGCGCAAGTCTTGTTCTTGCTGAGCATCGCGTTGAATGGCGATGCTGTTCCCTTCGCATTGAGCGAATAATACCTTTTCCGTGCTGTAGAACTGAACACATGGGGTGCCGGGGTACAGCTCCAGCATGAGTTTACCGGTAAGTGTACCGTTTAGCGGTTCCAGGAAGGCTACGGCTTTAAGTTTTGCCTCTACCTTTGCCGCTTTGTTGACTCTGATATCTCCTTGCAGCTTAACGGCGTCGTCCATGACAGACAGAGCTCTCATTAAGCGCTCTTGGTACTGTATCGGAAGGCTGATAGGCTCATTGGAATTGGAATGCTTGGAGAACCACGAAAGAAATGGCTTCGTCTTTTCGGTAGTAACGACGATAGAATAAATATTGTCGCACACATGACGAATGGGAATTCCGTAATCCTTGTTTTTAGAATCCATACTCAAGGTAATCGTTCCTTTGCTGCTCTTAATATGCAGAGAAACGGGCTCGCCTTGCAGGACAATGTCGGTATCGTTGCCTTTATCGCTCAGAGTAATGTGCGGGTGCCCTATCAATAGAGCGGCTAACGATTCTGTTAATTCATTTTCAACAGCGTAGTAGAACGGAAGTTCATTTTGTTTGATGTGTTGGATAATGCGCTTATCCTGTTCAGTCAGATAATCCTCATAATCCATATCTAATTCTGCAATGAACACGCGCTTGCCCACAGAGAACTTGCCGCTTTTGAGCCTCTTATGCACATAGGATTGTACCTCCGTAATGGTTTTGCTGCGTTTCTGGTAAATGAGCTTCCATCTGATGTACCCCGTTGATTGTGCTTGCGCGGCTGAAGAGCCATCCAAGATTTGCTCTATTTCGGTGAGCATGCTTTCAAATATATCGGCCTTTTTTTCAATGGCGCAGAATGGCGGCAAATCGGTTCTGCTTTGCAATATATTCGTTAAAGCTTGTGTTTGCTCCGGCGTGAGTGTGGGTATGCACAATATGGCATTAGCCATATACCACGAGTACATGGTAAGCCCTTCACTGTGCAGTTGGTAACATGCTTGGCAGAGCTCATCCAGTTCTGCCTTTCTGATGTTGGGCATGGAGCTAAAAGCCGCCAAACATAAGGCTTTCGGTAAGAGCTCGAACGGGTGCTCGTTGCTCCACTCGATCCTGTGATATTCTTTGGGCTCCAAATCTTCCGCGGCATAGAAGTTGTGGATAAATCCGGCCACTGCATCGCCATACATTTCTCGCAACGCTTCGGTGGCTTGCTTCACATGGTCTGCATGCGTCTTTGAATTTTTAAGGCGCAGCATTAATATGAGTGGCGCTAGTGCCGCACGCAGAGGAATATCAAGCTCTGCCGGATATGGTGCTGCTGAATTATAATAGAAAATGGTCTTAAGCTTTTTAAGGGCGTTCCATTTGCCTTTTTTCCATTCATCTACGACGGAGGCTATGCCCGGTATATCTGCCGTAGCAACACTGCAATGATAGGTGTAATAAGAATCATGGCGATCTACTCTTTGGTAGTTTGTGGCAACGAGGTTTTTAACCTCATCCCACCTCGCCCAGTCGCCCGTTTGTAAGGCATGGAGCAGGCAAATATCGCTAATGTCGTCTGTTATGTCGTGGCGCAGGGGTATTCTCCCTTTCATCTGCTCCGTTGTAATACAAGCCGGCAGTTTGTATAAAATAGAGTTTCGGTAAACCGTGGTAAAGAGCGGGGCTTGTAAGCCTTGGGGGAGGGTGCTCGCATCTTGCAGAGAATCGTCCGTTGCCCATTGAAGGTACCTTGCCTTTTGATGGGTGCCGGGAGGAAGTGCAAACTTGAGACGTAATAATTGGGGCGCCTTTAGAGCTACATTCTCTATAACTTCCCATGCCGTTATCTCATGCCCTGAAATCCAAAGGAGCTTGACTAATTGCCTTATGGGGAGAACGGTATTGGAAGGAATGCATTGAGCATTGAGTATGAGTTGAGCTGATTGCAGGGCTTTTTTGATGAGGTCGCTCAGTATTTCCTCTTTACCCCAGCGCTTAGCTTGCTCAGAGGTGAGTGCTTTGGTCGGCGTGTTGAAGGCCTGAGCATCAATGCGCAATACTTTGTGTTTTGTGAGATGGTGAAGAACAACTCGTATCTCTTCTTTGGAGACAGAGATGCTTGCGCAGTTGAGCAGGTTCATGAGTTGCTTTGTCTTTAACCCGGGCAACAAATGCAGAAAAAATACATAAAGTAAGCCGTAATCCGGTATATCTGTAGTGCGTGAGAGGTGCTGCAGCTCGACGATGGTTTGAGAACTGAGTTTCATTGCTTTCTGTTGCTGGTTTACGGTCAAGTCAAGCACCCCCATTGCCGGATTGGCATAGGGGGCTCATAAGGTTGATGCTCTAGGCTGTTTCCTCCTGCTCGGTCGGATTTATCAGGCCTCTTCCTGCGGGGCTGCAAGAGCCATCCACTCTGCAGGCATGCGGCAGGGGCGGCCTTGGGGCATTTGCACAAGGGCTAAACGCTGGCGCACGGAGACGCAGAGTTTGTTGTTTTCGGCGCGGCGAATCTCCGTTTTAACATACATGGAGGATTTTTCCACTTTCTCCAAGCATGTGTTTACATAGATGGCATCGGCCAAGAAGGCGGGGGAGTGGTATTGCACCTCGTGGCTTACCAGCACCAGGTGGCGGCCTTCTTTGGCCATAGCGCCGTAATCCATGCCGAGGGCGGTAGCCATCTTAGTGCGGGCTTCTTCGACCCAGCGCAGGTATGCAAGGTTGTGCACAACGCCGCCGGCGTCGGTGTCATAGTACATGACCTGATAATTAAGAGTGTATTGGGCGTTCATGGTTGTTCTTGTGGGGATAAATGTGTGTGTGTATCAGATGCCGTCATCCAGCATATCAAACATATCCATTTGCAGGATGTCGTCTGCTTGCTCAGCCACGGGTAAGCCGTGTTCTCGCGACTTGCGGCGGCGTGTTTCCTTGGGCTCGCGGCTGCCGGCGCTCATCTCCAAATGGGTAAGGATTTGCTTGGCTCTTTCAATGATAGGTTTGGGCAATCCGGCAAGGCGTGCTACTTGGATACCGTATGATTTATCTGCCGGACCGGGCAGCACCTTGCGCAGGAAGACGATTTCGTCCTTCCACTCGCGCACCTCTACATGGCGATTGCTGACACCGGAGTGCGTGTGCTCCAAATCCACCATTTCATGGTAGTGGGTGGCAAACATGGTGCGGCAGCCAATGTCGTCGTGCAGGTGTTCTGCTACAGCCCAGGCGATGGACAACCCATCGAAGGTAGCGGTGCCGCGGCCGATTTCATCCAGAATCACCAGCGATTTCCTGGTGGCATTGTTGAGAATGAGGGCGGTTTCGCTCATCTCTACCATAAAGGTGGACTGGCCGCGGGCAATATCATCACTGGCGCCCACACGGCAGAAAATGCGGTCCACCACGCCAATGCGAGCCGCCTCTGCCGGAACATAGGAGCCCATTTGCGCCATCAGGGTAATGAGGGCTACTTGGCGAATGTAGGTGGATTTACCGGCCATGTTGGGGCCGGTGAGAATGAGCACGCGGTCATGCTCCTCATCCATATCCACATCATTCGGCACAAAGGAGATATCTGTTTGCACCTGTTCAATGACGGGGTGGCGGCCATTGCGAATATGCAGCACGCGGCTGTCGTCCAGCACGGGGCGGCAATAGTTGTGGCGCTGGGCCGTTTCTGCCAGACTGAGCAGCACATCCACCTCTGCCAAGGCTGTGGCGCTGATTTGAATGCGGTCGATGTACCCGGCTACTTCGTCTCTTAAATGGCAGAACAATTCGTACTCCAACTGGCGGGAGCGTTCATCTGCACCCAAAATGGTGCCCTCCATTTGCTTGAGCTCATCCGTTACAAAACGCTCGGCATTAGCCAGTGTTTGCTTGCGCACGTAGCGCTCCGGCACTTTGGCATAGTTAGCCTTGGTAACTTCAATATAGTAACCAAAGACGTTGTTATAACGGATTTTAAGAGAATCGATGCCGGTGGCGGCGCGCTCGCGGGCCTCCAAATCTGCCAGCCAGCCTTTACCTTCACGCGAGGCCATGCGCAGCTCGTCCAACTGGGCATTGTAGCCGTCTTTTATCATGCCGCCTTCCTTGATGGTGATAGGGGGCTCATCTACAATAGCACGCTCCAACAGGGCTGTTAGCTCGGTGAAATCGCCCAAATTGTGCAGCAACGGAGTAAAGTAGGCTTGCTTGCTCTCCAGCACGCGCAGGTCTTCTGCAATGTCGGGCAAGCGGGATAACGAGGTGCCCAAGGCCAGCAAATCGCGCGCATTACCGGCATTTTGCGCTAAGCGCGAGGTAAGGCGCTCCATGTCGCGAACGCCCTTCATGGTGTCGCGCAATTTGCTCATCAGGAATGACTCTGATAAGAACGTGGCAATAATCTCTTGGCGGCGAGCCAGCTCTGCAAGGTCGCAAATGGGGTGCAGTATCCAGTCGCGCATGAGTCGGGCGCCCATGGGGGTGGAGGTGCCGTCCAGTGTGCCCAGCAAGGTGTTTTTCATGCCGCCACGGGCTTCCACCAAATCCAAATTGCAACGGCTGGCTGTATCTATCAGCACGGCATTATCGGTGGGGCGCAGAGAAATGCGGCGCAGGTGGTCGGTGCTGCGGCGCAACTGCTGTTTCAGGTAATGCAGAATAGCGGCGGCTGCGCCCAAGGCGGGAACGAGTCCGGCGCAACCGAACCCTGCCAGTGAGTGCACGCGGAAATGGCTCTCCAAGAAGGTGGTAGCCACGCCGGGCAGGAAGGTGTAGCCGTCGTAATACTGGGTTACGGGCATGCCGGGGAAGAGGTCTTTTTGCTCGTCGCTTACCAGCATTTCACGGGGTTGAATACGGGCTACTTCATCAGCCAAGGCCTCGTACGTGCTGTAATCTGCCACGGTGAGCTCGCCCGTGGTGTGGTCCGCACAGGCCAAGCCCCACGTCTTTTTCTCTTTGTAACAGGCTACTATATAGTTGTGCTCGCTCTCGTTGAGTAAGGATAAATCCGCTAGGGTGCCGGCAGAAATAATGCGGGTGATTTGGCGCTCCACCAATTTGCCCGGCACCGGGGTGTGCATTTGCTCGGCAATGGCCACACGCCTGCCGGTTTTTACCACTTGCCCGATGTAGTTTTCTGCGGCATGGTAGGGCACGCCGCACATGGGAATCGTTTGGCGCTTGGTGAGGGTAAGCCCCAGTAGGGCAGAGCACTCCACTGCATCTTCAAAGAACATTTCATAGAAGTCTCCCAAGCGGAAAAACAGCCACACATCTTCCGGTAAGCTCTGCTTCATTCGCAGATACTGATCCATCATTGGGCTTATCTTGTTATCCGTTGCCATGCGAGGGGAATTATAATCAATCGTTTTTTGCATTTCAAGCTTTTTATGAGCTTGTCATGCGTGCGCGTTTGAGTTTGACACCCGCAGGCGAATGACCTAGAATGGTGCCGTGATGCAAAAACTCTTTTCCTTGCTGCTGATGTTGCTGTGCAGCTGTCTGTATGCCCTGGAGCCGGATGAGGTTGTGGTGGTCTATAATGCTGACAGTGAGCTGAGCACGGAAGCCATGCGCCGTTATTGTGCCGGGCGCCGTATTCCTTTTAGTCACCGCTTGCCGCTTTATGGGGTAACTCGCGGCGATATTTCTCGTGCGGATTATGATTTGAAAATTAAATCCGCCTTGCTGATTGCCGGGCGCGATAAAAGCTTGATTTGGCCGGCCGGGCAACAGGGGCGTGGTAAAAAAATCAAGGCGATGGTGTTGATGCCGGATTTGCCGCTGCGTATTAAGGAAACGCCGGTGAATGGAAAAATGCCGCAAAACGGTATTCCGTCGAATGCTGCGGCGCTGGATTCGGAGCTGATGCTGTTGGGGGCTGAGTACCCCTTGGCCTCTCATGGCTCTAACCCTTATTATAATAAGCCTGCGTTGCCGGCGGCAGATGAGCGCCGCGTGGTGATGGCTGTTTGCCGTATCGACGGTCCTGATAAAGAGTGTATTAAGCGCATGATTGACGACCCCCTCAAGGTGGAGCGCACCGGCTTGCAGGGGTGGACGGTAGTGGATACCGGCGGTAAGTATAAGCAAGGCGACCTCATGATGGAGAAGATTGCCGGTATTTGTACGCAGAATTTGAAGCCGCTTTTTTACGAGAAGAGTAAATCCACCATTGCTAATGATTATCCGCTGATGCCGAATGTGGTGTGCTACTTCGGCTGGTACATTAACCCGGCTAATGGCCCCTTCCGCAAGGAGTCTGCCACGGAGTTTGCTTTTGCTCCCGGTGCTGTGGCTTTCCATTTACATTCTTACAGTGCTACATCTATTTATGATGGCAAAACCTGGGTGTCGGCCCTTCTGCTGAGGGGGGCCGCTGTGACGGCCGGCAATGTGGCAGAGCCTTTCTTGGGGCCGAGCTTAAATTGCGGCCTTTTTTACGAGCACTTAGCCAATGGCTTGCAGGTGGCTGATGCCGCACTGCTGGCTTCGCCCTCCGTCTCATGGCAGTGCATTATTATGGGGGATCCGCTGTATCGTCCGTTCCCCCAAAACGATACGCGCTCTACCGAGGCAAATCCCTTTGTGCGTTGGCAGAAAATGGTGCGCTACTTCAAGGGCGACCTCGCGGCTATGAAAAAAGGCATGGATGCCGAGCTGAAACGCAAGGATGCTGCTCTCTTTGCTGAAATTTATGCCGGCCATTGCCGTGAACAAGGTAAACTGAAGGAAGCGGAGAAGTATTATCAACTGGCGGCGGAAAAGTACGGCCCGGTTAGGGATAAGCTGCGTGCCTACCTTTGCTTGGCTTATACTCAGCAGGAGGACTTGCGCCCTGAGGATGCCGGCAAAACGATGCAGCTGGTGTTAGAGCGCTATGCGGAGAGTATTTATGCAGCAGCCGTTAAAAAGGCCGCTGCCGATATTCCGCTGAAAAAGCCGGAGCCACCTCCGGCTCAGCCGAAGAAGTAGGGCTTTATCCTTTGTTCACGGGGTATTGGGAACGAGCGACAAACACGCGAGAGCCGGAGTTATTCTCCTGTCTCGTTCGGTGTTTCTTCCTCTGTTGTCTCTTGGTCCAATAACTCGTGTGCAGCTTTGAATACCACGGCCGGGTCTATCCCCGGCTGCTTTAGTTCGTGCAAAATGGCGTTGCGGGCCTCCACCGCCGCCATAAATGACTGCCGGTGCCCACCGTACTTCTTGTCGCCAAAGTACTTGACAAAATTAATATGCTTCCGCGAGATAGCTAAACGCCATCCCTGGAATGCTGTTTTTTTATAATTGAAACGCGATATGTTTTTTGCTCTCATCGGAATAATGAGTGTTCGTACACTGTTATTGTTATTATGAATCATTTTGCGTTGACTTGTCAAGTGTTAATCGCTCTTATTTGTGTTAAATAACATTTTTTTTGAATGGAATTGGCCTGATGGTGCACTTGGTGTTATAAGTGCAAGGGTAAAGAATATGTAGCATGGGGGGCTCTCATCGATTTTTCTTGCCAAAGAGCGGAGAAGGGGGTATGCTGGGGGCAGCAACCGAAACCACTATATATTTTTATGTTAATAGCTCCTTCCATGCTTGCTTGTGATTTCCGTAGCATCGGTGCCGAGGCTGCCCGCGCTTTAGCCGCCGGGGCAGATTGGTTGCATTTGGATGTGATGGATGGTTCTTTTGTGGATAATATTTCTTTTGGCCCGGATATTTGTGCCGCGATTCGTCAGAGCGTGCCGGCAGATGCCTATTTGGATGCTCACCTGATGATTGATGCCCCGGACCACTACCTGCCGCGTTTCCTGAAGGCCGGTATGAACATGATTACGATTCATGTGGAGCGTGAGGGTGCAGTAGATTTGCATGCCACGCTGGCCGCCATTCGTGAGGGCGGAGCCCACGCGGGCCTTGCCGTTAACCCCGCCACGCCGGTGGAGAAGGTACTGCCCTATTTGGGTGAGGTGGATATGGTGCTGGTGATGAGCGTGGTGCCCGGATTCGGCGGTCAGAGCTTTATGGCCGAGGTGCTGGATAAGGTGCGCGTGCTGGATGCAGCCCGCAAGGAGCAGGGGCTTAACTTCATTATTCAGATGGATGGCGGTATTGGTGCCGTCCAGGCTCCGCTGTGTGCCGAGGCCGGGGCGGATTGCCTGGTTGCCGGTTCCTCCACCTTCCGTGCTCCTGATATGGCTGCCGCCATTGCCGGTATGAAATAAGCTTGCCGCGCTATGGATAAGGGAACAAAAAGCCTCGTTAATGTATTTTTAAGTGTTTTGGCACCCGTGTTGGTGCTGGATCACTGCTCGGCGACGGGTGATTCCGTTTGGCATTTGGGTACCACGTGGGCCATGGCGGTGGCACTGTCTCTGCCTATTGGCTGTGGTATTTACAGTTTCATTACCGAGCGTAAAGTGGAGCTGTTGACGGTGTTCGGCTTGCTGGGTACTATTTTAACCGGTGTTGTAACTATTTATGCTAACACCGGGGAGGGGATGGCGATTCGCCCCGATACTCCGTGGTGGTATGCGGCTAAGGAGGCACTGATTGCTCTGCTGCTGGCCGGTGCCATGTTGGTAAACAGCCGCAAGGAGGGCTCCATGCTGCGTGCTTTTGTGTACTCCGATGCCATTTTCGATGTCAAGACCATTGAGAAAACCGTAGAAGAGAAGGGCACGACCGAGGAATACAATAAGACGCTTACCCATGCGGCTTACATGACCTCCGCTTCTCTCCTGTTCTCTGCCCTTGCTAATTTTGCCTTGGCTTTGTATTTTTTGCTGCCGGTGCCTGGTGCTCCTGCCGCAGAGCAGGCCGAGCTGTATAACTATGCAGTCAGCAAAATGACGTGGATGGGGTTATTGATTATCGGTGTACCTTTGCTCATTACGCTCATGATGGTGATGCGTTACCTGAGCGCGAAGCTCGGGCAAGTCAGCGGTTTGCCTGACGACCGCATTTTCTTGCCCCGATGAGCTGAGCAATTGTGTGCCTTTTACTACCCGCGCCTGGAGCGCGGGTAATTTACAATTTACGATGTACAAGGTACAATTTGTTAAGCTTGGCGGCTGCGCCGCACGAGGGGGCAAAGCTTAGCCTCGTTTACCGCCCGCGCCTTAAGCGCGGGAGGCAGCTTATGCTGAGCTTTGCTATCTTTGCGCCGTAAGGCGCGGAACTCTTAAATTGTACCTTGTACATTGTAAATCGTAAATCCAATTCGTCCCTCGTACTTCCATAAATTGCTATTTGCGGGGTTGACACCTAAAAACTTTAACAGAGCGTCTCTAAAACGGCGCAATGCTTCGCGTATTGTTTTGCATCTCCCTCAAATCTCTGATGGTTAGAGTGGAATTTTAAGAAAAAAGGCTTGCCATGGGGCTGAAAATCTGTACAATGTCCTCCGCGAATCCGCCCGGTGGTGTACAGGCGCCCCGAAAATCACCGGCGTAGGGGCCTTGAGGAGTCGCGTTAACATTAACTAAACTATTAATAATGAATATTTCTGATCTGGAGGCTTTGATCGATGCTAAGCTTCCGACATTCCGTAAGGGCGACATCGTGGATGGTACCATCCTCGAGATCCGCCAGCAGGTCGTCCTTGTTGACATTGGCTACAAGTCTGAAGGTGTCATCTCCATCTCCGAGTTCGAAGATGAGGAGATTGAGGTAGGTGACAAGATTGAGGTTCTTCTTGAGAGCCTTGAGAACGAGGAGGGCCTCGTGGTTCTCTCCAAGGAGAAGGCTGCTCACAAGCAGAACTGGGACAAGATCGTGGCCGTATACCGTGAGGGTGGCCTCGTGAAGGGTAAGGTGAAGAGCGTTGTCAAGGGTGGCCTTATGGTCAACGTTGGCGTAGAGGCTTTCCTTCCCGGTTCTCAGGTTGACATCATCCCCCCCAAGGACCTCAACGAGTTCGTTGGTAAGATTTTCGAGTTCAAGATTGTAAAGGTAAACGACGAGCGCAAGAACATCGTTCTGTCCCGCCGCGAGGTTATCGAGGCCGAGCGCAGCGAGCAGCGTCAGCGCTTCTTGGAGACCGTTAAGGTTGGCGATCGCGTAACCGGTACTGTCAAGAACATCACAGACTTCGGTGCCTTCGTAGACCTCTCCGGTATGGATGGTCTGCTCCACATTACGGATATGAGCTGGGGCCGCGTAAATCATCCCTCCGAGATCCTGCACATCGGTCAGGAGCTTGAGGTTCTCATCCTTGAGGTTGACCGCGACAAGGAGCGTGTTTCCCTTGGTCTCAAGCAGCTCAGCGACAATCCCTGGGCCAACATCGAGCAGAAATATCCCATCAACTCCCGCGTTAAGGGCCGTGTTACCAAGCTTCTCGCTTACGGTGCATTCGTTGAGCTCGAGAAGGGGGTGGAAGGTCTCGTGCACGTTTCCGAGCTTTCCTGGACCAAGCGCATCACTCGTCCCTCCGATGTCCTTTCTCTGGACCAGGAAATCGAAGCCGTTGTGCTTAACATCTCCGTTGAGGAGCAGAAGATTTCCCTCGGCGTTCGTCAGCTCGACGAGAATCCGTGGGAGGCTATCGAGGCTCGCTTCCCGGTTGGTACCATCATCTCCGGCGCTGTGCGTAACCTCACTCCCTACGGTGCCTTCGTGGCTCTCGAGGAGGGTATTGACGGCATGATTCACGTGTCCGACATGAGCTGGACCCGCAAGATCAACCATCCCTCTGAGGTTCTCAAGAAGGGTGACGTTGTTGAGGCCCGCGTGCTCAACATCGACAAGGAAAACCAGCGTGTATCTCTCGGCATCAAGCAGCTTGAGAGCGATCCCTGGGAGAGCATCGACAGCCGCTTCAAGGTGGGCGATCTCGTTTCCGGTCAGGTTGCCAAGATTGCTTCCTTCGGTGCTTTCGTCAACCTCGACGGCGACATCGATGGTCTTATCCACATCTCCCAGCTGTCTGAGGAGCACGTGGAGCGCGTCAAGGACGTCATCAAGGTGGGCGATTCCATCAAGGCTCGCGTCATCAAGGTAGACAAGGTAGAGCGCCGCATCGGTCTTTCCATCAAGGCTGTTAACTACGATCCCGAGCAGCTTCGTCGTGAGACGGCCGCCTTCGAGACCGTACGTGCAGGCGACATGGTGGGCCTTGAGCAGGCCTTCAACCTGGCTACTGCCGCTGCCGAGGAGTGGAGCCCCTCTGACCAGAAGTAAGCTTTTCTGCTTACCTGAAAAACATTCCCGCGCTTGCAAGCCCCGCTTGCAAGCGCGAATGTTTTTTTCACTGCCCCGCGCAGCGGGGCAATATCACTGAGCCGAAGGCTCAATATCACTCTGCCGTAGGCAGAATATCACTTGCCTGCAAGGCAAATATCACTAAAAAGCCTTGCTGCTAATAATTAGCGATATTTGCTACGCAAGTGAAATTGCGGCTGCGCCGCAGTGATATTTGCTTGCGCGAATGTTTTTTTCACTGCCCCGCGCAGCGGGGCAATATCACTGAGCCGAAGGCTCAATATCACTCTGCCGCAGGCAGAATATCACTTGCCTGCAAGGCAAATATCACTAAAAAGCCTTGCTGCTAATAATTAGCGATATTTGCTAACGCAAGTGAAATTGCGGCTGTGCCGCAGTGATATTTGCTAACGCAAGTGAAATTGCGGCTGTGCCGCAGTGATATTTGCTAGCGCAAGTGAAATTGCGGCTGCGCCGCAGTGATATTTGCTGGCGCAAGTGAAATTGCGGCTGCGCCGCAGTGATATTTGCTGGCGCAAGTGAAATTGCGGCTGCGCCGCAGTGATATTTGCTGGCGCAAGTGAAATTGCGGCTGTGCCGCAGTGATATTTGCTAACGCAAGTGAAATTGCCCGCGAGGCGGGCAGTTTTTGGGATGGAGGGCGAATTTCCAGCATCATTACTTCTCCATCCCCAAGCGTTGTTTTACCGTCACAATAGAGGCTATCAGCATTCTACGGATGCTTCCGGCATAATGCTTGAGTTGTAGAGTTTCTTTTTTCAAATCAGGACAAATCTCAGCAACGATGTTAAGCCAGTATTCTGTCTCATTGCATTCTTTCAGGGCGATACCCAGCTTGTGAATGAAATCTTCCGGACTTTCTGCGTAGGTAGATTCATGAATATTGGCTCCGATGGAAGTGCCGGCGCGTGCCAATTGATTTTTCAAAAAAGCTTTGCATTCTATTTGTTCGTAAAATCGAATTAGCTTGATTGCAAAATCCATCGATGCTTGTTGTAGTTTGCCGTTTGTCCCCATGTTTGTTATTATAACACTTGTCCGGTGTGAGTCTAGTTTTTTATTGCCAAATATTTCACTGCCCCGCGCAGCGGGGCAGTATCACTGAGCCGAAGGCTCAATATCACTCTGCCGTAGGCAGAATATCACTTGCCTGCAAGGCAAATATCACTAAAAAGCCTTGCTGCTAATAATTAGCGATATTTGCTACGCAAGTGAAATTGCGGTTTGTAGCCGCAGTGATATTTGCTGGCGCGAATGTTTTTTTTTACTGCCCCGCGCAGCGGGGCAATATCACTGAGCCGAAGGCTCAATATCACTCTGCCGCAGGCAGAATATCACTTGCCTGCAAGGCAAATATCACTAAAAAGCCTTGCTGCTAATAATCAGCGATATTTGCTAACGCAAGTGAAATTGCGGCTTGTAGCCGGATATTTGCTAACGTAAGTGAAATTGCGGCTGCGCCGCAGTGATATTTGCTAACGCAAGTGAAATTGCGGCTGCGCCGCAGTGATATTTGCTACGCAAGTGAAATTAGTGACATTGCACTGTCGTGTCGTGCGGATATAATCCGCTTGCTTATTTAGCTTGGCTATGTTACAATGCGCCCGCTCACATGTCAGACCTCTGCACACAGTCCATTTTCGGTGTTCCTTTTGCCGCTGCGAATCTTGATGCCGCCAGTGCTCATTTTTCATCCTTGGCCGGCAGCACGGCTCAGCCCGTATTGGTAGCGCATGCCGATGTGCATGTGCTCACTCGTATTTTGCACGAAAAAGAATACGGCGATGGTTTGTCTCGCTTTTCCTATATCTGCCCGGACGGCATGCCTATCGTGTGGCTTTTGCGCCGTAAAAATGCCCCTGCACACCGTCTTTACGGCCCGGATATGATGGAATGGATGTGGGACCGAGGGCGCAGGGAAGGGCTGCGGCATTTTTTGCTTGGGGGTACGGAAGAGGCCGTGGCTTTGCTGAAAGAAAAACTGGGGGCACGCTTTGCCGGGGCAGAAGTGGTAGGCCACTATTGCCCGCCCATGGGCGAATGGCCGGAAGGAACGCATGAAGAGATTTTCCGCTGTATTCGCGAGAGCGGAGCCAACTGCGTGTGGGTAGGCTTGGGCTGCCCAAAGCAAGAGCGCTGGCTGTTTACGCACCGCGAGCAATTGCCGCCCGCTGTCTATTTTGGGGTAGGGGCTGCTTTTAATTTCCATGCCGGGCTGGTAAAGCAGGCTCCGGCCTGGGTGCGTGCGCATGGGCTGGAGTGGCTTTACCGCCTTTGCAAAGAACCCCGTCGCCTGTTCAAGCGCTACCTGGTGCACAATACCCGCTTCCTCTGGTATTGCCTGACCAAGAAAATCTGAGCCTCCTAAAAACTGTTTTTTCTTGACTTTCCGCAAAGAAGAAGGTAGTATACGCGCGTCAGAACAGACAACTTTTTACAATTATGTCTCGCAAACCCATTATTGCTGCTAACTGGAAGATGAACATGGGCCCGCAGGAAGCTAAGGCTTTCCTCGCCGCGTTCAAGGAAGAGAATACCTGCGACATCGCCGTAGATAAGGTAATCGTTCCTCCCTTTGTAACCATTCCCGCCGTTATGGAGGTTCTTGATGGTTGCAAGTGCATTGGCGTAGGTGCTCAGGACGTGAGCGACCGCGACAACGGCGCTTTCACCGGTGAAATCTCCACCGCCATGCTCAACGAGCTCGGCTGCACCTACGTTGTGCTTGGTCACAGCGAGCGCCGCCAGTATCATGGTGAGACCAACGCTTACATCAACAAGAAGATTAAGAAGGCCCTTGCTGCCGGTATCTGCCCGATTTACTGCATCGGCGAGACTCTCGAGCAGCGTCAGGGTGGCCAGCTTGAGTCCGTTCTCAAGTCTCAGGTGGTAGAGGGTCTTGAGGGCCTTACCGCTGAGGAGGTTGCCGGTCTTGTTATCGCTTACGAACCCGTATGGGCTATCGGCACCGGCGTTACCGCCTCTGCTGAGGACGCTCAGTCCGCCCACGCTTTCATCCGTGGCGTTATCGCCGACACCTTCGGTGCCGAGGCCGCTGATAAGGTTCGCCTGCAGTACGGTGGCTCTGTGAAGCCCGAGAATGCCGCTGAGCTCATGGGCCAGCCGGACATCGATGGTGCTCTCGTAGGTGGCGCTGCCCTTAAGGCCGCTTCCTTCGCTGCTATCATCAAGGCTTCCGTGTAAGTTTAATACACAGTTAATTAAGACGGCGTGCATCTTCGGGTGCACGCCGGCTTTTTTACGTGCGATTTGCGATGTGCAATATACGATTTTTGAGTTCCGCCCCCTGTAGTAACAGTCACCTCAATTTCAAATCCAAAATCAAAAATTCAAAATCAAACATTTACAATTGTGCATCTCACCGCTTTATTACCGGGCGAAGACGAAAAATACGCTTGCTCTCAGAGGGGGCGGCATGGTAATATAGCAGTGTTATGAAGAAAAATCTGCAGCTGTTGTGGTGCTTAGGCTTGTTGATGCCGCTGACAATGTGTCAACAAAGCTCCCCTGAATTGATACCGGCCGGAACCATCGCTGCCCAAGATCCGGAGGCTGAGGCGCTGTTGGCTCAGGCTCGTGCCTTGGTGCAGAAGAATAAACTTTCTGCTGCAGAATCCCTGTTAAAGAAACTCCGCAAGAGCTACCAGCATGCTCCCTGTGTGGCCGATGCCCGTTTTTTGCTGGCAGAGGTGTACGAAAAGCAGGGGCTTCCGCGCGATGCTTTCGATGAGTATGATAAAATTGTAACTCGCTACCAAAGCAGCCCCTTGTACAATAAGGCGCTGGATCGCCAGCTTGCTCTCGCTATGGCCGGTGCAGAGGGTAAGTTGAATGTGGAGGTGATGGGCCTGTGGACGGCTCCTATCGATGCTTCCACCGTAGAAGAATGGCTGAGCAAGGTAATTCGCAATGCCCCGTACAATGATATGGCCGCTACAGCAATGTCTCTTTTCGGTAAGTTCTTGGTGAAGCAAGAGAAGTTCGAGGAGGCGGCCATGGTCTACGCCAAGTTGGTGGAAGATTACCCCACCAGCCGCTACGCTCCCGAAGCACAGCTGATGGTTGCCCAGCTTTGGGCCTCCAGCCGCACCCGTGGCGACCAAAACCTTGTCAACCTGCACCGCGCTCGCGAGGCCTACGAGGAGTTCTCCCTCCGCTTCCCGAACCACAAGGATGCCGGCAAAGCCCTGTCTGAGGCTTCCAACGTGCGCCGTCTGCTCGTGCGCCAGGAGTTGGAGGTAGGCAAATATTACTTGGAGCGCTCCAAGGAGTATCCCTCTGCCATCTTCTGCTTTGAAAACGTGATTCGCCAAAAGAGCAATAACCCCGAGGCCTCTGCTGAGGCAGAGCGCTTGCTGAGCCGCGCCCGTGCGCTTCAAACTGCTGCAACCCAAAACAAGTCATGAAAAAACTCCTCTCTCTCCTTCTCTGCGCCATCCCCCTCATGACCGCCTCTTGCGGCTACAAGATGGGTGGCTTGGTTAATGGTAGCATGCAAGGGCTGAAGACCTTTGATGTAGCCATGTTCGAAAACCATACGGTGTACCCTTATGCCGCTGTGCAAATGACCTCCGCCTTGGCAGATGTGATGCAGAGCGACGGCACCTTCCGCATGGCAGCCCCCTCTGCGAGTGATTTTTGCATCTCCGGTAAGGTAAAGAGCGTGCGTAATCGTAGCTTGATGACCAACCCCGACGACTCCTACATTAGTAGCGAAATTGCCGTAGAGGTGTATGTGGACTACGTTGTCACCAACCGCAAAACCGGTGAGGTGGTAAAAAGTGGTGAGGCCCGCGGCGAGTGGGGCTACTTCAACACCTCGGGCAATGCCCAGTCTGCCCGAGAGACCGCTCTCTCCTACGCTGTGCGCTTGGCTGCACAGGAGGTGCTGAATCAGCTTACGCTGCCATGATTGAGTACCCCGTCAGCTTTGTCGCCTTGCCCATTGGCAACCGCGAGGATATCACCCGCCGCGCCTTAGACGTATTGCAGGGGGTGGATTGCGTGTGCTGCGAGGATACCCGCAACACCGGCATGCTGCTCAGCCATTATGGCATTCGCAAGCCCTTGTTGAGCCTGCATGAGCATAATGAAAGCTCTCGCGCCCCGGAGGTAGCTGCCCGCGCCCTAGCCGGTGAGCGTTTTGCCGTGGTGTCCGATGCCGGTATGCCCGGTGTGTCGGACCCCGGCTACCGCCTTATTCAAGAGCTGAAAGCCCGTGGCGTAGCCTTTACCGTATTGCCCGGCCCGTCTGCCGTGGTAACGGCTTTGGTGGGCTCCGGTTTGCCGAGCGATGCGTTCTTTTTCGGGGGCTTCCTTCCCGTTAAATCCGGCAAAAAGGGCACGGTGTTGCAGCAAGCCTTGGCTGCCTCTCATACATCGATTTTTTACGAATCCCCCTATCGCATTGTCAAGTCCGTTAAAGCAGTGGCGGAGATGGACCCCGATGCACCCATTTGTGTAGCCCGCGAGCTTACCAAGGTTTTTGAAACCTACCACCGCGGCACAGCTGCAGAAATTCTTGCCGAGTTTGAAAAACAACCGCCGAAAGGCGAGATTGTTCTGCTCATCGGCGGCACCAATGCCCCGAGAAAGAACGGAGCATGATTGGGATTTACAATTTACAAAGTACAATTGTAGAAGTTTGATTTTGAATTTTAGATTTTGGATTTGAAAGTCAGGCGGCTGCGCCGCAGAGGGGAGGCAGAGCTTTGCTAAACCTACCGCCCGCGCCTTAACGCGCGGAGCATTCACGGTTGCTCCAGCTTTGCTTTTCCCCGCGACCGGCAGGGAGCCTATCTTGCAAATTGTACATTGTACTTTGTAATTTGTACATCATTTCACTATCCTCTTGACCTTTGGCTGCTATTTCTATAGCATAGCACCATGCAAGGACTTATCACTTGGTGGAATCAATGTTGTCGCTCATGGCATGTGCTCTCGTTGCTCATGCCGGTCATGCTGAGCGGGTGCTCTGCGCCCCTGTTGCCGCCCGCCTACGTCTCCGCGTCGGAGCGCGAGGCGTTGCCGGATGCCAAGCTGATTTCTCTCCTAAAGCAGGATTGGGCCTTGCTGGGCAATAAGCGATTGGATGAACCGACGCGCGCTGCCGCCCTTGCACGCTACAATCACCATGCGTATTTGTTGATTTGCCGTTACCGCGCAGATATTAAAGCCGCCATTAACGAACAACGTCCGCATGTGCTCCCCCAAGGTGTCACCTTTAAGCAGGACGGATTCCCCGCTCACCTCCGATTCCGCGAGGTTTATGAGGATGTGGTGCCCGCGCAGGATGTAGAGATAGAATCCTTGCAAGACCACTTTACCGAGCCCGGCTTGGGGGTGCCCCTGGTGGGTGTCATCCCCGCAGGGAAGGAGAATAAGCTCGACCGCCACCACTTCGCCATTACCTCGCGCGGCACGGTACAGGCTCTCACCATGGTGGTAGAGTTCCCCAACGGCAAGGATAATCAGGTGTGCATACGGCTCATTCCGCGCAACAGGCAAAGCAAGTTTAAGGTAGGCGGGGTCACCTATCCGCTTGCTGCAGATATTTCTGCCACCATCGAAGTATACTGGAACCTCACCCGAGTGAAAGAGGACCGCATGCTGGGTATGCTGCGTCCGCAAGAGCTGCGCGATACCTCCGGCTTGTCCTCCATCGATTCATATAACCCCAAAAAGATTCCCGTTATCCTCACGCACGGGCTTCTCAGCAGTGCCGGCACCTTTGATAATTTGGTGAACCGGCTGCTGGCTGACCCTGTCATTCGAGAGCATTACCAGTTCTGGTATTTCAATTATCCCACCGGCGTAGCGTGGACAATCTCCGCCCGCTACTATCGCGACTCTATCCGCAAGGTTCGCAACGAGGTAGACCCCCACCACACCAACAAAAATTGGGATAGAATGGTAGTGGTAGGGCATTCCATGGGCGGCCTTATCACCCACTACAGCCAGTGTGTGGAGCCATGGAAGATGCTGCGCAACCGTAACATTGGTAAGTTGGACATGGATGACTACATGGACGCTCGCTACATCACAGAGCCGCTTCCGTTCTCCGGCAAACAGTCCAATCTGCAGAAGGATTACTACTTCCGCCCCGTCAATGCCGCACGCGTTGTCTATTTGGCCACGCCCCACAAAGGTGCCCCCATGGCACAATACAGCATTACTCGCTGGCTGATGGGGCTGGTAGAATTGCCGCAAACCATTGTGCAAGAGGTGTTCAATATTGCCACCCTGCAGCAGGATATGCTGCTGTTGGAGCCCTCTAAGCTGACAGAATGGTTCACCAGCGGCGACCAATTATCGCCCGAGGGCTATTCTATTCAGGGCCTGAAAGGCCTGACCGTGCGCAATGTGCCCACACACTCCGTTATCGGCGACCGCGGCCGTGGCGATACTCCGGATAGCTCAGATGGCGTGGTTCCCTACTGGTCCAGCCATATCTCCTGGGGCTCAGAGAAAATTGTCCCTGCCGACCACTCCGTGCAAGATGCCCCCGAAACCGCCGAAGAACTCAAGCGTATTCTCAAAGAGCACCTGAAGTCGCGGTGACCCCCGCCCGCTCCGTACGACGCACCGCAGGTGCGTTCTTCACCACAGCGCAAGCTGTTCTTCACCATCTGCCGCAGGCAGATTCTTCACCATGCCCAACGGGCATTCTTCACCACGGCGGCAGCCGTTCCTCCTCCCTCTCCGTACGCCGCACCGCAGGTGCGTTCTTCACTACAGCGCAAGCTGTTCTTCACCATCTGCCGCAGGCAGATTCTTCACCATGCCCAACGGGCATTCTTCACCACGGCGGTAGCTGTTCCTCCTCCCCCCGTACGACGCACCGCAGGTGCGTTCTTCACCACAGCGCAAGCTGTTCTTCACCATCTGCCGCAGGCAGATTCTTCA
>CAJGCZ010000041.1 GCA_904501975.1 uncultured Akkermansia sp.
CGTAGGTGCGTTCTTCACTACAGCGCCAGCTGTTCTTCACCATCTGCCGCAGGCAGATTCTTCACCATGCCCAACGGGCATTCTTCACCACGGCGTAAGCCGTTCCTCCTCCCAAATACCGCGAGCGCAGCGAGCCGAATTTGTGAGCCCCGGAGGGGCGCTATAAAATAGCCCGGTGGTGGAGCCGCGTCAGCGGTGAAACCCCGGGTTAGACGCCAATTAATTGGAACCCCGGAGGGGTGGCATAAAGGGTTGCATTATATTGTAGAACTTTCATTATCCGTGTTTTATCAATAAATAGCATAAATATTGAAGCCACGCATTATGCCACCCCTGGCGGGGTTCCAAAATATTTTTTCATCTTTCCCGGGGTTTCGCTGCTGCGCAGCTCCACCACCGGGCTACCATATGTCGCCCTCTCCGGGGCTCTCAAATTCCGTTCGCTACGCTCACATCAATGCGCCCCACAAATTGGTAGTTGTGGTGGGAAATACTATCGGAGTGTTGGACTTTAGTCCAACATTTATTATCAAACCATACCACCAAAAAGGTGGGACTGAAGTCCCACCCTACGATATTAAGCACCGGTATGGACGAAGAGGATGGCGGAAGACCAGCGCACCTCGCTCGTTTCTTCTTCCTTGCAGAACTCGATGGCAGTTTGCTCAATTTCACCAGGGCGAGAGAAGGAGTCTGCCTGTTTCTTGGCTTCCTTCCACATGGCGGCGAAATGCCCGGGGTGAGTGCAGGCCACGGCAATGATAGTATCGCGGCCATAGGGCTGCTCCACATAAAGCTCGTACTTGCTGTCCTTGCCGGAGGGCGGGAATTGCAGCTCTGTATAGGCCTGTACGGCATTGGAGGCACCGCCTACGCCGGGAACCAGCATCATGGCGTTGTTTTCGCTATCGTATTGAATGAGGTATACGTAGCAATCCGTATTAGCACGGATGGCAAAGCGCAGCAAATCGCCCTCTTCCAGCGTGGGGGTGGTGTTGAGGAGTCGCAGGCTCAGCTCAAAATCATTCGGCAGTCCCCAAGCTTCGGCGGATTGCGAGGGCTCGCGGTGCACTTTTTCGCCATGAGCACCGGCTCGTCGTTTCAGCTGCTTGGGGGCAGCTAATGTGGTCTCTGTGCTCAGGGTGCCGGCAGCTGTGTAGAACGGGCGCGGTGCAGCACGCTTAACCAAGGCTTTGCGTGGCGGAGGTGCCACAAATTTACGCCGAGGGATAACGGGCGGTACAAAGGTTTTGCGCGTGGGCTCTTCCACCGTGGTGTAAACAGCGGGCTCCACCGGGGCGGGAGGCTCGTCTGCTGCTTCCGTGTATTCCGGTGCTGTCGTTTCCGGCTCTTCGGGGGCTTCCGCGTATTCCTCTACCTCCGGTTGCGGTTCTGCGACCTCCTCTATATATACTTCCGTTTCTACAGCAGGGGCTTCTTGTGGTTCTGCAGTAGCTTCCTCAACGGTCGGCGCCGGTTCATTGTAGGTATACTCCTCGGCAGCCGGGGCGTCATATACCACGGGTTCCTCTACCGGGGTGGCGGTGTATTCCGGCGTTTCCGTGTATTCTGCCGGGGCCTCGTCCGGCGTGTATTCCAAGGTGATTTTGCAGTTGCCTGCGCGGTACTGCTTGCCGGGCATCATCAGAATTTCCGGTTTGCGTACATCGTCTTCAAAAATGCCGTTGCTGGAGTTATTGTCCGTCAGCAGGGCATAGCCATCGCCAACGGTGAGAATGCAGTGTATGCGCGAGAGGTGAATTTCCTCAGGCATAGCAATTTCGCAATCCCTGGAGCGGCCGATGCGGTAGGTAGTGCCCGGGGTGGGCTCCAAATTGAAAACCGCGCCGGTATTATCACTGGTAATGATGTAGAGAGAAAGCATGGTATCAGTAATCAATGCTAATTCCTTTTTCCTGTGCCTGTTCCTGCAGCACGTTGAGAATCTTGTCGCCAAGGTTACCGGAGGCCTTTTGCTGTTTGTACAGCTCTAACAGGCGGGTGCGACGATTTGCTTCTCCGCTGAGGAATCCCATAATTTCTTCTTCGCTCTGGCCGCGCAGGCTGACGGGCAGGTTGCCCTCGCCACCCAGCAAGGAAATAGAAAACTCGTTCCGAGGCGTACAGCGGTAGATTTCGATGGCATCCCAATCGTAACCCAACAGAATGCGGCGCTTGTTCTCCATAAGCCACTTTTGCATTTTTGCCATATCTCGCTCAGGCGGGGCGGGGGCGTTGTTCAGCATATCGATGTGGCGGCGCTGCACCGCAGGGGCACCGATGGGCAGGGGCTTGCAGTCGTGCAGCCCTTTAAGGGTGCGGTATAAATCTTCCGGCGATACTTCTTTGGCAGAAGCGTGATCCATATCCAGCGTAAGGCCGATGCCGTTGCCGAGGGTGGCAGCTTCCTCCCACTCGGTATCCGGCTCGCCGCAGTGAATGGTGTTCACGATGATGTGCTGGGCGGTAGCCTCGGCAATAGCGCTGTGGTAATCGATGTTGCCTTGTGCAAAGGATTCGTTACCGGCAATGAAGATAACCTTCAGCATGTCGTCGCGGTCGCGGCGGTTCCACGGGAAGTTGTTGACAGCAAAGGAAATGGCTGCGCCGCATTCTTCTCTGGCGCCATCGCAGGCCACTTCCTCCAAGCGGTGGCGCATTTTGCGCACTTGGGTGGTAAAGGGGCTAAGCTTGATGGGGGCACCGTTCTTATCTGCCTGGCCGTAAATAACGATGCCGACGTTGACTTTCGTCTTTTTGCCGTTGAGTCTGGCATTGGAGAGAGCGGTGAGCACCTGCTCCATGGAGTCGGAGGCGGCTTTGAACAACTCTTGCATACTGCCCGAGGCATCCAGCAGCAGCACTACTTGGATATCGTCGTTGTAGCCGGCGCCCTTGCCGCCACCGTCTCCGCCGCCGCTGCCCTCGCCATCACCGAAGCCTTCGCCGTCTCCCAGCCCGTCGCCAAAGGCGCCGAACCCGAAGCCCATGGCGTCGTCTGCGGCAACACCGTCTGCCATATTATCGACATCTGACGGGAAATCCATGGTAAAGGCAGAGTTTTCTGCCAGAATAATCGGTGCCGGTTGAGCAGAGGCGGAAGAGGGCTCTGATACAGCGTTATCCTCTTTTACCGGTCGCTTGTTGGTTTTATCCTGCTGTTTAACCGGGGGTGTGTAGGTGACAAAGGAGCTGGAGCTGGGTTTCTCAGAATAAATCTTGCTGATGTAGAGAATAAGCGCGCTGATGATAATGCTGAGAAGGGCCATGCCCAAGGCGATGCTGAGCATGCGCCGTATGAGGGTGGCAACTTTGCGTTGTACAAGATTCGTGGGGCGTACGTGAATGGCCATGTGCGTCAGTCTTTCTGTTGAGGTTGCAGACCGGCATTGCGAAGGGTGTCTCCGGTGGCTTTGTCTTTTGCCAATTTGGCATAATGGAAGGCGCTGTAGCCGTCGTTATCGGTGGCGTTAATTTGCTCAGGGGTGAGCCCCTTGAGTACCTCTGCCAAGAGCTCCGGTGAGCTGCTCAAGGCCGCGTGCATGAGCACGGTTTCGCCTCGGGAGTTTTTCTGGGCGGGGTCTGCCCCCAAGTGCACCAGCTCTTTGTACAGTTCTGTATCGCCGCAGCGGGCGGCCTCGTGCAGGGGGAGGTTGCCTTCCTTATCTTCTGTTTTAATTAACTTAATTTGGCTGTTGGCCAGGGCAATGGCACCGGTGGTGTCGGCCATGCGCATAGCTAAGCAGAAGTAGGAGGTTCCGTCTTCCGTTTCTGCCTTGCTGAGTGTATTGGCGTGGTTGTACCATACCACAAGGCAATCGGCTGCTTCTTCATGCAGCAAATGGCGGAAGAGCGGGGCGCCGTCTGAAAGGATGATGTTTGTTTCTTTGAGCTGGCCAAGCAGGCCATCCAGCGCATTGGAGTTGTTGTTCCTCACGGCTAGTTCAACCAACGAGCATCCATCGCTCAGGCGGTTGCCGGCCTGCGCACCGTGCAGCAGCAATAAATCGACAATGGCATTTTGCCCGCTCTCAATGGCCAAGGCCAAAGGCGGTTGACCGTTGACCTGCCAGTCTGCAGAAGCGCCGCTATCGAGCATTTTGCGGATGATTTCGATGTTGTTGGAGGCAACAGCCTGCTCCCAAAGCGGCTTGAGGTGTTCCGCCAAGGCAGTGCCGCCGGATGCCTGCTCGTAGTCCATGGCAATTTTGTTGCTCTTGTCGAAAAGGGATAAATCCGGGTTCTCTCTCAGCACCATCTCTGTAACATTGTTGTTGCCCAAGGCTGCTGCCAGCATGAGCAGAGTGCGCCCTTTGTCGTCGCGGAGGTCAATCTTGCTGCTCTTTTTTACCTTGGGGGCTAGGGCGCGTATGGCGCTTTTATACTCGTTGCATCGGCGCTTTTCTTCGTTGATGTCTTTTTGTAGCTCCCGCGCGTACTCGCGCTGTTCGGCGTCATTTTTTACTTCGCTGTGCTCGCGCTCCAAAGCAAGAAGCTTGGTGCTGCCTGCATCGGCCAGTTTGATGAGGGTTTTATCATCCGGTACGGCATGGCAAACGGTGGCACTGCCTAATAGAGCCAGCAGACAAAGAGTGCGGAAGGTGTGATGTGTGCGTGAGAGATGCATGAGAATACCCATCTATACTACCAGTTGTAGGGCCTCACTGCAAGCATAGAGTGTTGTTAATATTTGTTTTTTCTTGAAATGGCTCTGTACGGATGTTAGTCTTTTCTCATGAAATGGCTTTTGATAATGACGGCAATGGTTGCGGCTTTGCTCCCTTCCTGCGTGGTGATGACTTCTGTCGCTATTGCTGAAAGTTGTATTTATTCGCCCTACTCAGAGCGGGAAGTTCAATTTTTTCGCCTGGGTGAGGCTTATTATGTATCCTGCACGTTTCGTTACGCGGCCAGAAAAGATAAGCCAGTTATAGGCGGTGTCGTGGCCACTCCGGGGAGTGAGGTTTATGCGCCTTTTTCCTATAACAAGGAAATGGAGGAGCAAACCGTCTATGTTATGCTGACTCCGGATTTGGTGAAACGCTGCCTAGGTAAAACCGTCTCTGAGCCGCCAAAGGATTCTCCTCTTCTGATTAAGGCTGAGGAGTGGGATGCGGCGCAGGCTCAACTGTGTCAGCCGTTACGTTCCTGCCCGAAAACAATGTTCGCGTATTCTTCTCGAGATGAAAAACAATGGGGGTGCCGATATTCGGATTACGGCCATTACCTACGGATTACTTTGCCGTATAAGCACGGAGCAGAAGCGTGGGTGACTTATCCGTTGGCGGCGGTGTCACTTTTGGCTATTGATATTCCCAGTATGCTGGTCGTCAACTCTGTGGGGTTTGTTGGCGGGCTTGTGGTTTACCCTGTTGTTTCGCCGTTCCTGCAATATCATGCTACGGAGTCTGTACAGGCTCCTGCCGTGGAAACTGCGACGCATGAGTAAACGATGCCGGCTTCGGGGAAGTGCCGTTAATCCTTATCTGTTGGGTGCATGGGATTCGGCCAATTCGCTAAGATGTTTTCTACGCGGGCTGCTACATCCTCACCGTTGCTCCACAGGGGAACATCGTAGTAATGGATGTGCCGCAAGTTATCCATCCTTTCAGCTACGCTTCGGAGCAACGCCTCGTGTTCGTTGCTGAAGCTGTAAAGAAACTGCGGGTACTCTTTCAGCGGGGATTGCTCAAAGCGTCTGTGCTCTTTCTCCAGCTCTTCGTAATGGCGTATAAAAACAGCTAGGACGCTACGGTAAGCTTCGGCGTGTTGCTTAACGGCTTCGGCGCTATTCAGGAGTGCGGTGAACTCGTTGAGTTTCTCCAGAACGCCGAGAGTTTTGAAGTAGACATCCGGGTATGAATTCAGGAGGTCGCCCTCCTTAATGCCGTTGTAGGCCACGCGAATGGTGCAGGTGGGTAAGGGGTAATCTTTCTTCTGATCTGCCCCCATGGCAAAGCTCCAGTCATCGCGATGATTGTTCAGGACAATGCCGAAGCTCATCAGGTCGCGCTTAATTTGCTCGCTTGCGTGCAGCATGTTTGACATGGCTTCATCTGTTTTGAAGGCATAGGTGTTTGTGATGCTGAAGGTGTGCTCCGCCTGCTCGGTCAACTCGATTTCTGAGTCGCAAAGGACGGCATCGTATTTTTCCTGCAAGCCTTGCAGATAGTCATGCACATTCGTCATGAGTGCTGAGCTATAGAACTCGCGATATTGCTCCAGCCGTGCGATTTTCTTGTTCTGTGCATAAATCTCTGCGATAAAGGCGCCCAATATAGCGACAATCAGGATAATAACGGCAGAAGCAAGATAGGGTGTTTTGTTTTTCTTGTTCATGAGGCTCAGTGTGGTTTGCTGCCGTTGGTGTAACATATTTTGAATGGCTATGCAAGGAAATTGTTGTATGTTGCTCCTACAAAAAATATTGCATGAGGGGTTGACACTGTGAGCTGTGCGGGGTACAATGCAAGCGTGCATTACGATTCCATTATACAGCTGAAAAATCTGGCCGCCGAGGGCGCTACGCAGGGCTCTGTTTTTGTGCAGTTGACTCAAAAGTTGACCAAGACCACCAAGACGGGTAAGCCTTACTTGGAGCTGTCTTTTGCTGATGCGGCGGATACGATGGCTATTAAGGTGTGGGATAATGCACGTTGGTACCCGGCCTGCAGCGCCATGCAAGAAGGCGCATCTGTGGCCGTTACGGCTAATTGGACGAGCACTCAGTACGGCTTGGAGGCTACGGAGATAGATTACCGCCCGCTTTCTGCTGCCGAAGAGGAGGAGTTGCTGACCGGCGGAGCAGAGCTGCGCGCTGTGCAAACGGAGGCGTGGGAGCAGATTCTGCAATTCATTGGCAGTATGAAAGATCCGCGTTTGGCTGCCCTTTGTCGTGCGCTGACAGAGCAACACGAGGCGCGTTTTCGCCGTGCTGCGGCTGCGCGCAATATGCACCATGCCCGCCGTGGCGGTTTAGTGGAGCACACGGCCGGGGTGATGCGCGCGGCGGATGCTATTTGCGGTGCTTACCCGCATATTAACCGCGATTTGGTATTGGCGGGGGCGCTTTTCCACGACTGTGGTAAGATGTGGGAAACCGGTTGCGCGGAGCAGGGATTTGGGGTGGAATACTCGGAGATGGGTGAGCTGCTGGGGCATATTTCTGTAAGTATTGAGGTGGTTAACAAGCTTTGGCAGGGAATTTGCACGGCGGAGCAGCGCGCTGCTTGGAAAGGCCTGGTGCCTGCCAGTGAACAGGTGCGCATGCATTTGCTGCACCTGATTGCCTCTCACCATGGTGTGCTGGAGTACGGCTCGCCCGTGGTGCCAAAAACGCCGGAGGCCTTAGTGCTGCACCATGCAGATAATATTGATGCAAAGTTGGAGATGTTCCGCTGTGTTTACGAAACATCTACCCAGCTGGCTCCCTCCATTCGCCAGCGTAAGTATGGGTTGGAGGGCAATGCCGTGTTGCCATTGCCGTCTTTTGAGTCTGCTGCCGAGTGATGACGGAGGCGGTTCTCAGTATTTTGACGGTGAGTGGCTTGATGGTGTTTTCTCAGTTGAGCCCGGGGCCGGATGTGTTCTTTGTGTTTCGGGTGGCGCTGGCACAGGGATGGCGTGCCGGTGTAGCGGTGGGGAGCGGTATCTCGCTGGGCTTTTTGATTCAGGCCGCGGTGGCGTGCTCAGCCGGGGCTTGGGTGATGCAGCAACCGTGGAGCCGTTACATGCTGTGGGCAGCTGCTGCTTGGTTGCTGTACTTGGCGTGGAAGATTTTTCCGAAAGAGGGTTTTGGTGCTGATGCGGATTTGCAGAGCAGGGGCGAGGTGTGCTCTTGCCATGTGTTGTTGTGCCGCGGGTTTTTGTGCAATATACTGAACCCGAAATGTATGTTGTTTATTCTTACGCTGAGCGCCGGGGCCTTGCAGGCGCATGCGCATTGCGCTTGGTATGCACCTGCGCTGGTAGTGGCGCTTACGCTGAGTGGTTGGTTGGGCTGGGCGCTGTGGAGCGCTTTGTTGCAGTGGGCTCCGGTGCAGGGGCTGTACCGCCGATACGCGGTTGTGATTGACGCTGTTTTTGCTGTTTTGCTGGCTGTTTTTGCTCTTCTTTTTCTTTGGCAGTGAAGAAAAATTCCCCGTATAATGAGGATTGGTGCTTGCTTTTTCGGGCAGAATGGGGTAGAGTAGTTGTCGCAAAGACGTTATTGCACTTATGAACGACATTATCACGACAGCATGCAAATTCGTCACGTCCTCCATTGGTCGCAAAATCATTGTGGCCTTGACAGGTTCGTGTCTCCTCCTCTTCCTGGTGGGGCACCTTGCCGGTAACATGACCATCTTCGGTGGTGATGTTGCAGAGGGTGGTACCTCCTGGATTAACTACTACGCAACAGGTTTGCACTCAATGCCCGCCTGGCTTCTCTGGTCCATTCGTCTGGGCTTGCTGGCCGTGGCTCTTGTTCACATTGTGCTTACACTGGTGCTCAAGTATGAGAACTACAATGCCCGTACCCATTACCGCAAGGAGAACACCCTTAAGGCTACGCTCTCCTCTCGTACTATGGTGATTACCGGTATCATGATTCTCTGCTTTGCCGTATTCCACCTCTGGCAGCTTACATTCAATGGTGATCCGCACGATTGCTACAACCACATCATTGCCGCTTTCCAGGATCCTCTGTGCTCCATCTTCTACATTGTAGCCATTTGCTGCCTTTTCATGCACGTGCGCCACGGCCTTCAGTCTGTTCTGCAGACCTTTGGTCTTGCCACTCGTAAGGTACGCCCGCTTTACAACATTGTGGCCGTTCTGTTCGGTCTTGTTGTTTGCGGTGGTTTCATCGCCATCCCCGTGTGTGTGATGCTGGGTATCCTCAAATAATCCTTTACTCTATCTCCTAATATGAACGATATTAAGTTTCCCGTAAGCGATTACATGCCGGATTCCTGCATTCCGGATGGCCCCATTGCTGAGAAGTGGACCAAGTATAAGCGCGAGGCCAAGCTCATTAACCCCAACAACCGTCGTAAGTACACCGTCCTTATCGTAGGTACGGGTCTTGCCGGTGGTTCTGCCGCTGCTACGCTGGCTGAGCTCGGTTACAATGTAAAGTGCTTCTGCTACCAGGATAGCCCCCGCCGCGCTCACTCCATTGCTGCTCAGGGTGGTGTAAACGCTGCTCACAACTACCAGAACGACGGTGACTCCGTATACCGCTTGTTCTACGATACCGTAAAGGGTGGCGACTTCCGCGCTCGTGAGGCCAACGTATACCGCCTTGCTGAGGTTTCCTGCAACATCATTAACCAGTGCGTTGCTCAGGGTGTTCCCTTCGGCCGTGAATACGGTGGTTTGCTCGACAACCGCTCCTTCGGTGGTTCTCAGCTTAAGCGTACCTTCTACAGCCGCGGCCAGACCGGTCAGCAGCTCTTGCTTGGTTGCTACCAGGCTATGGAGAAGGAAATCGGCAAGGGCCACATCGAGATGTTCCCCCGCACCGAAATGCTTGACCTCGTTGTTGTAGATGGTCATGCCAAGGGTATCGTTGTGCGCGATATGGTTACCGGTGAGATTAAGAGCTATGCCGGTGATACCGTGCTGCTTGCTACCGGTGGTTACGGCCGCGTATTCTTCCTTTCCACTAACGCCATGGGCTGCAACGTAGGTGCTGCCTGCGCTTGCTGGAAGAAGGGTGCCTACTTTGCCAACCCCTGCTTCACACAGATTCACCCCACTTGCATTCCCGTTAAGGGCGATTACCAGAGCAAGCTCACGCTGATGTCTGAGTCTCTGCGTAACGACGGCCGTATTTGGGTGCCCAAGAGCCGCGAGGTGGCTGCCAAGATTCGCCGTGGCGAGATGAAGCCCTCCGATGTGGCTGAGAATGATCGCGACTACTACTTGGAGCGCAAGTATCCCTCCTTCGGTAACTTGGCCCCGCGCGATATCTCCTCTCGTGCTGCTAAGGAAGCCTGCGACGATGAGCGCGGTGTTGCTAACACCGGCCGTGGCGTGTTCCTTGACTTCAAGGATGCCATCAACCGCATGGGCAAGGAGTGGATTGACGGCCAGTACGGCAACCTCTTCGAAATGTACGAGGAAATCACGGACGTGGATCCCCACGAGCAGCCGATGATGATTTATCCCGCCTCTCACTACACCATGGGTGGCCTTTGGGTGGACTACAACCTGATGTCCTCCATCCCCGGTCTGCACGTGCTTGGTGAGGCTAACTTCTCTGACCACGGCGCTAACCGCCTCGGCGCTTCTGCTCTTATGCAGGGCCTTTCCGACGGTTACTTCGTCATTCCCGCCACTCTGCCCACCTACCTCACCACACAGAAGCCCGGTAGCGTCACCACGGCTGCTCCCGAGTTCCTTGAGGCAGAAGAGGCTGTGAAGGCTCGCATCCAGAAGATGATGGACGTGAAGGGCACGAAGACCCCCGACGAGATTCACCGCGAACTTGGTAAGCTCGTATGGGAGGACGTAGGCATGGGCCGTACCAAGGAGTCCCTCATGCACGCCATTGAGCGAATCCCCGCCATTCGCGAGGAGTTCTGGACCAATGTGCGCGTTGTGGGTAGCACGGAGGGTATGAACCAAGAGCTTGAGAAGGCTTGGCGCGTAGCTGCTTACCTCGACTTCGCTGAGGTGCTTTGCTACGATGCTCTGAACCGTGAGGAATCTTGCGGTGCACACTTCCGTCTTGAGCACCAGCTGGCCGACGGTGAGGCTAAGCGCGACGACGCTAACTTTGCCTACGTTGCCTGCTGGGAGTACAAGGGCCCGGGTGAGCTGCCGGTTCTTCACAAAGAGCCCCTTACCTTCGAGACCGTACATCTGGCCATCCGTTCCTACAAGTAAACGATACGTTACAACCTCTAAATTTCAAATACTATTATGGCAAATCTCAATCTTACGCTCAAGGTTTGGCGCCAAGCATCCCCCGATGCCCCCGGCCGCATCGAAACCTACAAGGCTAAGAACATCCCGGATGAAGCTTCCTTCCTTGAGATGCTCGACATCGTTAACGAAGAGCTTGTCCACGAGGGCAAAGAGCCCATTCACTTCGACCACGACTGCCGCGAAGGCATTTGCGGTATGTGCTCCCTCACCATCAATGGTGTACCCCATGGCGGCAAGAAGGTAACTACCTGCCAGCTGCACATGCGCCAGTTCAAGGACGGCGACACCATTTGGATTGAGCCCTTCCGCGCTGCTGCTTTCCCGCTGCTGCGTGACTTGGTGGTAGACCGCACCGCTTTGGACTCCATCATCGCCGCCGGCGGTTTCGTGGACGTGCGCACCGGTGCTGCTCCGAATGCTAACAACACCCCCATCCGCAAGAAGACAGCTGACGCCGCTTTCGACGCCGCTGCCTGCATCGGCTGTGGTGCTTGTGTAGCCAGCTGCAAGAACAGCGCTGCTATGCTCTTCACCTCTGCTAAGGCCGCTCACCTGAATCTGATGCCCCAGGGCCACCCGGAAAAGAACAAGCGCGTTCTTGCCATGGTGCGCCAGATGGACGCCCTCGGCTTCGGCAACTGCACCAACCTTTACGAGTGCGAGGCCGCATGCCCGAAGGGTATCAGCGTAGACAACATTGCCAAGCTCAACCGCGATTACATGATCGCTTGCGCTTCCGAGGCTTTCGGTGTCTTCTCCTGATAGCATCTCATCCATCCTTTGCAATCCCCCGGTTCGCTTCTGCGTTCCGGGGGATTTTCTATGGTATAAATATTGCTTGAAAAGGCAGCCGTATTTTGCTAGTCTGAAGGATATGGAGAACAGCACCTTACCCGCCTGTGTCGTGCCCCGCCGCCGTTTTGTTCGGTGGTTTTTGGCTGCGTTGTCTCTCATAACACTAGGCTGCATTTTGGGGCGTTTTTATGCGGTGTATTACCCTAACTGGACCGTTCTTGGGCGCGACCTTGAGTTAGCTTGCCCGTTGATGCTTCTGGTATTTGGCCCTCTGCTCATACCGGTGCGCACTGTGCGTGGCAGTATGCTGCAACTCTTGGGGTTGGTATGTGCGGTGCTTTTGTCGTTGGTTATTTGTATCTTCAGTTGGGATCCAAGTATTTCCGGTGCTCCGGACCTGACACGTTTGGCCTATGTGATGCTCGTAGGGTGGACGGCTCTTCCGATTTTCTTCTATCTTTACGTTCCCATTTGTCTGTTGCATCTCTTGCTATGCTTTATAGAAAAACGCAAGCAACGTAAGTAGCAACTCGCTTCTTTCTGCCCCTGAACCTCGTAAATATACGGGCCCAGCCCTTCTTTTCCTTGATTCCGGCGACTTTGCTGCTATAATACCCCCGAGCCGCTTATGAAATTCTATATCGTTACTCCTTCCTATAATGCTTTGCAATGGCTGCAGGGCTGTGTTCGCTCCGTTGCAGATCAAGTCTGTGAAGGTGTTCAGGTTCACCATCATATCCAGGATGGCGCATCCATAGATGGAACCGTAGAATGGCTTCAAAAGTGGCAAAATGAACATGCTAATACAGAAGGTTACCAGCTTTCCTTCGAGAGTGCTCCTGATAAAGGCCTATATGATGCTATCAATATAGGGTGGAAAAAAATGCCTGCAGATGCAGACATTACTGCTCATCTAAATGCGGATGAGCAGTACTTGCCGGACGTTTTATCAACTGTTTCTGATGTGATGGGTAAATCTACAGAAGTAGATATGCTGCTGACATCTCATTTCATTTTGGATAAAGATAATCGTTATATTTGCCATCGACGTCCGCAGTTTCCTAACAGAACAGTAAGTAGAGTTATTACTCAAATAATTACGAATGATTGTTTTCATCGAGCCTCCTCATTCAGAAAGCATAATATTACTTTTGACTGTTCATATAAATCGATGGCTGACTTGATTTTTTTTAGGGATATACTTGCTACTAATCCTAGAATTTTGCGTATGCCTAATCTCTTTGGTAGTGCCTTTGTTGTGACTGGGACCAATGTTTCGTGGTCAGATATTACAGTTTTTGAAAGACAGCGTATTTATAAACAACTTCCTCTTGTGCTCAGAAAACTCCGTCCCTTGTTTGTGAAAGGAACGGGAATTTTAGGCGTGCTTATGGATCTTTTTTATAGTGCTCCAAAGGTGTTCTCAATTTATGTAGCGGACTCAACAGAACGTGTGACATGCACAATACATCATCCAACGCATAGATGGAAAATGCGTTCACAAGGGGATTAACCCATGATATGAATACTTGAGCTGAGATTCTCGATGTTAAAATCGATAGAGATTAATTGCACTGTGTGAGGGGGATAGGCGAGATTTGCTGCCTAACACATCTAGGGAGGGCTTGGTTTGTTCCTCTTCTTAGCGTGCAGAGTTCAGTGTTGGCTATTTTAATTGTTTCGCTTTGCCTGTGTTATCAGTATGTTTTTAGAAACATTGTATAGTACATTAGGAATGGAAGCAGAAACATTTATCTCGACCGGATTAGAGAATTTATCCTGATAATTTTTTAGGGTTCTTAATTGCCTTTCAATTTCATCAGGCGGTAGCTCTTTTTTGCGCTCATATATCTTTTGAGCATCACCAAGTAATACAAAAGTTGTATCAGGCGATGGAATAAAAAATTGGAAGAATCGAATTAATTTGTTATCGAGGTTTAATCTATAACGAATTTGGTCTATATAAAAGTCGTAATAGTAACGATCGAAGACGACTAAATGTCCTTTAGCTGCTTTCCATCTCACGTTTAACCAATACCCCAGAGAATAATCAAGTATGTACACTCCCATTTTGATCAACGATAGGAGTTTGCCGTAGGGCTTGGAAGTGTGTGGCTGCACATTCGAGATAACGTTGCCTTCTGGCGTAAGTTTTTTTTCCGGTTTGATGATTCCGGGGCGCCAGTGGTAATAATCTATCGTGTCTCCCGAAAATGTATTACCTATGATTTGTGGTATTCCGTTGATGATGGTGCTTTTTCCACTGCCGTCGGTGCCTATGAAGGCAATGATGGCCCCTTTACGATGAATTGCTTTATTGATGAGGTATCGGACGTATGATAAGCGTTTTCGTGTTGCTGTGCGTTTAATCCCTCGTATAATTTCAGGTCTTATCTCTTCTATATTTGTCCACTTTCCTTGCTGGGCAAATTGAAGAATTTGGAAGGAAAGAGCATCTGGTAAAAACTTCCTCATCAGAGTTTCGACCTCTGTGGGAGTTTCTGTAAAGACTTGTTGAATACCGATTTTATACTTGTCTTTGATATATCCGTTGAAGAGCAAACGAACGAATAGGTTGCAAACGCTTTCTGTAGGCTTTGATACAGAACGATAATAAGAATTGTCGTTTGTGTTCTGCAGTAATGATTGATTATCAAGAAGAATATAACCTTTCCATGTAAAGGTGGGAAAGATATCTATATGAACGATGAATATTTGTCGAGATGTTTCATCAATGAAGTAATAATGGTAACACTTGATATTGAATGCGTCTTTAGCTTGTCCTGTTTGCAAATGTTTTTTCCAGCCGAGTTTTTGCGCAGTTTCATGTAATATTGTTTCTGCGTGTATCAAACAAGCGGAATCAATGGTCATGTCTACATCGTGAGCATCACCAGTTTCTACTTCTGTAGCATTTCTTAGAATGGCATAAGATATTTGCGAATCATTTAAGGATGAAAAAAACGCTTTCAGCAGTTGAAGTTGGGGCAATGGCTCAATCATGTTGTGCGACATGTATTAAAATTTTAATGTTTTAGTTGTTTTTGCAAATTCCAGACGAATCAAATGATAATTAAGTTGCAGAGCATTATCATACTTATTTATTTGAGCTTGGGCAATTTTAAAAGCTTCTTCGAAAGAACGGTTATGTAAGGCTATTTCTACCATGATGATGAAATAGGCTGCATCATATCCGACTGGTCGTAATCCACAGTGCTCCCAATCGAATACAGTAATGTTATTACCGTTACTGCGAACATTCCATGGAGTGAAGTCGCCATGAGAGAAACTGTATAATTCACCATCTATCTCGATAGGTTCACCTGCTATTTCTTTAGTGATGCGTAGTAACTCCTTTGAAAGTAGAGGTGCAATGCGTTCGCCTTGGAAATCTTTTGTAATCAATATGTTAAATAATGCTCCTTCTCTCAAGAGTAATGAGCTTGTTTGTTTAGGAATTGAGAAGCTTTTATATTGGGGGGTATGTCTTAGGAAGTCGATTTCTCTTTCCATCTGTTTTGCGGAGCCTTGATTTCCAACTTTTACGTAGGTGCAGGACTTCATTTCTTTAGAAAAACATTGTAGGACAATCTTTTGCGCTTCATCATACGTGCCGACTAGAATGTTGAATCTATGTGATTCTGGTACTGCTTCTGCTACAGTGGGCTGAAGATTTACTTTAGCGAAAAAACCCAACCTAGCTATTTTGAGAATTTTCCAGGGGATGAAGGGAAGAGCATACAGCAATATGGTTAGTTTCGTGTTATAGGGAGCAACAGTCTTTCTCAAATATGGTATACCTCCATCAAGCTCGATTAGGTATTTGATTTTGTTGCCGTGACACAATGCAAAATGTGTAGCTTCCTTTGCTGCGCATGGAAGAAGTGTTATTGCCTCTTGTAAAATTCCTGAACCATTTGTTAAGGAATTATTTAGGATGTTTTGAAATGATTGTGTCATTCGTTCTGGCAATTTGCAGATTTAGCAGCATTCAAGTACGCCTTATTGATTGTTTCCATTTTTAAAATCCAAGAAAAAATGCTGCTTCTTTTTTTTGCTCCCTCAGATAATTTATTGCGGAGTAACTCGTCCTTTGCTAATAAATCCAGATTTGAGGCCAAATCGCTAACAATTTGTTTAGCATCTGTAATTTTAATTTTTATTCCACATGATTCATCTATGGCTGAACCATATGCACAATGATCAAGAGCTAACAAAGGTAGCCCCATCCCCATTGCTTCTGCAACTGTGGTTGTTGTCCCTCCTTCCGATATGCTTGTTATGCAAAATATATGGCAAACAGACATTTTCTGAAGAACCTGCTCACGTGGTAATTTTCCATAGAAAATACAATCGCTATCGATGCCTAGCTTGTAACTCATCTCTTTCCATTTTTTGGAGCACGGTCCATCACCGAATATGTGAAGCCTGATTTTCCGTTTACATAAGGCTCTTGCTTTGAGTAGTAATGGAAGAGCTTTTCTTGGTTCGTGCACAGCTGCCCAACATACGTCTAAAGGGGTATCAGGTGAGTGGTGGCTCTTTTTGAAATTATCGATGGAAGGAAGACTGACCTCGCGCAGTACAATTGAATTTATTCCCCAATAACTATCAATTTCTTGTTTAGACGAGGGATCGCATGCAAAAATGGTGTGAGCCTTTTTAGCTACAATCCTGGCGGCTGCTCCCCATTTTTTTTGGTATAAGTTAATCAAGTTTCTCATGGTGTAGAATACTGTAACGTATGCACCCATGCCAGATAAAAGTTTTCTGTCTGTTTGATTAAGCCCCCCAACAGGTCCCCATATAAATGGTTTGTTAAGTTTCCATAGGAGTCCAGGGACGCGAAAGCTTGCGATAGTAATTTGATGCACCAAGTCGAAGTTTTCTTTTTTATCCAACTCGACAGCATAATGATACGCCTTCTTGTGCCATTCACGGTAGAACCAGTAGTAACTGGGCGGCCATATTTTGCGAAGGGTTCTGTTGCGTTTCTTTTGAATGAAGTGGAACGTTATGTTGCGTACATGTTCTGGATTTTCTGTTGCATATTGTAACAAGTTTTTTTTGAATTTTGTTTCAACAAGCACATGCACATCATGAAATTGAGCAATGTTGTACGCAAAGTTCCATCCCATGCCCGGCTCTGAGCCATATCCCGGGTCACAGGCATAGCAGCAAAGGAGAACTTTCAATCGTTTATGCGTTGGCTCACTCATTCAAGCTGATTCTAGCTAAGGGAATCATTTTAGTCAAGTCTGTTTTAAATTGTGCCATACGATAAAAAAGACTGTACTATGCTCTCATTTTGTGTAAAATGGAAGCATGCTTCATTATTTTAGAAAACTTTTGACCGTTGGTGCAGCTTTTCTCTGCTCGTTTGCTTATGCGGAGGAAGAGCTTGTGAGCGCAGATGAACTGCTGTGCGCCATGCGTGACATGACGGTTAGCCAGGGCAATAAAGATGTTATGGGCTCCATCCGCAAGGGGCGCAATAAGGTGCCGTTTAGTCTGAGTGCTCGCGGAGAAACCATCGTGTTCCAATATAAGCAGAACAATGCGTGGAATCGTTTTGATGTGCGTATTAAAGAGACGAACGTGGATTTGATTCGTGTGGTAAAAGGCAAGGCGCAGGTGATGGCTGCCTCTGCTTATGCCACGCCCATTGCCGGCACGGATGTATGCTACGAGGATTTGTCTCTGCGCTTCCTGTACTGGAAGGGCGGTAAGATTGTGGACGATGCTGCCAACTCCCGCATCAAGGGCCGAGATTGCTACATCGTGGAGGTTGCCAACCCCAAGCCCTCCGTTGGGCAGTTTGCTTGGGTACGCATGTGGGTGGACAAAGAAAACGGTACCACGTGGCAAATCGATGGCTACGGTAAGGATGGCAACCTGCGTAAGCGTTTTACCATCACATCCGTGCAGAAACTGGATGACGGTACGTGGTTCTTCAAACAAATGAAATTGGAGGTCAAGGATCCCAAAGATCCCTCCCGCAATAGCTCCATCAGCTATCTGGAAATGGAGGATCTGAAGAAGTAACGCTTTCCTTAATGAAAAACAAGCTCGGGCCGTCAAACCCGAGCTTGTTTTTCATCATTTCAACATGGCGCGGCGGAATTAGAGGTAACGCAGCCCTTGTTTCAGGATGGCTTCCACGCAATCCGTGTTTGCATCCAGCGGGGTGGCCCAAGGTTCTCGGCGCAGCCATGTGCGTTGGCGTTTTGCGTATTGGCGTGTGGTAAGGGCAAGGGCGGCTTCCAGCTCGGGGCGAGTAAGCTCTCCGTTCAAATGTTGTTGAATCAGGCTTAACCCCAGCGTTTTGGCTGCCGTGGGAGAAAGGTCTGCGGGCAAGGCTGCCACCTCGTCAATGGCTCCTTGCTCCAGCATGGTGGTGGCACGCCGAGCAATGCGAGCATCCAATTCAGCCACATCACGCACCAGGGTAAAGCCGGGGCCACAAGCATCCGGTTGCCAGTTATTGCGCCAATAGGAAAGCGGCTTTCCTCCCAGTAGAACAATTTCTAAGTTGCGCACCACATAGCGCGGATTGTGCAAATCCGTAGCGGCCGCGCCCTCCGGGTCTGCTTCCTGAAAACGGCGCACGCATTCCTCTAAGGGCAGGGCGGTGAGCTCTGCCCGTAATGCAGCATCCGAGGGCGGGGCGGGAGAAATGCCGTGCGAAATAAACTTAACATACAGTCCACTGCCACCGGTGATAATGGGAACATTCCCGCGTTGTTGAATGTCTTGTATGCACGTTTGCGCTGCCCTGGCGTGTGTGGCGGCATCATTATTTTCGCTCACATCCATGGTGCCGATAAGGTGGTGCACCACCCCCTGTTGTTCCTCGAGACCCGGAGCTGCCGTTAAAATCGGCATGGCACGGTAAACTTGGTATGCATCGGCACTCACAATTTCTGCATTGCCCAAGCGCTGCGCCACTTGTACGGCAATAGCGCTTTTACCGCAGCCCGTAGGCCCTAAAATGAAAATGGGAGAAAACATGGTAGGTTACATATTAGTGCACAGTCGGTCCGAAGCTGTTCGGCTTTTTATCGGAGGCAATGGAGCACAAAAATAAATTGATAATACTCAGAACAAAGGCAAAAAAGACCATAAAAATGGTTACTTCTTGAAGAATACTGAGGATGGACATGGGGTTCTGCCCGAAATAAATCCATACAAATTGTACCGCCAGCAGTACTCTCAGGTAAATAAAGAGGAATCGCGTCAGGATTCCCTTAAAGCCGGCATCGTGCATGCGGCGCATCGTTAAGCTGTAAATGGCCGCAAGGTAGCCATACCACCCGCCTATAACAATAACAAGTTTGGCTATAAATCCGGGTTCTCCCTCCGCGCCCATTAACCCAATCACAGTAAGAATGCACATTACAGGGAAGAGTAGGGCGTACAGGAATAGGGTAGGCCAAAACTCACGGCGCGAGGCTCGTCCGCGAGTACAGAACATGCGGCTGAGCGCGTGCGCTGTGCATGAAACCCAGCACTCCGGGTATACGGGGCGCAGTACCTCTCCGCAGTGTGGGCATTCTCTGGGTGTTGCGCTGTTTCCGGAAGCATCTGTTTGTACCTCAACGGTTTCATGGCAAAATGGGCAAAGCCCGCGCATTTGGTGTTCGTTCCATAAATGGCCAAGATGCTTCCATGCCTCCCCACCATCGCGTGCCACTAATGTTGCAGTGGTGAGTTCCCCGCGACGCAGCATGTATAATAACTCTGCCTTGCTGAAAGGTCCGCAAGGTTTGTTCTCAGGGCTTAAATAGTAATAACTCATAGCAAGGAGAGGGTGTTTCTTGTCTGCTTCATTCTGCCTTATTTACCCGGTGTCTGTCAAGGTTTCTTTACGTAAAAACTCTGTTAAAGTTTTTAGTTGATAGTCCCACAAATAGCAATTTGTGGGGCGCATTAATGTGAGCGTAGCGAACGGAATTCAAGAGTCCGGAGGACGACAGACACATAGCCGGGGGCGCAAGCCCCCGGTATGGGGAAAAGAAAATCGGAGCCCCGAGGCGCCGGAGCGAACGCGACGGCAACGAGGGCCGACAGAAAGCGTGGCTCTTAACATGCCATGTGC
>CAJGCZ010000042.1 GCA_904501975.1 uncultured Akkermansia sp.
TACCAAGGTACCGCCGTTGAAGGCAAGCTCGGTATCACCCAGTGCACCGGCAGACTGCAATACCAAGGTACCGCCCAGCTGCGTGGTGCCGCCCAGCTTCTCGTTGTCGAGAGCCAGCGTTACATCTGCAGCTTCGCCGATGTTGAGCACGCCACCCTCACCGAGTTCGATGGAACCACCTGCGGCATCGGCCACGAAGGTGTATTCGCCACCGGAAATATCCACATTGGCGGGGCTTACCACACCGCTTACGGCAACCTCACCGGCGCCAACAGAGGTGAAGTAGAGGTCCTGACCGGCGGGAGAACCACCTCCGGCCTGCCAGCCGTCGGCAGAGTCGGTCCATACCATGCCTTCGCCATCCTCGGTGCCTTCCCATACCCAATCGCTCAGGAAGGAAGCACGGAAGACGATGTTGCCACCGACAACATCCACCACGTACTCCATACCGGCAGGAGCCTCGGAATCCCACGTGGCATTGATATCAGCAGCCGTCAGAGCCGTGGTGGTAGAGGCAACGAGCACGTACTCACCGGCGGCAATATCCGTAGTACCCGTGAGGTTGACGGCTACCTTACCGTTAGACTTAAGCTCACCGGTTACATCGAGGTAAGATACCCCGGCTACTGCACCGGTCATATCGATATCCAAGGCAGCCAAGGTCAGAGGCTTACCCACGGACAGCTTAGAAGAAGCAGCGATGTGAGTCGTAAGACCATCAGTAGCATTTACACCATAAGCCAAGGACAAGACACCACCATTCACCGTAACTGTATCAGCCTCAAGCATATTATCCGTTACAGAGAAGGTACCGGCACCGGTCTTGGTCAATGCTCTACCATGAAGAGCCAGAGCACCAACAGAAGCGGAACCACCCTCTACGACGTTCACGGCATTGAAGTCATTGAAGACAACACCGGCGAGGTTGCTATAGGTGGCAGCACTAGTGAAGCCCAAGGTGCGGTCGCCCGTTACCGTCCAGTTTGCACCGTAGGATGCATCACCCTCAATACCACCGGAAATAATCTTACCGGAAGTCAGGGTGACATCACTTTCAATGTTAACCGTGGTAGAGGCCGTGGTCATCTTAGCGGCAACCTTGGTGTCCGGAGAACCAAGGTGACCCTCAGCATAAACATCGCCGCCAACGGTACCGCCATTCAGGTTAATAACAATATTGCCCTGAGTCAGAACATTGGCATCCGCAGCACTACGGGAGACGTAAGCACCGCCAATAATCTTGCCGACCGTGGTAGAGCCACCTTCTGTGGTGTCTACAGTCAGAGTAATATCGCCGGCATTGGACGTTGCAGAAGCAGTACCGGAGCCGTGAATGTGGTGACCACCATAGAGATCGCCCACGACCTCAGCATTCTTAACGGTTACATCAATATCACCGGAAACAGCTGTTGCGTTGCCTGTGGAGATATACACACCGCCCATGACCAGGCCCTGGTACTTACCACCGGTAATGTCTACCTTAACATCGCCCGTGGAAATATGAGCAGAGTTGGTGCCATAGCCACCACCGTATACATTATCATTGAAGGTGATGACCTGACCGGACTTCGTGGTACCGATGATGGTGAGGTCTACACCGCCATTGGTCTGATTAATTCTACCACCGGCCTGGCCGCCGGATGCATAATAAGCACCGCGGAAACCACCGATAACCTTCTTATCAAATTCGTTGTAGTAAACCTCGCCGTTACCATCCAACTGACCTTCGTAATTCGTGAGGTCAATGGTAAGGCTGGCAGAGCCACTGAAGTTATGAGTACCGTTGATGATGGAAGAACCACCGGCAACCATATCACCTTCACCGCGGTATTCAACACCACTATCGGACAAGGAGGAATAGATAAACACCTTCGAGTTACCCGTGAAGTAGGATGTTCTGCCGTGGAAGTTGGCGCTACCACCGATAATGGATCCATCTACGCTATTGCTGTATACGGAGATATAGGTATCGCCGGTAAAGCTGGTGGAGTTGACACCATCGGCAAAGTTACCACCGACAACGGCGCCAATGTGCAACTTGGCCTCATCGGTAGTATCATCGTCAATAAGGATATGGGTATCACCGGTGAAGAGAGGAGCAACACCACTGCTCCAGTTACCGGCCATGCTACCGCCGACAACGGCACCGTAATAGCCACTCTCTGCATCAATCCACACGTCTGCGCGAACATCCGTACCGGCCTCTGCGCCGGTATAATAAGCACCACCGAATATGCCCTTAGGCTCATCGCAGTTACCGATATCCAGCTGCGTAGCGCCGTTATCCTGCAAGCGAATAGCTACCAAACCATCCTGATTATAGGAAATACTGCCTTCTACGGTATCCGTAGTGGCCACATTCTGCATAGCAGTGGCATCGGGCTGATTTACCAAGGCGGCACCGCCCCAATTGGCATCCCAATCGGTCTCTACGTTGGAAATAGCATAGACGAGCTTGCCGTCCTTCACCTGCAGAGCAGAATCCAAAGCCAAGAGAGAATCCACACCGGTGAAGATGGAGCTATCCATCAACTCCCAGCTGTAATTAAGGGACCCATCCTCATTGACGTTGGACTGGCATTCGTAGTCACCCAACTGCATGCTCAGGCTCGTTACGCCGGTTACATCCAACGCACCGGCAGCATCCATGTTGATATCCTCCAGAATCTTGCTGAGCACAAAGTCATCAGCAAATACCACAGAACCACCGTCGGCCACGTTCAGCTCAGTACCTAAGAGGGTAAGTGTATTGCCACCTGTGTAGTTAATGCTGGCACCGCTGAGCACATTGACAGAGGTAAAGGAGTTCATCGTCACCTTGTTACCCTCAAGCGCGGCACCGATGTTGAGCACCTTGGTGCCGCTTACGGATGCACCGGCAGAACCGGCAATAGTACCGGCAATGGAGCCGCCATTGTAGTTGATGACCACGTTACCGTCCACAGCAGCCTTGCCACCGGCACCATAGACGCTCTGGTAGCTACCGCTGTTGAGGTTGATGGTGACATCGCCCTTCATGGAACCCGTGGCACCGCCATTCATCTGAGAGATGGAGCCTACTACGTTACCTTGGAAGGTCAGCGCAGCATCATCATTACCTACCTTACCCAAGTTGTAGGTCACATTACCCTCAACATACACACCCTTAGAACCGGCAGCCAAGGAAGCATTGGTGCTGGTATCGTAGTGATAGTTATTTTCAGATACACTGGCGGCAGGCATGATAGTACCGGCCTCGATGTTAGCCGTCAGGTCACCATATACCTTGATGGTGTGCTGAGCATTGGCCTCACCCGTCATGATGACGGCAGAAACGGTACCGGTGGTGTTGACGTTAACCTCGATATCGGTGTACAGAACAGCGTTGGCATTGCCGTTACTCCAACCAAGCAAACCCTGGCCGCCATCAATATACTTATTAACAGAAGCATCGCCCGTAATGTTCAGGGTGAGCTTCTTCTGATCGGTTTCGCTGCCGAACTGGGCAACCATACCGCCGCCTACCTGCATGAAGTATACACGGTCGTAGGTACCGCTCTCCAGCGTAATGCTAGCGGAGTCCGTCAGCATCTCACCATTCTTCATCAGCTGCACAATACCCGTGCCGTCTGCAACGGCGC
Source organism: uncultured Akkermansia sp. (assembly GCA_904501975.1). Taxonomy (GTDB): domain Bacteria; phylum Verrucomicrobiota; class Verrucomicrobiia; order Verrucomicrobiales; family Akkermansiaceae; genus Akkermansia. Next base: position 3,621 of record CAJGCZ010000042.1, read on the forward strand.
CGGAGGTAGCAGAACCACCGTTGTATTCTGCAATATAAGCCCCCTCCGTGTAGTTAACCTTGACAGACAAATTGGAGCTTACCAAATTAGCGGAGCTCTTATCCTCAGCCACGTTCCAAGAGAGCTGGCGACCGGCAATAGCAAGCACCAGATTACCGGAACCATCAAGCATGACAACCGGCATCAAATCCGGGCTCAGTGCTGTGGTAAGAGACAAGGAAGTAGCGCCGGACACATCCAAGCCACCGATTTGACCCAATGCAAGTGTGGCACCGGCTACGGTGGGGTCAAAGTCTGTAAACGCAGATACATCCAACGTAATATCGCCTGCAAAGGCAAGTGTACCTTCTCCATAGTTATTAGCACCGGCAAGCGTAATAGTACCACCGCGAACAGTCAGGGTAGCCCCCTCCTCAACGGTTGCAAGAGCCGTGGCTGCCAAGGTCAAGCCGCCGCGCACTTCAAAATCCTTCGCAAATACGGTGGTACCGCCCTGCAAGGACAAGTGGCCGGGCAACATGGAGGCCGCATTGCTAAAGGTAAGCGTACCGGCACCGGTCTTGGTAAAGGCGCCGTTACCACCGCTGGCAGACTCCATCACCTGACCGGTCACAAGCAAGGTATCACCGGCATTGGTGACATCGATGGTAAGGGCGTCGCGATCGCGCAGGCGAATATCGATAACGTTGTTGGTACCTGTAGCCGTGATAGAACCCTTGTGCATATCAAATGCAGCGGGGTCGGTATCTTCAGCGGCAGAGATATCCAAAACCTGAGCATAACCACCCATCACAAGATTGGTGGTAAGTGTAAGACGCTTGGCGGCATTCAAGGTTGCCAACTTACCGGACTCACCGGCCATGTAAATATTATCCGTAGCACCATCGTTATAACCGAGGGCGTCTGTTACAGTAGCGTTCACCGTACCGCCGGCACCAATATAAATATCGCCATTAATGTGGGGAGAGCCCGTGCTCTGAGTCAGATTCAACACAGCACCGCCCTGTACACCTACATCCAAAATACCGGAGGTAAGGGTAATATCCGTAGCATTGGCCTCAATCTTCTTATCAAGCACAACCTTGCCGCGGTTGCCTGCACCAACGGCTACTTCTACACCGTTGGTAAGCTTGGAAATAGCGGTCACATCATCCAGCACCAAGGTAGCACCGGCACCGGTCATCATATAACCGGTTTCGCCCTCTACCGTAGAGGCTGTTACGCTCGTACCGGCCTCGGCAATGGTGTAAATGTTCACAGAACCGCCTGTTGCTGTATACACACCATTGGCAAAAGTGCCGTTAGCAGCTTTGCCGTCCACAGTCCAGCCGGTTACGCCGGAAATATCAAAAGAACCGGTGGAAGCATCTGCATAAAGCTTATAGAATGTAGCGCTAAAGCCGTTGACGGAAGAATCGGCTGCGGTGGCCATAGAAGAATCCAAGTTCACCACACCGGTCAAGGTTACAGAGCCATTGTTGGTCATGGTACCGGCCAGGGTTACGGTACCGCCATCCGTTACCAACGCACCATTCACTGTGCAGGCACCCAGTGTAAGAGAACCACCGGCAACATTCATTGTTACCTTGGAATCAATGGTGCCGCTGAAGGTGCCGGAGGCATTGGTAAGATTCAGTGTTGCAGCTGAAAGGTCAGCATGTCCGGTACGGTTACAAATGGCCACCGTACCATTACCGGTCAAGGCCTTCAGATTCACTACAGAAGTATTAAGAGCAACAACATTTCTCCCGCCGCGGTTGCCGGTATCCACCACCGTGGTGCCGTTACCCAAGGCATTAGCGCTTCCGAGAATCAAATTCGTGGTGGCATCCGAGGCGTTATCAAACTTAACAGTACCGGAGAATTCACCATCGTTGAGAATACCATAATCAACAATAGCGGCCCAACCGTGAGAGACAACCTTGAGGTTCAACACAGCATCGCCATCGCTCACCACATGGTCAAACAGCTGGCTCTTGGACCACATATTCAACAGGGTGGACTCGCCCTTAATCTCAAGCTCACCGTCAAACTGATAGGAGCCGTCATTGAATTGAATCGTGGAGTTGTTAAGAGTAATATCGGATGCAATAGCCGGACGTGCGCCCGCAGCAATGCTCAAGTTGCCGGAGTCAGATGCAGCGGCACCCCATGTTTCCAAAATCAGGGTACCATTATCCTTAACGGTAAGAGTACCGTAGTCGTAGCTGCTCCCCGGGGAAGCCGTGGTGCCTCCCGTAATGGTAAGGGTAGCCCCTTTAATGGTATTCGATTCCTCGGCGTGCGTATCATCATTCGCCCAGGTTGTATTCTCGGAAATAGTTGCAGCCATGGCCTGAGATGTCGCAAAGACACAGACGACTGCACCACCTACAGCAGCACCGGTAGCAACGGTTGTTCCTATGCCGGCTGCAACCGTCATGCAAGCAATAACGGCCTTTCTAAGCAGTTTCGGGAGATGTAATTTCATGATTTGTAAGTATAAAGATGTAAAAAGCGACTCGAGATAGTGCTACCTATCCCTATAATCTACCTTACCATACTAGCAAGCCAGAGGCTCCTGTCAAGTTAAAAGTGGGAGTTTATAGAAAAACCCCCACTTTTGGGAGGAGTAACTCCCCAAGCAAAAAGAGCAAGGAAGCGACAGGAAAAAGGCTATTTGGCACAAAACTATGCACGATGCACCCGCCTACGCGCGAAGAAAATTTGACAAAAGGGAGCAAAAAACGTACAATAGCGGCAGATAAATGGCAGTAATAAGCACATGGTTCAAGATACTGACGGCATTGCTGGTGCTACCGGTGGTGCTGGCAGGCGGAGCCGTTAGTGTGTGCAGCTGCCACCACGAGGTAGTGTATGCCGGCCAATGCAGCTGCGAACACGGGCACGGCCACACTGAGCACGCCCCGCAGGAGCAGGACGAGCACCGCTGCGAGCATATCGATAACCAAATGCAGCCTACCTCTGCCCAAGTGCAGCTTCCCACCCCGGATTGGGATGCCGCTCCCCTTCCCTTGGCACCAACCTTTATGGCCAGCATGCAACATTTGCGCAGCTTGGTCATGCTGGATTTGGCTCGCAGCCGATTATGGGAGCCACCGGAAACGATAAATGCACCGCTTTTGATTTAAAACTTTCTGTTATACACACAACCAAGGATGCTTCTCCGCCTGTGGGTCAGCTTCCTTTCGTTTCTTTTTTTGCACACAGGCCTTTTACTTTCAAACACACTCAAAACTCACGATGATGAGACCCACTTTATACATGACCGCCTTAACCGCCGCGTGGCTCAGCAGCTGCGTTTCCTATACGGAATCTCCGGCAGACTTAACGCGCGACACAGCAGAATGGTTAACGGTTTCCACCACACTCTGCTCTGCCGATAAACACATCTCCCGCGATGAAATGCTCCGCATCGGGCTCTTGCTGAACCGCGAGCTTAACCAAGCCCGTTTACAATACGCAAAAAGCACCTCGGTGGCAGAGTTCGCCGGGCTGTGGGAGGACCCCGCCATTGATATGGAGCTGGAGCGTGTCTTCGGCGAAAACGTGACCAATCACGCCATTTCTCCCGGCCTTACCCTGCCAGTAACCGGCCTGCCACGCTTGGCGGAGAAAATTGCCGAGCAATACAAGGAGGCCGACTACTGGGAGATGCGCGCCACCGAGCGCCGCTACCTAACCGAGCTGGAATGCCTGCGCCACCGTATTATGGTAACCCACGCCAAGCTGCACACCATGAGCACCCGCCTTAAGGTGATGCAGGCGGAGCAAGAAAAGATAAACCGCCTGCATGAGCTGGGCGAAGTGGATTTCGGGGCTTACCAAGTGGCTACCCAGCGCCTGAATGATACCCGCCGCGAGCAAATGGAGCTGGAGGCGGAGCATTTGGAGCAACGCCACGAGCTGATTACCATGCTGGGGCTGCACCCGGCCGTGGGGGCTATCGAATTGGGCGGTCATTTACCGAACGGGGTTCCGCACACCGTAGCTAAACCGTCGGAGGAAAGCCTGCTTGGCTACCCCAGCCTGATGGCACAACAGGCAGCCTACGGCGCCTCGGAGACAGAGCTGAAGGCGGAGATTCGCAAGCAATACCCCGAGCTGGGCCTAAAGCCTTTGTACGCACGCGATGGCGGCAATGATAAAGTATCGCTGGGCTTTTCTCTTCCCCTGCCCCTGTGGAACCGAAACCGCGAGGCCATTGCCCGCGCCACAGCCGACCGCACCCTTAAGCAGGCTGAGCTCATTACCGAGTGGCGCTCTTTGGTGCAACAAGCAAGCTTGCTGGATAAGGAACAGCAACTCCTGCATCGCCACTGCTCCGTGGAGTTCAGCCGACTCGACGAGCTTGAGGCTGCTGCAGAACAGCAAAACAAACTGTTTGAGATGGGCGAAACCAGTATTCAAGAGCTGGCAGAATCGCGCCACATTGCTTACGAGCGTCGTTTATCCTATCTGGATTGTCTCGGCAAACTGCTGGAGACTCGCTGCAAACTTCAATACTTAAATCCTACTTTTAACAGACAATGAAAATTTCTCATCTTGTTTCCTCTCTGCTTTCGTTAACCGCTGCCACGGCTCTGAGCCAAGCTGCAGAGCATGTGCATGGCCCCGGTTGCTCCCACGACCACGCCGCCGCTGAGCACGCCGCCACAGAGCATGAGCACGGCCCCGGTTGCTCCCACGACCACGCCGCCGCTGAGCCCGCCACCACAGAGCACGTACACGGCCCCGGCTGCTCCCATGACCACGCTGCGGCTGAGCCCGCCACCACAGAGCATGTGCACGGCCCCGGTTGCTCCCACGACCACGCTGCGGCTGAGCCCGCCACCACAGAGCACGTACACGGCCCCGGCTGCTCTCACGACCACGCCGCTGCTGAGCCCGCCGCCACAGAGCACGTACACGGCCCCGGTTGCTCCCACGACCACGCCGCCGCTGAGCCCGCCACCACAGAGCACGTGCACGGCCCCGGCTGCTCCCACGACCACGCCGCTGCTGAGCCCGTCACCACAGAGCATGTGCACGGCCCCGGTTGCTCCCACGACCACGCCGCCGCTGAGCACACCACCACAGAGCATGTGCACGGCCCCGGTTGCTCCCACGACCACGCTGCGGCTGAGCCCGCCGCCACAGAGCATGTGCACGGCCCCGGTTGCTCCCACGACCACTCCGCCGCTGAGCACACCACCACAGAGCATGTGCACGGCCCCGGCTGCTCCCACGACCACGCCACCACAGAGCATGTGCACGGCCCCGGTTGCTCTCACGACCACTCCCACGATGGCCACAACCACGCCCCGGGCGAAACTTGCAGCGGTGGAGAAACCATCATTGTAGAGGCCGATGCCCGCGCCCGCGACTTGGTGAACATGCGCATTGAAACTGTCCCCTCCGCTTCTGCCGTGCTGGTACATTCTCTTTACGGCTACCTCACCACCCCCGACCACGCCATGCAGACCTACGCCCTGCCCTGCGGCGGGCGAATCACCCTACATGTAAAATCTGCCCAGCAAGTAAAGAAGGGAGATTTGCTCTACACACTGCAAAGTCCGGACATTATGGAGCAGCGCGCTGAGGTTATTCGAATCAACGCCGCGCTCAAACGCTGCGAAACAGAAATTGCCACCCTGCGTGCCCGACTGGCGGACTTAGAGGCAGCAAAAACCCGCAACAAGGATTTGGAGGTGGAGCTGGCTAACAAGGAAGCCGAATTGGCACAGCAGCAGCAAGAGCTGGCTGCCGTAGAGGCTCGCCTGAGCATGCTCACCCTCGGTGGCACACTGGCAGAGCAAAACAAACTCTCTGTGCTGGAGGTGCGCGCAGAGGCCGATGGCACCGTGCGCAACGTGGGCGTTACCCAAGGCAGCTGGGGCGAGCAAGGTTCTCCCGTTGTCTCTATGAGCAACGTAGCCGAAATGGAAATTGCCACCACCATCTACGGGTCGGATGTTCCCGCCTTCTCCGCCGTGCGAGCCACGATTCCCACAGACCGCGAGCAACAGGCTGTAGATGGCACCTGGCGCTTGGCCGAAGAGGTGGATGCCGCCACCCGCACCCGCGAATTATACTTTAAGCCCGCCTCCATCCCCACCGGCGTGCAGCCCGGCAGACTCTGCCGTTTGGATTTGTACCAAGAGGGCAATGCCACCGGCATGGTATCCATACCGGACTCCGCCGTGGTCAAAGTAGGTGTGGATGATGTGGTGTTTGTAGAGATTGGCGAGGGCCGCTTTGCCATGGTGAAGGTGCACGCCGGCACCAGCAGACGCGGCATGACCCCCGTCTCCGGTCTCACGCCCGGGCAAAAAATCGTGGTCAAGGGCGGCTACGAGCTCAAGTACCTCATCCCCGGAGACGGCCAGCAGAAAAAAGCAGGCCACTTCCACGCCGATGGTGTATTCCACGAAGGTGAAGACCACTAATGCCGATGCCGTATGAATACGCTGATATCATTCTGCCTTAAAAACCGCATCACCGTGGTGCTCATCTCACTGATTCTGGCAGCAGTGAGCACCTATGTTGTATGCACCTTGCCGGTGGACGTGTTCCCGGAGCTGAAACAGCCGCGCGTCACCATTCAAACGGAGGCCGGCGGACTCTCTGCCGAGGAGGTGGAGCAATACGTCTCCATCCCGCTGGAATCCGCCATGCAGGGTACCCCGGGCGTGCGCAATGTGAGCGCTTCCTCCGGCGGTGGTCTCTCCTTTGTGTGGGTGGACTTTGATTGGGGCACGGATATTTACCTGGCACGCCAAATTGTATCGGAGCGCTTGGCAACCGTGCGCGAATCCCTCCCCTCTCAGGTGGAAACCGAGATGGCACCCATTGTCTCCGTAACCGGTGAAATTATGGTGATTGCCATTCAGGGCGACGAAACGGCGGACCCGCTAGAGGTGCGCCGCGTGGGTGAGTTTGAGCTGCGCAACCGCCTGTTGGCAATTCCCGGCGTGGGGCAAGTAACGGTGCTGGGCGGGCGTTTGCCGGAGTACCAAGTGGCCTACGACCCGGAAAAAATGCGCCAAGCAGGCGTGAGCTTTACCGACCTTAAAAACACGGTAGAGGCAGCCCAAAGCAGCATTCCTGCCGGCTATTTGGAAGATGCAGCCGGTGTGGAGCTGCCCGTGCAGCAAAACACCCGCGCCTTTACCCCGGAGCACCTGAAACGCGCCATTGTAACAGACCACCCCACGGATGGTGTGGTGCGCTTGGAGGATGTGGCAGACGTGAAGATTGACGGCGCCCCGCGCCGCGGTAATGCAGGCTATGGCCGCGCCGGCTCCGTTGCCGGCGATGAGGCCGTGGTACTCTCTGTGCAAAAAGTGCCGGGCGCCAACACGCTGGAGCTTACCTACGCGGTGGACGCCGCCGTCAAGGAGTTCCGCCAAAGCCGCCTGCCTGCCAACATGAAGCTGTATGCCGACGGCTATCGCCAGGCAGACTTCATTGAGCTTTCCTTGGAGAACGGCAAGGAGACCCTGCTGATAGCCGCCGCTGTGGTGGTGGGTGTTATTTTGCTCACCTTGCTCAACTTCCGCACCGCCATGATTACCCTCATCAGCATGCCGCTTTCCGTGCTGTTCGGTATGGCTCTGTTCCCGATATTCGGGCTGGGGGTCAACATCATGACCCTGGGTGGCTTGGCCGTAGCCGTGGGCGACGTGGTGGACAACGCTATTATCTTTGTGGAAATTGCCTGGCGTGCGCTGAGCCGCAATGCAGCCAAACCCAAGGAAAAGCAAAAGAGTCGCTACCGCGTGCTCATGGATGCGAAGAAGGAGATTGTAAGCTCCATCAGCTACTCCTCCGTTATCATCTTGCTGGTGTTTGCCCCGCTGCTGTTCCTGAGCGGTATCGAGGGGCAATTCTATCGTCCGTTGGGTATCTCTTACATGCTGGCCTTGGCGGCCTCGCTGTTGGTATCGCTCACGCTCATTCCCACCCTGTGCATTATTTGGTTTAAGGCCGGCAAAACGCAATCTAAGGATGGAGACTCTGCCACAGCCCGCTTCATTAAGCGCCTGTACACGCCGGTGCTCAACTTCTGCTTAGCCTGGCCTAAAACGGTATTCGGGGCCCTGCTTACCATCACCGGCGGTGCTTTGTGGCTGGGCAGCACCTACGGCACCAGCTTTTTGCCGCCCTTTAATGAGGACTGCTACACCCTCTTTGTGAATGCCGTGCCCGGCACCTCGCTGGAGGAGACAGAGCGAATCTCTCGCCAAGTGATGAAACAAATTCAGCAAATCGACGGCGTAAAAACCGTGACCCAGCGCACCGGCCGTGCTGAAAATGACGAACACGCTGAACCCGTGAGCGCCAGTGAGCTGGTGGTGCGTGTGGACCTGAGCAAGGACCAGCGCAAGATGCGCGAGCAATTCAAAGAAGCCATGCGTGGTATTCCCGGCGTAAGCGGCATGGTGGGTTTCCCCATCGCGCACCGCATCAGCTCCGCGCTCTCCAACTCCAACTCCGAGATTGCCATCAACATCTTCGGCGAGGACTTGCCGCAAATTCGCAATGCTGCTAAAAAGGCGGCTGAGATTTTGTCCGGCATGCCCGAAGTGGCAGATGCCCGCGCCAACCGCGAGGTGATGATTGATACCATCCACATCGACTACAATCGCGAGGTGCTGGCTGCCTACGGCCTCACCATGGCCGATGCAGCAGACCAGGTTTCTGCCGCACTCAACGGCTTGCAGGTGGGCGAAATTATTCGCAACCTGGACCACTGGGATGTAGTGCTGCGCTTGGATGCCGACCTACGCCGCAGCATGGACGATGTGCGCCACCTGCAAATTGTGGCCCCCGGCGGCAAGAAGGTTCCGTTGGGTGAAATTGCCCACGTATATCGCGCCGAAACCACCAACCTGATTCTGCGCGACAACTCTCGCCGCAAGGCCATGATTTCCTGCAACCCGGCCCCCAACTCCAACTTGGGCGATTTGGCAAAAGCCTGCCGAGAAAAGCTGGACCCCGCCATGAATGCCCTTGGCTGCTCGGTGGAGTACGCCGGCACCATCAAGAGCCGCGAGGCCGCCGGACGCCGTCTGTATATTTTAGGCGGCATTGTCTGTGTGCTCATTGTTCTGCTGCTTTCCAGCTCACTGGGCAGCGTGCGCCGCGCCTTGGTAACACTTATCAACATTCCGCTCTGCTTGGTGGGCGGCATTGTGGCGGTGTTCCTTGCCTCGCCGGAAACCGTTTCCTCCGTACTGAGTGGTGAGGGCTATGTGCACCCCATTCTCTCCGTAAGCTCGATTGTGGGCTTTGTGACGGTGATTGGCTTTGCCATACGCTCCGGCCTGATTCTGCTCAACCGCTACCGTGCGCTCGAGCTCAGCGGCATGTCAACAGACGAGGCAATTCGCGCCGGGTCGCGCGAGCGCGTGATTCCTATCATGATGACCTCACTTACCACCATTCTGGGTCTGTTGCCCCTCATTTGGGCTAAGGACCAACCGGGCGGCGAGCTGCTGGCTCCGCTGGCTATTGTGCAGTTCGGCGGCTTGGTGAGTGCCACCATCCTCAATCTGCTGGTCATGCCCGCCACCTGCAAAATATTCGCCCGCTTTATGACCGAAGTGAGGGAATAAGGAGCCATCCGTAAAATCTAAGCCCGGGGGTAGCAGATAATCGGCTACCTCCGGGCGTTCTATTATCACAAGCGCAAAAGCTGCCTCACAGTATGCGTGCCGCCCCTTGCTTACTCAGCCGAGGAGCGAGGCATTAAATCCTCACAAACAGAGTATGCTTGCTCGATGGCATACAGGGGGATATCCACCAAAATAAATTCGGTGCCGTCAGAGGCAGGCAATTTGTTCACTTCAAATGGAGCCATGGAGGTGCGTAAAGCTAACGGCACCTCTTGTTTCCGGCAAAAATTCAACAAGCTTTTGGCCCGCAACTTAATTTCCGCCTTTACCTCAACCGGCACAACAGAAACACCGCAGGCGAACGCGAAATCGATTTCCGCATCCGATTGATTCGACGACCAGTAAAACAACTCGCGATGACGCGTAGCCCTGAGCTGTTGCTGCACATACTGCTCCGCCAAAGCACCCTTAAACTCTGTAAAAATTCTATTACCTTCCACGATGGTGCGCGACTGCAAATCAGACATTGCAGCCAAGAGCCCTACATCGATAAAGAATAATTTGAAGACAGAATCGCGATACGCAGCCAGTGGGAATGCCGCTTTGGTAACTCGCGAAACCTTATGAATAAGCCCGGCATCTATCAACCATTGCAAGGCTAACTCGATATCTCGCATACGCATTCCCGGTGCTACACCGGAACACATAAACTTTTTATTTTCGCGCGATAGCTGCTGAGGTATCGACTCCCATATCATACCGATACGCGGGGAAAGCTCTTTGGGGGCATGCTTGCTAAAGTCGCGGCGATAACCATCCAGCAAATTATGGTGAACTTGACGCACGAGTTCATAGTTTTTTGTTCGGGCAAATACCGAAACGGCTTCCGGCATACCGCCCACATAATAATATTGCCGCAACTGATCAGCCAAACGGTCTGCAAACAAATTAATCATCTCCTTATCCGCAGATTTCAGCATAGGTACCAAGGATTCTTGCCCCACCGCCTCCAGATACTCGCAGAATGTCATGGGATACAGATGCAGCATATCCACCTTGCCTACCGGAAACCCGCTTCCTTGGTGAACCTGCAATCCCAGCAAAGAGCCCGCTGCCATCACGTGATATTCCCTCGCATTCTCGCAAAAATACTTTAGCGCGGTCAAAGCTCGCGGGCATTCCTGCACCTCGTCAAAAATTATCAGCGTGGTGCCGGGTTGCGGCATCACCCCGCTTTCGGCTTGAATAACCATCAATAGGCGCTCTACATCATACCCCCCCTGAAAAGCTTGCTGCATGCGCTCATTGTCATCAAAACTAACAAACGCAACATTTTTGTAGTGTTTACGCCCAAACTCCTGCATTAACCAGGTTTTACCCACCTGCCTTGCACCCATAACCAAAAGAGGCTTTCTTAACGGGCTGTTTTTCCACTCGATTAATTGCTGTTCGGCGTATCGTTTCATATCTACTCCATTTTCTCAAGAACATATTACACCTTTTTTTATTTAATATCAACACCAATCCACATTTTGCGGGGTAAATTCAGCACATTTTCCCACATTTTGCGACGTAAATTTACCCATTTCTCCCACATTTTGCGGGGTAAATTCGGTACTTTTCACCACATTTTGCGGAGTTAGGGGAAGTACGAGGTGCGAATTTCGAAGGACTAAGTGTGGAGTTTCAAACTCCGCCATCCCTCTACGGCGCAGCCGCCAAACTCAGAAAAATGCGCATTGACATGCCGCATGCGTGGCATTACAATAGAGACGTATGATAGAAGTCAACATTGCGCGGCAAGAGCTCAGCTACCGAGGCCACACCTACCGCATCTCCACCGGGGCAGCCGGCACCGGCAGCGAGGCAGGTAGCGGACAAACACCGCTCGGCTTATTCGAGGTATGCTCACGGCACGGAGAAAACGCCCCGCTGAACACCGTGTTTCGGGGGAGACTCCCCGTAGGCATCTACCCGCAAGCCGCCCAAGGGGACGATGCCATCCTTACCCGCATTCTGGCCCTGGAGGGGCTGGAACCCGGCAATGCCAACACCCGTGCACGCTACATCTATATTCACGGCACCAACGATACAGAGCGCCTAGGCACTCCCGTATCGCACGGCTGCATACGCCTTAGCCCGCAGGACATGCTGCGCCTTTTTGAGCAATGCCCCTTGGGAGAGAAAGTGAAGGTGTATTGAGATACGGGGCCGATTTTCGGCATAATTTCCTTGCTCGTACCGAAAACTTTGAGTACAATACGGCGCGTCTTATGTTAGCAAAACGAATCATACCGTGTCTGGATGTGACCCATGGTCGTGTGGTGAAGGGTACCAACTTTGTCAACCTGCGCGATGCGGGAGACCCTGTAGAGTGCGCCATCGCCTACGACCGCCAGCAGGCGGATGAACTCGTTTTTTTGGACATTACCGCCAGCAGCGATCACCGCGCCACCATGGTGGATGTCGTGCAGCGCACAGCTGCCCAATGCTTCATGCCGTTAACGGTGGGCGGTGGTATTCGCACCGTGGACGACATGCGCCGCATGCTGCATGCCGGGGCAGATAAAGTATCCGTCAACACCGCTGCCATCCACCGCCCGGAGCTGGTGAGCGAGGGCGCCAACGCCTTCGGTAGCCAATGTGTGGTGGTGGCTATTGATGCCAAACGCTGGAGCGACACGCAATGGAAGGTTTCCACCCACGGCGGACGCAACTTTGTGGAGCTGGATGCCATTGAGTGGGCCCGCGAAGTGGAACGCCTGGGCGCAGGTGAAATTCTGCTCACCAGCATGGATGCCGATGGCTCTAAGAACGGCTATGATTTGGAGCTGACCCGCCGCGTGAGCGAGGCCGTGCGCATTCCCGTTATTGCCAGTGGCGGTGCCGGTAATTTAGACCACATGGTGCAGGTGCTGCAGCAAGGCAAGGCAGATGCCGTGCTAGCCGCCTCCATCTTCCACTTTGGAGAATACACCGTGGCACAAGCCAAACAATACTTTGCCCAACACGGCATCCCCGTGCGCCCCCTTACCCGGTAAGGTTGAATGTTGGAAGTTGAATATTGAAAGCAAGGAAAAGCGCAGGGGGAATTGTTGCACCTCCCCCTGCTAACAACATACGGTCCTCCGGCGTTCGCTTCAACTCTTTTGCAGCTCTTCGGCAGTTTTAGCGCCATAGGAGCGCAACAACTCCAACAGGGCCGTATCCTCTGCAAACATGGTGCGGGGGTAATGAGGATTCTCTTGCTCCTGCTTGTAAATGACCAAGAAATAATCCAGCAAGGTCTTTCCGGCAGCATCCGTGTGATTAAAGTTGAATTGATGCTCTGCCAACACCTTCACTAAAGCCTCTTGTGCTGCACCGCCGCAAATCCAAATGCGGTAGCGGCGTTGCAAAAGATTGCGACCATTCAAATCCGTTGCATTCGCATCGGCCCCGTAGCTCAGCAAAAGAGCCACTTCTTGCGCAGAAGAAGCGGCAAGCAAGGGAGCAAAACCATTCGCCTTGTTGCACGCATTGGGGGCGGCCCCTCCCTCCAACAAGGCACGAGCCGTGGCAAGGGTGTCGCCATCGTAGTGGCATTCAAAACCGCGCAAGGCTCGGCAAAGCACGTTTTCTCCCTCATGCAGAAAATAATCGATGGCATAATGATTCGGCGAAGCCCCGGCCGCGAGCGCCAACTTCACCACATCCGGGTAGCCGTAATGGGCCCCGAACTCCAGCAACCACGCAGCCTGCTCCGGCGTGAGGGCCACCCCCTCCTCGGCCAGCACTTTCAACGTGTAACCACGCTGCATATCCCAGCTAATGGCATCCGCCCATTGTATGAGAGAGGCGGCCGGAATCTCCTTTCCGCTGCGGCGCAATAAAGCTTGCAATGCCTCCGTATACGCCGGCATTGCAGCCATCCCGTGCAGGTCCGACCGCATCAGTCGCTCGGCCTCAGCGCAAGCTGTATTTTCAGCAGCACAACTTAACCCGGCAGCTGCACTTACGGCAACGGCCCCCAACACCAAAAGATGACAAAAAGCGGACTTCATAAACGTAATTTAGGTTCCTCCGTATATATGTACGGCAATTTTAGCGTAAATCTTTCAACAAGAGTGTATTTTTTCGCAAAAATTCGCGTGAATTTGATTGACAATAAGGTAAGAATACGCTATCGTTGCTGCCCCTGCTGATGCTGCAATATCAACAACGGGAGGCTGGGGGCGAGAGCGCAGCACCTTCCACCAATCCGTGTCTCCTGCTATAAGGTTACACACAACATATACACATACAATGGTTAACGAACTCATTACAAAGATGGTTGAGGCCGGTGTTCACTATGGTCACCAGACCCGCAAGTGGCACCCGAACATGAAGAAGTTCATTCTTACTCAGAAGAATGGCATTCACATCATCAACCTCGAGGAAACCGAGCGCTGCCTGGAGAAGGCTTGCGCCTTCCTTGCTGAAAAAGCTGCTAAGAACAAGCGTATCCTCTTCGTAGGCTGCAAGCGCCAGGCTCAGGAGGCCGTTAAGGAAGCTGCTGAGGCTACCGGTCAGTACTACGTCAACTTCCGTTGGCTCGGTGGTATGCTCACCAACATGAGCACCATCAAGAAGAGCATTGCTCGCCTTGAGTACCTCGAGAACCTCGATAAGCAGCCCGAGTACAAGAGCATGTCCAAGAAGGAGCTCGCTGCCCTCGCTCGTGAGCGCGAGAAGCTTCTGCGCAACCTTCAGGGTATCCGCAACATGGGTGGTGCTCCCGACGTGATGGTAGCCATCGGCGCCGACCACGAGGACATCGCTATCCGTGAGGCCCACATCCTTGGCATTCCCGTAATCGTGCTGACTGACACGAACGCTGACCCCGATTCCGTGGAGTTCCCGATTCCCGGCAACGACGACGCCGTTCGTTCTATCCGCCTCGTGCTTTCCGTTCTTACGGACGCCATCAACAGCAACAAGGTTGCCTAAAATCTAACCCGATTTTTATACAACAATGGCTGATATTACCCCCCAGATGGTCAAGGAGCTGCGCATCAAGACTGATGCCGGCATGATGGACTGCAAGAAGGCTCTCATGGAGTGCAACGGCGACATGGACGCTGCCGTTAAGTACCTCCGTGAGAAGGGTATCGCTAAGGCTGCCAAGAAGGCAGACCGCGAGGCTAAGGAAGGTGTTGTTACCACCATGGTTGAGGGTAACGACGGTATCATCTTCGAAATCAACTGCGAGACAGACTTCTGCTCCAAGGGTGACCGCTTCCGTGCACTCGTAGCTGAGGTAGGCGCTGCCCTCAAGGCTTCCGCCGCTACCAATCTCGAGGAGGCCCTCAACGTTGCTCTTAACGGCACCACCGTTGAGAAGTACATCGCTGAGCAGTGCGCCGCCATCGGTGAGAACATGAAGCTCCGCAAGTTTGCCCGCTACACGCTGGCCGGTGAGGGCAGCATCGTTTCCTACATCCACATGGGTGGCAAGGTAGGCGTGCTTCTTCAGGTTGCCTGCGGTAACGCCGCTACTGTTGAGGCCGAGGCCTTCCAGACCATGTGCAAGGACATCACCCTGCACATTGCCGCTTGCGCTCCCAAGAGCGTTGACTCCTCCTCTCTCGACCCCGCTTTCGTGGCTGAGGAGCAGGAGATTGCTAAGGCTCAGCTCATCGCCGAAGGCAAGCCCGAGGCTCTGCTCGAGAAGATTCTTCCCGGCAAGCTCAAGGCCCTCTACAAGCAGAGCTGCCTCATGAGCCAGGAGTTCGTTAAGGACCCCTCCGTGAGCGTAGAGCAGCTTGTTGCCAAGATCGGCAAGGAACTTGGTGATTCCCTCACCATCGTTTCCTTCGAGCGCTTCCAGCTCGGCGCCTAATTGGCCTGAACAACCCATCTAAAAAAACTGAGAGAAGGTTCGCCTTCTCTCAGTTTTTTTATGGGGCTCTGTTTAAGTTTTTAGTTGATAACTCCACAAATAGCAATTTGTCTATATCGTAGGGTGGGACTTCAGTCCCACCTTTTTGGTGGTATGGTTTGATAATAAATGTTGGACTAAAGTCCAACACTCCGATAGTATTTCCCCCACAAATTGCCATTTAGCAACCTTTTTTACTCCAAAGCGGCAATTTGCGTGTAAAATTACCTTTGGCACCACCCATACACGTTCAACATTCAATATCCAACATTCAACTTCACAAAAGGGGCGCAACCGTTGCCGATTGCGCCCCTTGGTTGTTATCTCTAACCTTCCATTAGAAGTTGATGCGGTAGCCGACCGTGCCGTTCACGTTCGTGTAGCCACTGCGAAGCTCAGCGGATACGTCGAAGAACAGCGTTCCGGCATCCTCATCGCCCAGCGGGATGGAAAGGCCGGCACCCAACTCTACGCCGAAGGCGCCCAGCTCGGCACTCTCTACCGTGCCCTTGCCCTTACCGTTGAGCAAGGCTACATCGGCCTCGCTGCTGCGGTCGCCA
>CAJGCZ010000043.1 GCA_904501975.1 uncultured Akkermansia sp.
GAGCCCCCGCATGGGGGCGGTAGCGTAGTAGCCCGGTGCGTCAGCGCCGGGTATCCTGATGGTGAACGATTGGAGCCCCGGCGAGGGGCGGCAGAAAGCTGTTGTTTGGTGTATGAGCTTCATTGAAAAACAAAGTTTTATGTATACTCTTATTCGGTGGCAAAAGACCATACCGTTCACTCGTTCTCTGCCGCCCCTCACCGGGGCTCCAATACTGTTTTTACCCAAAACCCGACGCTAACGCGTCGGGCTACTGAGCTATCGCCCCAGCCGGGGCTCACGAATTCCGTTCGCTGCGCTTACAGCAATGAGCCCCACAAATTGCTATTTGTGGGGCTAAGGCTCCTTAATCTTTATCAGCCACTTTCTCTTGGGGAGTACCGTCCTCGTGGCGGAAGTTGATATCCATCTCCCTAAACCACGGGTACTCATTGTAAATGCGCTGCAAGAATTCATCCGCATCGCGCAAGTGAGCGGGACGCCAAGCAACCTCTGCCAGTGCACAAATACGCGGAACCACCTGGTACTCCAGCTTGCGTCCATGCTGAATACTCTCGCTCCAGCAATTGGCCTGCAAGCCGATAATGTGCTTGCGCTGCGCCTCGTTGTAATGCTCGGGCAAAGGATTGTAGGAGTACACATGGCGCCAATCCTGCTGCGCCTCGTTCCAGCCGTGCGGGGTATACTCCGGGTCGGCAGGCAGTTTACCTTGGGCAAAGTTGAAATAGAAGTGAGAATCCGGTGAGAGGATAACATCGTGCCCGCGATTAGCTGCGGTGAGGGCGGCATCCGGCTTCACCCACGAGCGCCAAGCCATTACCACAGCCGTGGGGGGCACAGAGCCATCCATCATAATTTCATCCCACCCGATAATGCGGCGGCCGTGCGGAGCCAGCATTTCTGCCAAACGGTGGGTAAAGTGGTGCTGAATAGTACCGGGATTAGTGATGCCGTGTTTCTTCATGTACTCCTGCGCATAGGGGCTTTGCTGCCACTGGTCGCGCGGAGCTTCGTCGCCACCAATGTGCACAAACGGCGCCTTGGGGAAGAGAGGCAGCACCTCCTCCATCACCCCCTCAATAAAGCGGAACGTTTCCTCTTTGGGAGCCATAGTATAGGGCAGCACACCCCAGGTGGTCGCCACGCGGGGGGCATAGCCCTCAATATCGGTGTTGCCCAGCTCCGGGTAGGCAGCAATGCAGGCGGAGGCGTGGCCGGGGATTTCAATCTCGGGGATAACGACAATGCCAAGACTGTTGGCAAAGGCCACCACATCGCGAATCTCATCTTGCGTGTAGTAGAACAGCGGCGTGGGGGTGCCATCTCCCTGCTCGTGGTTCGTAAGCAAGGGTGTTTCATCGCGGCGACCGCCCACTTCCGTAAGCTTGGGGTATTTTTTAATTTCGATGCGCCATCCTTGGTCGTCGGTCAGGTGCCAATGCAAGCGGTTCAGCTTGTAGCGAGCCATGATGCGCAGCATTTTCTTGGTCTGCTCCACAGAAAGCGGGTGGCGGCACGGGTCCAGCATCAAACCGCGGTAGGGCAGCATGGGCTCGTCCACCACATACATGCAGGGAATCGCCGGATGCCCCTCGGCATCCTTCACCACGCTTTGGGCCAGTGTTTGGGCGGCCAAATGCAGGGCCCCGGGGTCCGACACACAGATGCAGATGCCCTCTGTTGTGACGAGGAAGGTATACCACTCGGCACCGTGGCCGGGCACAAGCCTCACGCTCAGCTCGCCCTCATTCTCCTCGGGCAGCACCTGGGTGATACCCGCAGCCATCAGGGCGCGTATAGCGGCACTACCCAGCTCCGAGCGGCTTACCTGGTAATGCACCTTGATTCCCTCGCGTAGGGAAAACCCTGCCTGTTGCTCTGCAAACTCCATTTTAACAGGTTGCGGAATAACCGTGGGAGTGGTGGTAATGGGAGCAGAAGGAGCAGCCATAGCATTGCTGCACAGCAGAAGACCGGCGGTCAGTGTCGGAATAAACTTCTTCATGCTCCTACTCTATCGCAATTGCCGCCCTATGTCAATTGTGCATTGCGTCGTATAAAAAAACGGGTTGCCCTATCCCCCTATGTTGAAAGTTGGATATTGAACATTGAAAATATCCTTCCGAATACCGAAGGCAGATGCCCAAAAAAGTTGCTAGTCAAACTTCTGTTTATCAATAACTTAAGAACCCAAAACACCCCAAAAACAGGCATCTTTGCACAGAAATCAAAAACCAATTACATTCATTTACAAATCAATAAATTATAAAATTTATTTGATTATTTCCGCTGAAATACAGTAAAATAGATAATATTTGATTTTTGCACGTTTTGCGGGCACGCGTCCGCAATATCAAGAAGTCGCCCCGCTCAAAGAGGCGCCCTCTTACCCCGCGTGGCAGGGCTATCCGTCTGTGGTAGCTCTGCCACGTTTTATAAACACATGGCGAAGGATGAGTTACGCAGGTGTAAAAAAATTAGTACACGCATGCATTTTGTGCTTGTCAAACAGGGGGGAGAGATGAGAAAATAAAGACCTAATCATTCTTCCTGTCCGTGTGGCAAGGGGCAAAGCCTTTTCACCTCGCACGTGGCGGGACTCTCGACACAATAGCAACGTTATACATATAGAATCCCCCTATTATGGCTAATCTCAACAAAGTCATGATCATCGGCAACCTGACGGCAGACCCGGAGGTTCGCACTACCCCCAGAGGCAACTCCCTTACCGAACTGCGCTTGGCCGTAAACCGCGTAAGCACCGGCCAAAACGAAGGCGAGCGCCGTGAGGAAACAACCTTTCTTGATGTAACCTGCTGGGGCCGCACCGGTGAGATAGCCGCTCAGTACCTCAGCAAAGGCCGCCCGGTATTTATTGAGGGCCGCCTGCAGATGGATACGTGGGAAGACAAGCAGACCGGCCAGCGCCGCAGCCGCATTCGCATTATTGCGGAAAACCTGCAGCTGCTTGGCGGCAGAGACGGCGCCCCGCAAGGCGGCGGCGGCTACCAAAGCCAACCCCGCAACAACTACGGCAACGGTGGCGGCTACCAGCAAGGCAATGGCGGCTACGGCAACAACGGCGGTGGCTACCAGCAAGGCAACGGTGGTTACGGCAACAATGGCGGCGGTTACCAGCAGGGTAACGGCTACCAGCAGCCGCAGCAAAACTCCTATCGCCCGGCTCCCTCTCAGCAGCCTCCCATGCCGCCGGAGGAAGAAGACGATATCCCGTTCTGATTTGCAGCATCGCCCCCCCGCTTTCTCTCATTTTCAACGGCTTTCCGGCACCCGACTCTACACAGGGCGGTCGGAAAGCCGCTTTTCAACAGCACTATTGCGTTAAAAAACATTAACATCTTTTCCTAGCACATCATGGCACCCCTCAGCTACACCGCAACTTTAGATTGGCTTTACTCCACCCAAATGTTCGGCATCAAACTCGGGCTGGAGGGCATTACCAAGCTTTTACAGGCCTGTGGTGTGCTCTATCCGCGCGCTCGCGTTATCCATGTGGCGGGCACCAACGGCAAGGGGTCTACCTGCGCTTTTGCAGAAAGCGTGGCCCGCAGTGCCGGGTATACCACGGGGCTCTTTACCTCGCCCCACCTGGTGCGCTTTAATGAGCGCATACGCGTCAACGGCGAGCAGATAAGCAACGAAGCCACCGCCCGCCTCATTTGCCGCGTGAAAGAGATTATTGAGCCATGGGAGACCAAACCCACCTTCTTTGAACTGGTGCTGGCCATAGCCATGATGCATTTTGCCGAATGCGGCACGGATATCATCATTCTGGAAACCGGCATGGGCGGCAGGCTGGATGCCACCAACGCCGTACCCAAAGACGTAGCGGTGCTTACCCCCATTGGTATGGACCATACCCAATACCTCGGCGATACACTCTACGATATTGCCGCAGAAAAAGCAGCCATTTTTGCCTGGCACCGCCCGGCGCTCACGGCCCCGCAGCAGCCGGAGGCCATCCGCGCCATCCACACAGCAGCCCAAGCCATGGATACCGATTACCGTGTGGTGACAGAGGAATGCGAGCTGCCCCTCGGCCTGCACGGGCAATACCAAAAGCGCAATGCCGCCTTAGCCCTAGCCGCCCTGCGCGCCCTGCCCCACTTTTTGGCATCGGACGAAGAAATAGCCCGTGGCCTGGCCCAAGTGCAATGGCCCGGCCGTTTTGAGGAGATAGCCCCCGGCGTTATTATGGATGGCGCCCACAATCCCCCGGCTATTCGGGTGTTGGTAGACACCTGGCAGCAAACCTACGGCACACAACAAGCACGCTGCATTTATGCCGGCAGCGCCGATAAAGCCTTGGATGAGGTATTGCAGCTACTCTCCCCCATTGTGGCAGAATGGGTGCTGCCGCCCGTGCAATCGCCCCGCATTTTGCCTGCGCAAGAGATGACCACCATCGTACGCAAGCACTCCGCTGCCCCCATTTGCACCCCCGCCACGCTGGAAGAGGCCATGAATACCCTCCGCCCCCATACCCTCATTTGCGGCTCTTTCTTCCTGCTGGGTGAGGCAAAATCCTTGCTGCAAAGCGGGGAGCAATATCGCACCACCATGCAGTAATTTTCACATCAATGACTTCAAGGCACTTTTGCTGAAAAACCATTTTTCTCAAGAAACAAAAGAAATTCATCCTGTGCCGAACGTATCCGATGGTGCTCTTTTTGCTGCGAAATATAGTCAATTACAGACTCAACGTTAGAAGCGCTAACAGAGAAAGCGCCGTAACCATTTTGCCATTCAAAGTCATTATATTCCGAGCCTAATCCTTTAATCCATTTGCTGGAATTAGATTTAATCTTACGAACAAAATCTGAAACAGCCATTGTAATAGGCAACGAGAATAAGATGTGTATATGATCAGGTCTACCGCCAACCATATACACATGACTAGAGTGAGCACGAACAAGCCCCCCTAAATAATGAAATATTCGGGATAAATCTGATTCCTTCATCTCACATCCCTTGCATTTAGTATGAAAGATAAGGTGTATATTAATATTGGTATACGAGCTTCCCATGCGTTTTTATCAACTTCATGAATCCTATCATCTTACTGACGTATTATCAAGCTAAAATCAACAAACGATATGATAGCCCCACAAATTGCAATTTGTGGGGCGCATTAATGTGAGCGCAGCGAACGGAATTTGAGAGTCCGGAGGACGACAGACACGTAGCCGGGGGCGTAAGCCCCCGGTATCAAGAAAAAGAAAATCGGAGCCCCGAGGCGCCGGAGCGAACGCGACGGCAACGAGGGCCGACAGAAAGCGTGGCTCTTTACATGCCATGTGCACACATACGGAGCCGCCGCTCATGGCTTCGGGCTTACGCCCTCGCCCTTATCTGTCGGCCTTCCGCGTCTTCGGCTGCGCCTCAGCCGCTACAGGGCTCCATATCATTTTCATGCGTTACCGGGGGTTCTCATCTTCGGCTATATGTCTGTCGTCCTCCGGACTCTCAAATTCGGCTCGCTGCGCTCGCGGGGTGGAGACGACAAACTCCCTCCTATTTTGCGGCACATTTGCAAAAGTCCCTACAACTTTTGCAGAAAATTTCGCAAAACTCCCTACAACTTTTGCAGAGGTTTAGCAAAAAGTCGTTACAATTTTGCAGAAAAGCTCTCTAAACCTCAAACACTAAAAAAATATAAAAGGTTCAAGTTTAATAAATTAAATTATTTTTTCAGTATCCATACACCGCCTCGGCGCAGCGGCGGCCATCCAGCGCGGCGGAAACAATGCCACCGGCATAGCCGGCGCCTTCTCCGCAGGGGAACAAGCCGGGGAGCTGGGGGTGCTGCAGGGTCTCCTTATCGCGGGGAATGCGCACGGGGGAACTGGTGCGGGTTTCGCAACCAATCAGCAGGGCCTCTGCCCCGGCAAAGCCCCGCAACTTGCGCTCAAAGAACTGCAAGCCCTCCTTCATGCGCCACGATACGGATTCCGGCAAAACGGCATGGAGGTCGCACGCGGTCAGGCCGGGCTCGTAAGTGCTGCTCGGCAGGGTGGAGGAAACGCGGCCTTTCAGGAAGTCTACCACGCGCTGCGCAGGTGCTTTCTGGGCACCGCCACCGGCCAGCGAGGTGGCAATTTCCAAAGCCTTTTGGTAGGCCAGGCCGGAGAGCACGCCGTGCTCGGCAGCAAAGGCATCCGTATCCTCCGGTTCCACCGTTACCACAAAGCCGGAGTTAGCATAGGGAGAATTGCGCTGCGAGAGAGACATGCCGTTTACCACCACCTCATCTGCCGCCGTGGCAGAGGGAACAATGTGCCCGCCGGGGCACATGCAGAAGGAGTGCACACCGCGGTCCGCAATCTTGGTAGCCAAGGCATAGCGGGCGGCAGACAGCTCATGGGGGCGCTCCTCGCCGGGGCGCAGGTGGTATTGGGCAGCATCTATCAACGCTTGCGGGTGCTCAATGCGGACACCCACGGCAAACGGCTTGCGCTCCAGCAGCAGCCCTTCATCGTGCAGCATGCGGTACACATCGCGCGCGCTATGGCCGGTGGCCAAAATGACGGCATCCGCCGGCCACTCACGGCCATCAGACGAGCGCACGCCACACAACTTGTTATCTTGGGCAGAGCGCAGCAAGCCATTGACGCGGGTTTCAAAATGCACCTCGCCACCGGCATTGATAATGCTCATGCGCATAGCCTTAATGATATCCGGCAGGCGGTCTGAGCCGATATGCGGGTGGGCATCCGTCAAAATATCCGGCGAGGCACCGTGGGCAACAAAGGTTTCGTACACCTCCATCACCGGGCCGCGTTTGGTAGCGCGGGTAAACAGCTTGCCGTCGGAGAAAGTACCGGCGCCGCCCTCGCCAAAGCAGTAGTTAGACTCCGCATTCACGCCGGCAAACTCGCCTAAATGCAGGGGTTGCAGGTCAAAACGGCGGGCTGTTACATCCCTGCCACGCTCCAGCACAATGGGGCGCATGCCCAGCTCTAAACAGCGCAAGGCCGCAAACAAACCACCGGGGCCGCTGCCCACAATCACCACACGCTTAGCGGCATCTGCTACCGGCTTATAATCACGCACCGGCAATTCATAGGGCGGCAGGGGCTCATCCACCCCCACCAGCAGGCGCAATTGCTTAGAAATAGGGCGGCGGCGCGCGTCAATACTCTCCTTCAGCAGGCGCATGCCCTGCACACGCTTGGGAGAAAGTTGCAACGCTTGGGCCACAGCCTTGCGGCGCGCGTCGTCCTTAGCGGCTTTGCGCAGGGGCAAATGAATGTCTACCTCGGTAATCATAACTCAGCCTCAATATTTTGTTGCATGCACAGGGCGGGCGAAAGCTCACCGGGAGCCGAAGCCGCCACCTCTTTAGCCGGCACACCGGCCACCGTAGTATGCGGGCGCACATCGCTCAGCACCACAGAGGAAGCCGCAATCTTGGCGCACTCGCCAATCTCCACACGCCCCAAAACCTTAGCACCGGCACCAATAAGCACCCCACTGCGCACAATCGGGTGGCGGGCCCCGCCCTTCTCTTTACCCGTACCGCCCAGAGTCACCTCGTGCAGCAGGGAAACATTGTTCTCGATAATTGCGGTTTCGCCCACCACAAAGCCGGTACCGTGGTCCAGCAAAATACCGCAACCAATTTGGGCAGCAGGGTGAATATCCACCCCAAACACCTCGCTGCTGATGCTTTGGAACAACAAAGCCAGCAAATGGCGCCCCTCTTGCCACAGCAAATGTGCTACGCGGTATGTGGCAAGGGCATGAAATCCCTTAAAAA
The DNA here is from genome assembly GCA_904501975.1 of uncultured Akkermansia sp. Taxonomy (GTDB): domain Bacteria; phylum Verrucomicrobiota; class Verrucomicrobiia; order Verrucomicrobiales; family Akkermansiaceae; genus Akkermansia. The sequence goes on from CAJGCZ010000043.1 coordinate 7,781, forward strand.
ACAACAAAGGCTCCAAGGCGTTGTGGCATGCTGCATCGCGCTCTACCACTGCGCGCAAATCAGCCGCCATGCACTCCACCGCCATGGGGTGCGATTTAAGCAGCGTGCGAATCAGGGGCTCCAGCTCATCGCGCCCCATATCGCGGCGAGACAACTTGCGAGCCAAGCGCACGGCCACCGCATTGCACAAGCTGTTGCGGCTCAGCACCACATCATCCAAAATTCCCATCAGTTTAGGCTCCTGCTCAGCAGCTGCCTCTGCAATAGGGTAAAGCTCGCCCCACACGCTCTCTGCCAATCCGGCAGTGGCCGGTACCATCTTTTCCGGGCGCAACATAGGAGTGGGGAGCATTGGTGGAAGCTACAAGGGTAAACGATATGGCTTATTCCTCCACGCAGCACTCTCGCAGCATGTCATCCAAGCGGTACGTCATCTCCGCCAAAGCCTGGCGAGCCTTGGTATCCGGCAACAGCCACAACACCTCGCGCGCCTCTTCATTGCGGGCAAGCCCCTCGTCTACAGAAAGGCGAATCGCCTCGCGGAAAGCGTAGGTATGGCGCAAGCGGGAGTAATCAATCTCCTCATGGCGCTCCACACAGCTGCGCACCTCTTCGGCTACGTCCTCAGAGCTGGACTCCATCAGGAAGAACACCGGCAGCGTCAGCTTACCCTTCTCGGCATCCGTGCCCAGCGTCTTACCCGCATCTTCATCGGTACCGGTCAGGTCCAGGCAATCATCGTAAATCTGGTAAGAGATGCCCAACAGCGTGCCCATGCGGTTCAACTGCTCAATCATCTCGTCGTCCATCCCTTGCAGGTAGGCAGCACCACTCATAGCAATAGCAAAGAGGGTGGCAGTCTTCTTGCGAATCAGCTCGTAATAATCGGCACGGCTCATCTCGGCATCCCACAAGCGGGTGGACTGCTCTACCTCGCCCTGGCACAAATCGCGCATGGCAATGGCCATCTTGCGGCAAAACTTACTGCCGCCAATCTCAGTGCCCATCACAATAGCCTGCGCCATGAGCGTATCGCCCAACAATACAGCCAACTCATTGCCCCACAAGGCATTGGGTGTAGGCTGGTCGCGGCGGGTCTCTGCCTTATCCAACACATCATCGTGAATAAGGGACGACATGTGCGTCATCTCCAGCAGGGCAGCAAACTTAACGTGCTCCGGCTTAATGCCACCGGTGGCCGCTGCCGTAAGCAGCACCAAGCCCGGGCGCAGCATCTTACCCTGCCCGCGGCAAATCTTGCGCATGTACTCTCTCACGTAGGGTTCAAACTCCTCCGTCTGAAGGGCAATCTCGTCTCTCACCTTCTGCAGCTCGCGGTTAATGAGCTTAAGGTGTGTTCTTTTTTCTCGCAGTTTGCTGAAGAAGGATATGGCCATATAAGTAAGGAATGAGAGAGAGGGTGTTTGAGCCCTAAAGCTCGCGCGCGCCAAGTGTAGCAAACTTTCACCTCTTTGGCAATCTTTATTTATTGCTAAATCATTTGCTGCAATAAGACGAACGTATTTTATGCGCCGCTACCCCTTTTGGCCGGGCTCTCTGCAGCCGGAAGTTTGATAGAAGGGCCGGCACTCCCCTGCTGTGTATTAAAAGGCTCCCTAACCGCAACAGTTAGGGAGCCTTGCTTAACAAATTGTACCTTGTACTTCGAAAATCTCCATTGACATCAGTACTTTAACTCACCGGAGAGCACACGGCGCTCAAACTCGGCAATATCCACCACCTCGCCGGTGCGGCGGGCATGCTCCACGGCAAAGGCAATGACGTGGGAGTGTGCAGAAGCCTGAATCGGGGTGGTCATGAGCATGGGAGATTCCGCCTCGCGCATATCGTGGTAAAGGTTGCTCACCAAGCCCCAGTCGCCACCGCCGTGGCCGGCATAACCGCCGGAGGCCTCCTCAACCTCCACCTTACGGGTCTTTTTAGAGAAATGCTCCGTAACGGTAATTTCGCCGGGGCCGTTTTCCTTATAGAAAGCACCTGCACGCAACTTGGCCTTGGTGCCGTAAATCTCAATGTGGCGGCCTTCCTCAAAGGCGGTCATGGTGAAAGTACCGGTAATGCCACCCATGTAGCGCAAAATGGCCACCAAGTGGTCCGGCTGGTCGTTATCACCGCACTGGAACACGTCTCGACCCCAAGCAGAGGTCTTGAGCCACTCAGTAATTTGCTCCGGGGTAGCCTCGTCCACACCGTCCATCACCATCTTCAGCCAGCGGCGGCAGCTTTCGTCTGTCACATATTTGCGGGCATCCCAGGGGTCTTCGCCAATGGGGCCGGTCCAATCGGTGCAGCGCTCGGGGCGCGGCTCGGTAAGGGTTTCTTTGCGGAAGAAGGAAAGCTCACCGAAGGAGGACACCTGCTCGCAGGGGCGATCCATCAGCCAGTAAAGAATATCCATATCGTGGCAGCACTTAGCCACAATCATGGGGGTGGATTTAACACTATTGCCCCAGTGGCCACGCACAAAGGAGTGACCGAAGTGCCAGGCACCCACACCCTCGTTGGCATTAAAGGTCATAATCTCACCCAACTCGCCGCTGCGAATCACATTGCGAATGGCATTGTAAAACGGCGTATAACGCAACACGTGGCAAATAGCTACGCGACGCCCCAGCTTTTCTGCCAAGTCGCGCAGCTCCAAAGTCTCCTTGAGTGTTTTGGAGATGGGTTTCTCGAGCAACAGGTCATAGCCCAACTCCAAGGCGCGCTTGGCCGGCTCAAAGTGGTAATCGTCTTGCGTGCCGATGATGGCAACATCTGCCATCTTGGGTTGAGACAACAACTCATCCGCATTAGCAAACAGGCGGATAGAGGCACGCTCCTCCTCCGGGGCAAAGTCGCGCACCTGCTCAGCGCGCACTGTTACAGGATCTGCAGCTGCAACAATACGAAAACGCTCCGGGTACTCCATTGCCAATTTCATGTACGTGCGGGTACGAGAACCGCAACCAATACCTACCAGTGTAATTCTTCCTTGCTCCATAGTAAAAATGCAATTGCTTGTTAGCCGGCGGAGTGTACACCCTTTTTACGCTCTTTTCAAGTCTTTTTTAGAGTCAGATTTTGCTTGACTTACGGTAAACGAATACGGTAGAATAACAACATGACTACAGAGCGTATGTATGCAGCAGGTCATAATGTCACCGTCTCTTATGCTGTAGGAGCCTGGTTGCAGTACTTGCGTGTCCGCACCGAGGGCCGTGCTGTCTTCCAGTCTCAAATCAACCGTGCAGCCCTTGCACTGCGTAACATCTTTAACCGGTACCCGGAGCTGCCCAAGGAGCGCATGCACACGCTCGACCGCGAGGAGTGGACCACCCGCATCCTCAACTCTGCATCCACACCTGCTAAGCGTATCTTCTACGGCCGCATTCTGCGCTACTTCTTCCGCTATGCCCAAATTAAAGGTTGGGGAAAAGAAAGCTAACGTTCCCCTGCCCCTCTTATAAAAAAGCTGCCGCCTGGATGCTACCGTACTACGCACCGCAGGTGCGTTCTTCACTACAGCGCAAGCTGTTCTTCACCATCTGCCGCAGGCAGATTCTTCACCATGCCCAACGGGCATTCTTCACCACGGCGTCAGCCGTTCCTCCTCCCAAATACCGCGAGCGCAGCGAGCCAAATTCTGAGCCCCACAAATTGGTAGTTGTGTGGGGGAGGAATACTATCGGAGTGTTGGACTTTAGTCCAACATTTATTATCAAACCATACCACCAAAAAGGTGGGACTGAAGTCCCACCCTACGATATAGACAAATTGCTATTTGTGGGACTATTAACTAAAAACTTTAACAGAGCATATTCTTTTAGCTCTGTCGGAGCGTGGAGCCGCTACGCGGCGTAGCCGCCTAGCCTATCAAATTGTACCTTGTACATCGTAAATTGTAAATTCCAACTCGTCCTTCCTCACTTTTTAAGTCGCGCCTTAAGCTGTGTAATGGCTGTAATTTCTATATAGCCAATCGCGGCATAGATGGGGTGCTGCGGGCAATCGAAAAGCAATTTATTGTCCACCACCTTCACCGGTATGCGGTGCAAATACCGTTGGCCGTCGTCAGAGTCCGTCATATAAATAGCCACAATGCGCGGTTGCTTATTGGCATCGCACTCATAATCCACCCCCCAAACAGTTAACGAATGCGTGTAGCGCAAACCATCGGGGCGAAAATAATCCACACCAATCCAAAAAGCGCTGCCCTTGCTAAACCCTTGGTAGAGCATTTGGGTTAAACTTTGCGCATTGACTTGCACACCTCGGGCGCGCGACAACAGACCCCACACAAAGGCATCCGCCTGCGGGTACATAGCGGTGTAATAATGCCCGTTAGCACTGTTGGTAATTTTGGCATAGGGGGCGCCGTCCTCCGACATTAAGGGCGCGTATTGACCGGAAAACCACCAGCGCATGCCTTCATCGGGGTCGCTGCCGCAGTTAGCAAAAGAAGCCCGATAGGTGGACCACACAGCCTCCCCCACGGGCACACCGGCGGGCAAATCCTCTGCGGGGCGTGTATCTTGCCACCAAGCAATCAAATTGGCGGCGGTAATGGCCCAGCACAACTCAGAATCCTGCCGGTTGCGCGACTTATTAAAATCATACCATCCCTCTTGAGCATTAACACCGGAAGCCCACAGAGTTTCCGTTTTGGCAAAAAGCGGAGCTGCCAACAAAGCTGCGCAAGCGAATAAGGAGCGAATGTTCATGGTTGAGGCGTTGTTTATAAAAAGGCGTGGTGCTTAGCACACCACGCCTTGTCTTACAAAAAACTTATAATCGACGGATTAGAGGTTCTGCAGAGCGTTCTCAAGAGCCTCGCAACCGTAGAAGTTATTCTCGATGATGCGCTGGCCGGCAACCTCCATGCGGGGAGCAAGCTCGAACAAAGCGGGCAGAAGCTTCTGAGCCAACTTCTCTTGGGTGGCTTCATCGGGCTCACCAAGAGCCTCCATGTCGGCCTGGGCCTTTACCATGCGCTGCATTACAGCCTCCATGCGGGGTACGGCAGCCTCGGCTGTAGCCTGGTCCTGCACAGACTCAAGAATCTCTACAGCTTCAGTCAGGGCAGCAATTACTTCATCAACCATGGCCTCAGCAGCCTCGGGAGTGCATACTACAGCGGGAGTTACGGGAGCTTCCTCCTGGGCCATGGCCAGCGGGCTGCACAGAGCGGCGGCGGCCAAAAATGCGATTTTTTTCATATTTTTGTTTTAGTTTGATGTTGAAGCCGCGCGGTACATCGTGTTCCCGCCGTCAGCGCGGCGCATATTACAGGAAATTATGAAAATTGTCAATTCTTAACAACTGTAAGACAAAAATTTAGGCTATATTTCTCTGTCAACACAAAGAAATATAGCCTAACGCGGAAAATCTGCGGCGGGTTTTACATCATCAGGCGCATGGCCTCCTTCAAATCCTCGCTGCCGTAAAAATCGTTTTCCATTAACGATTTACCTACAGCTTTTTTGCGAGGACTCACGGAGAATGTAACCTTCAACAGCTTGGAAATCAGTCTCTGCTGCGTCTCGCCATCGCACTGCTTCACCTTAGAGGCATCAGGCTGCAGCTCATGCACACGGGCAATCACAAGGAAAAGCTCTTCTGCGGCGGCATCGGCACTGGCTTTATCCTTAGCGGTTTCCAGAAGTTCAACAATCTTGACCTGAATGTCACACAATTCATTAATGGCGGCTTCTACAACTTCCACCTGAACCTCAGCAGCAGGTACCGGTGTGCCCTGAGCCATAACAAGCGGCGCAGCACACAGAGCTGCAATAATAGCGATATGTTTCATATTATTGTTCTGTTAGCTTTTTTGTTAGCTGTGAAGTATCATACCTTATACATTTTCATTGTAAAGTTAAAACTTTTAGCCACGTCTAAGTTTCAGTTTTCGGTTGAGAACCCGGAAATAGAAATTAGTAAGGCTCGTGTCTCTGCGTTCTACATTTGGGTGGCAGCATAGCATGTAAAAATGATATATTACCAAAATTGCTGTATGTCCTCTATTTCCCCCCGCATGTTATGATTATCATATAAATCATTAATAACTAAACTACTCTATAAATTACAGGAATATCTTATACCGGTGTTGTCGCCTTGATGTGTTCGTTAACCTGAATAGTTCTCTGCCGAATATGTTGCGCTAAATGAGAAAACGGATCTGAATCAATATCATATTGAGTTGCATTAACTTCCATCTCATCAAGTGCTTTCAGGATACTTCGAGTGGTTGTTCCTACCATGTTAAGCACAGCCTTATGCGGCAGGTTCACAGCATCTGCGAACAGGCACCACCTTCTGTACGAAATATAAAACGATTGACTTTTCCCTCCGATACGCATGGCCATTCTACGCAGCAATCTGTTGCCATAGTATGTAGTGGTAAGTAAATCATAAAATGGTGCAAGCCTTACACCATTGCCAACCCGCAGCATAGAAATATTTTTAGCATGAGCATCATTATTGCCGATACAAAGATTGAATGCAGCCCATTTTACCATCAGCATCAGGTCAACGGCCGGTTGCATGGAATGTAGCCTGATGAGCTTGGCACAATCAGCAAAGGATGGACCACCATCTCGTTCGTATTTGATTTCTGATAGCAAGGCTGCCATCTGGCAAAAGTCTTCCTGCGGTATACGCTGCGGATGAAAACCATCTCCGGAGCGGTCATATCGGTTTATGTGCAGCACATTGTTTCCATTCACACGAAGAATAGAACTGCTTACGACAGGTAGGCCGATTTTACCTGCCAATTCTAAGCAAAAATGTTCGTTTTCAACAGTATGTGCAAAGCCTGATATAGGCAACTTCAAAATACAATTACTGGCAGCACCATCCAGAGGCAAGTAATAGATTCCGTTTTTATGAAATAGAGGCAACTTGTTTTGAGCTCCGGCCAAAGAAAGACTCGTTCTCCGCGCTCTATACCCCATCGGATATACCGGTAACTCGTTGAGTAGCTGGTGAAGTTTTTCCATTGTCAGTTCCTCGTATGAGCCACCATTCCCCGGACCGCCTATACTAAAAGCTCCGGCACAATCTCGTCCTATGTGTCTTAGCAAGCCAAACACATTGGCTTCATCCGTTCCTATCTGTCGAGCTAAGGTACGGCGTATGAGTCCCTCAGGTAAAATGTTTTCAAAAAAGGTTTTTACCTCCGGCCCACTGTGTTTCCGTTGGGCCCGCGGTAAAGTGACGGAGATGTCAAACCCTGTACGTTGCCAGCTCTCATTGTACTCCAATTCCGGAAATCCATGAGAATCAAAACTTACGTTGGCAGCCGGTTTTTCCTCGTAGAATATAGGAAGCGTTTTCATGATTTATTCTCTTCTCTCCCTCTTATATCCACACTTAATCCCAGTAATGCGAGTAACTGAAGTATAATACCCACGCTTACTCCCCGCTGCCCCCTCTCAAGCTCACTCAATAGTCGAGGGCTGCACGGAACCATCATCGAAAGCTCCGCAATCGTAAGCCCTTGCTTCTTGCGGCGCTCACGAATAATAATGCCTAATTCTGCTTCTGTTGTTATATTCATATTCCCTTTAGGGATTATTATATCGTTTACAGACAATAATACAAGACAATATTCCTAATTGGGATAATTTTTATTCAAATAGTACAAATGAAGAAAAATTATTCCTAAAAGGGAATATCACAAGTTGTACGACATCTACAATAATACGCCAATATCCGCAAAAGAAGCATTTACCAAATCAAATCTCAACGTACGTGCTTCTACGAGTGGTTTGGGGGAGCGGCTTCCGTTTTAATTTTTTCTATCATACCCAGCACTTTCTCTTTGGCTAAATACCAAGAGTTGTACGGGGCGTATTGCACCAGAACCTCACGCAGGGGAAACTCCGGCTCCAAATCGTACGTTATGGTGACGGGGAAACCAACCTCCACGATATCGAACAAGCGCTTGGCAATATAATCCGGCATGCGAATACAGCCGTGCGACAAGGTTTGGCCAATCTGCATCCCCCCTCCGTACTACGCACCGCAGGTGCGTTCTTCACTACAGCGCTAGCTGTTCTTCACCATCTGCCGCAGGCAGATTCTTCACCACGGCGTCAGCCGTTCCTCCTCACAATGAACTCCGGCAGGAAAACGCCTTCATCATCCTCCACAATGCGGGTGTAACAGATTGCTTCCCGGCGATATATTTCTAATAAAAAGAATAGTTAATGCGTTTTATTTTTCCTTTTACGAATTGCAAGTTCAGGTAGGTTGCTTTGCAAGGTGGGGCTAACTTTAAGGACACTTGCACGACGTTCGCGTTAAGCCTGTCTGTTGCTGTATATCGCGGATGCTTTTGGGCGATTTCCGGAGTCCATTGCAGAATATCCCAAATGGGTGTTGCCTCTAGGGGAATATGATAATTGCCGCAAGGTTCACTCTCTGTTATAACGAAGGGGTAAAATAAGTAGCCTTCCGCCTCCTCATAATGGGAAAAGAAAGTAGGGATACATAAACGCAACGTAGCACTGTAATCAGATTTTAAAATATTTTGTTTGTAGCTGTTATGCGCTTCGTGATAAATATCCGGGTCCAGTTGATAAACATCGACATACTGATGACGTTCTCTGCAATTGAACATTGCTAATCGAAGGAGATGAAGCATCTCCTTTTTGTAAAGAAAAGGCAATTTTTTATACAAATTCATGAGGAACGTGTTTCCTAGATAACGATTTTTGATATAAAAATTATCGATGGAGGTTGAGCGGAGACAGGTTAACAATCTTAAGCTGGCAGACGGGTAAATCAAGGGGATATGTTTTTTACCCGAAGTTCGGCATACATAACTATTAATCATGTTTTTCAGACATGGGGTGTTATAATAATTTGCTGCCTCTAAGCGTTCTATTTGGTGTTGTAAGCACTGATAAGCCGGAGTCTCGTTTTGCAGAGAAACCTCAGTCTGTATCATGGCATCTAACTTATTCCACCATTCGTTGACTTCATACATTTCCAATCCATCGTAGTCGTATCTATCCTTTGTGCAAAGCGTATAAACATCCATTAACATCTTTTCAGCAGCCTCCTTGTTGTGCACAGACTCAAGCTTTTGGGTTAGTTGCGGGATAATTTCCGATTGTATATGCCTGACTTCTTGCTCTACGACACTAGGCTCGGGAATTGGAGATAAAGGATAGCACTCCCAACAAAAGGTGATGATAACGGCCTCGATGATATGTAATATGTGAAAAAGCATGGGCAACGATGTAGTTGAGACGATACACTAAAATATGTTTGGTAGCTATAGTCTGCCTAACACTACTCGTAGTTTGCCCGAATTTTGAAAATTGTCAAGTTTATACAATTCTCTCGGCCATTAAAATTAAGCTCTGTTAAAGTTTTTAGTTGATAGCCCCACAAATAGCAATTTGTGGGGCGCATTGATGTGAGCGCAGCGGACGGAATTCGTGAGCCCCGGTGAGGGGCGATATATGGTAGCCCGGTGGTGAAGCTGCGCAGCAGCGGCCTGTCACGGCGTAGGCGTAGACGAAGACGGAAACCCCGGGAAAGATGAAAAAAATATTTTGGAACCCCGTTAGGGGTGGCATAATGCGCGGTTTCAACATTTATGATATTTATTGATAAAACACGGATAATGAAAGCTCCACAATATTATGCAACCCTTTATGCCACCCCTCCGGGGTTCCAATTAATTGGCGTCTAACCCGGGGTTTCGCCGCTGACGCGGCTCCACCACCGGGCTATTTTATAGC
>CAJGCZ010000044.1 GCA_904501975.1 uncultured Akkermansia sp.
GTATATGTTGAAGCCACGCATTATGCCACCCCTGAACGGGGTTCCAATATATTTTTCATCTTTCCCGGGGTTTCGCTGCTGCGCAGCTCCACCACCGGGCTACCATATGTCGCCCCTGGCCGGGGCTCACGAATTCCGTTCGCTTCGCTCACCTCCAATAGCCTACAATTTGCTATTTGTGGGGCCAACAACTAAAAACTTAAACAGAGCGAATCACAAACCCACAAATAAATCAAACAAAAACACCGCATTTATTTGAAAATGCGGTGTTTTGTGATTTATTTGCAGTTATTTGCTAATACCAGCTGTGGGACTCGAACCCACACTCTTTCGAACTCGATTTTGAGTCGAGCGCGTCTACCAATTCCGCCAAGCTGGCATGGTGGCGTAGTCGCTGAAAGAATTAAACCAGAAAGTGAGGATGAAGTCAAGTCAAATTGTGAAGTAAATGCAATTTTGCTGTCATTTTATCTCATTTGGGGGCATTTTAGGAGCTGTGTCGTCGCATGATTGCAGAAAATCGTGCTCCAGCGCGATGAGGTCGATAGAACCATTGCGCAAAAGCTGGATAAGACGCTCCCACGTGCGAATAGGGTGGGTGGAGCCTGTAGGGTAGGAGCTTGCCGTATGGTGGGTATCTTGCATGAGCATGGTGCTAATGGTCGGTTTGCCGGTAAGCAGGCGAATCCACGCAGCGAACGTGAGAGCGTTACCATCCACTGCCGGCTGCGCATGGTGCAGGGCAGAGCAATGGAAGATGTCTACCCCCGCATCGCTCAATGGCTGAAGCAGTTCTTCCAACTCCGCAGCATCGTTGGCTAATTTAGTTTGTCCGTAGGCTGTATTCCATTGAGAAATCCCAAAGAAGATAGGGAATTGCCGCCCCACAGCTTTGCGTACGGCATGGATGACCTCGCAGGCAAACCGAACACGTGAGCCGAGGCTCCCTCCGTATTCATCGGTGCGTTTGTTTGTTTCTTTTCTCAAAAATTGCTCGATGAGATAACCGTGTGCGCCTTGAATTTCCACGGCGTCAAACCCGAGCTTTTTGGCTAAGGCTGCGCTTCTGCCGAAAGCTGCGGCAACTTCTGCAATGCGCGCGCGGCTCATGGGTGCCGTCAACTGCTGCAGCGAGATGGGCTCCAGACCGGAGGGGCCGATGGGTTCTTCATCCGGGTGCATCAGCGGGCCGCGCAAGGGGCGGCACATGCCGGCGTGGTAAAGCTGCGCCGCTACTTTGGCACCGTGTCGATGGAGCATTTTGCACAGCGCTTTCCATGCACGCAAGGCCTGGCCGCCGTAAAAGAGGGAATCGTGAAGGGAGACCGTAGCCGCGCGGTCGTCGATGGCTGCTTTTTCGGTAATGTACAAGGCAATGCGCTGCTCTTGCCGGAGCGTTGCCGGAGGAGTGAGGTGAGACGCGCCGAAAGGCGGTGTCAGAATAATGCGCCCGCTGAGCGGGAGCTTGCGATGGACGAAGGGACGGAAAAAGATTTCAATGTCTCGCAGGGCAGGAACGAGTGGTTTATTCATGCCCTTACTTTATCGCGCAGCAAGGGCATCTTCAAGAAGATAGAATAACTGTTCACAGCCCCAGCACACAGCGCAAGGCAAAAGCTTTGGGCAAGTTTTTGGGGGGCGTAAGAATCTCAGCTCCCGGCACCTTGGCGGCAAAGGCAGGCTTGGGATTAACGAGCACCGCTTTATCACAAATGGAGAGCATAGGCAAATCAGCAGCGCTATCTGTATAGCCAACATCGGCATGGGTAAAGCCAAGCTTAGCAAGGCGCACCAGTTTGTTGGCTCCTTTGTTGTTACCCGGGGCGGGAATATTCGGCATGAAGGGTACGCGGCGGAACTCCTGCGTGGGGGTGCCGATGGTGTGCGTAAAGCCCAAGGCTTTGCCCACCAGCTGGGTCCACCAATCCGGGGAGGCGGAGCAGAGCACGGTTGTGTCGCCTGCGGCTTGGTGGGCTCGTAATTTCTCCAACACGGCAGGATAGAGCGCCGGGATGATTTCTTCCTGCACAAAGGCCTCGCAATGTTTCAGTAGTTGTTCTTTCGGCATTTGCCAGGCATAGGCCAAAAAGGCACGCTTCATGCGCTCGGTGTTAAAAATGTGCAAACCGCGCAAGAGGCCACAGGGTGCAACCGCTGCCAAATACAGCCTGCGCCAAGCGTGCTTTTTTAATATCCAACGGCAAAAACGCAGTTGTGAGTCCCCGGCAAACAGGGTGCCGTCCATGTCGAAAAGAGCTGTCATTAGTAGTTTCGGTATCGGTTGCGTACGCGCCACTGCCATATCAGCATGATGATGAGGCCCATCACAGCACCACCAAGGTGGGCGGCCTCGCCTCCGGCGTTGTGGCCATTCATCAACACTACCAAGGTGGCTATGCCCAGAATAATGAGAGCAAAGCTTCTCATGGTAAGTGTGACCGGCGGAAAGAGAAGACTGATGCGGGCATCGGGGTAGAGGAAAGCCGTGGCTATCATGACACCGTAAATCGAGGCGCTGGCCCCCACAAGCCGAATGTAGGGCCAATACTCATTGTACAAAATACTCTCGCCGATGATGCCGCAGGAAAGCGCCCCGGCAATACCGCATACCAAATAGAATGCCAAATAACGCTTAGGCCCCATGATGGCCTCAATGTGCGGACCAAAGAAGTACAGCGCCCACATGTTGAAAATGAGGTGCCCTACGTTGGCATGCAAAAACTGGTAGGTTATAATGCGCCACAGCTCGCCCTCTGTAAAACAGGCGTGCCATGAGTAATAGCCCATGATGCTCAGCAAAGGCTCTCGCACATCCGCCCCCGGGGCAATAGGAACCTGCCGGATGGTGCCCACAAGGAACACCACTATGCAAATGATGATGATGGATTTGGTTACGGTAAGCTGATTCTGGTACATAAGACGGTTTACTTGTGAGACACCGCAAGTGGCCGTTTTGTTCAGAATGGTTTGATGATGGCCGGCGGATTCAGCTTGGCTCCCATTGCGGCAATTTCATCGTAGGTAAGAATATGCTCAATGAGGCAGGCCACTTCATCCGCACGCTCCGGTACAAGGCCGGCAATCTCCGTCATGAATCGGTGGAGTGTTTTATGCGCCTGAATCACGCGCCCGGCATAGAGCTTGCCTGCTTCTGTCAGTTGAATGGGGGCGTATTGGTGGTAATCAATAAGCCCGGCTTCAGCCAAACGACGCATGGCTGCAGTAACGCTCGGTTTTTTAACACCAAGCATTTGCGCTATGTCGCTTACCTGGGCAGAGCCGTGCTCGCGGCTCAGCAGGCCGATAGCCTCCAGATAATCCTCTGCGCTGCGCCCTAAGCGTTTTCTTTGTTCCGGTGAATCTGGTTCGCTCATGATTGTTTTTCCAGCGTTGCAACGCATTCTAAGTGTTTAGTTTGCGGGAAGAGGTCGAAGGGTTGCACCTCTACTACCTTGTAACCGGCTTTATCAAACTCAGCCAAATCGCGAATTTGTGTAGCAGGGTTGCAAGAAACGTAAACCACCCTCTTGGGGCCGAAGGCGAAAAGCTGGTTGAGGAACACCATATCGCAGCCCTTGCGGGGCGGGTCGATGACAACGGCCGTTTCCTCTGCCGGGAAGTCCACCTGTTCAAAAATTGCCTCAGCGCTGGCAGCCAGGAAGGAGGCGTGGTTAATGCCGTTGCTGCGGGCGTTGGCGCGTGCCCAGTCGGCACTGGTTTCGCTTACTTCTACGCCCAGTACCTTTTCAAAACGGTGAGCAAGGGAGAGGGCAAACAGGCCGCTGCCGCAGTAGGCATCCACCAAGTAGCGGGCGCCGCCGGCACAGGCCTGCTCTGCTACATAGCCGGTGAAAGCGGGCAAAATGTACGGATTGTTCTGGAAGAAATCACCGGCAAGGAAATTGAAGGTGAGCTCGCCCACATGCTCCGTGCAAATCGCATTGTTATTGGTGATAACACCGCCCTCGCTCACACGCATGAGAATAGTAGCGCCTCTCTTGTATTGAGCTGCTGCTTGGTGTACGGATTTGCGCACGAGCGGCAGCGCTTCGTTCAGCGGCTCCATGGCAATGGGGCACTGGCGAATATCGCACACTTCACTGCGGGAACCAACTTTCAGGAAACCGATGTTGCCAATTTTGGCATCCTTGGGTTTGTGAAAGTGCGGCGTAATTTTGCTGCGGTAGCCATAGGTGACGGGCGAGGCAATGGCCGGCTTAACCGGTAATTGCAATCCGGCCTGCAAGCGCAGCAGGTCTGCCACCTGTTCGGTCTTCCACTTCAGCTGAGCATCGTAGTTCAAGTGTTGGTATTGGCAGCCACCGCAGTAGCCGAATACGGGGCATTGGGGCTGCACGCGCTCCGGGGAGGGGGTGAGCACCTCAATCAAATCAGCGCAAGAGCAGTTTTTATCATTTCTATACACACGCGCACGCACGCGCTCACCCGGGAGGGTATACGGCACAAAGACAACCCAGTTGTCAACGCGGCCTACGCCGTCGCCTTGGTTAGAAAGATTTTCAATGGTCAGTTCAATCTCCTGATGGTAGGAGAAAGGAACCGGAACGAATTTACGGGGAGGTGTTACGTTGCTCATTTAAGCTCAGTTTTGTTTGCTTTGTCCGTTTACATCCAGCGGAAGTGTGGTGGGCAGAGAGGGGGAGCGCAGTCCGCGGCGTTCTGCTGCGTTGGGGGTAGGGGCTGCGTTTTCTGCTGTGCTGGCAGCCTCCTCGGGCGGGGCAAACTTACCGAGGCGCAAGCCGCTGCGGCCGGGGATGGGTGAGAGGTTTTCGTAGGTCTGCACGGCTTCCACCTGCTCTTGAGGAAGCTGGGTGGTAAGTTCCTCAGTGGAAAGGAGTTCTGTGGTGCCTGCTTTCGTGGCTACGGGAGCCTGTTTTTCTGTGGCAACGGGCTCTTGTTGCGGTGTAGTCGATTGTTCCTCCACCTTCTGCTGTGTGAAAAGAGAGCAGGAGCTCAGAAAAATTGTCGTAAGGGCGCAAGCTGTCAGTCTCAAGCTGTTCATGCGCCTATCATAACATCTCAGACCTGCTTCTGCAAGTCTAAATGCTGTTTCCTACCTGTTAGCGAGTGCTTTTCAGCAGATTAAGAAGTGAGGTGCGAATGATGTCAATAAAAATGCAACTTTTGACGTGAAATTTCTTGACATTCGGAAATAATGCTGTAAACTCTCTGCACCAAAACGAAAAACCAATTATAATTTTTACTTATGGCACACACTCAGTCCGCTAAGAAGCGCATCCGCCAGACGATTGCCCGCACGGCAATCAACCGTTCCGTTATGTCCCGCGTACGCACCCTTCGCAAGAAGGTTGCTGAGGCTGTAGCCGGCCAGAACAAGGAGGCCGCCGTTGTTGCTTACAACACATTTGCTTCCGCCATCGACAAGGCCGCCAAGAAGGGCATTGTTCCCGCCAACCGCGCCGCTAACTACAAGAGCAAGGCCGCCAAGGCTGTGGCAACGATCGCCTGAGTTCCTTTTCAGGTTTTCCGTTTTCAGCGGGGTATCGATTGACGAATCGATGCCTCGCTGTTTCGTTTATCCTGTTTGCGGGCATTGCATCGGGGCTAGCTCTGTATCGTGCAGGGCTGTATCATTCAAGACTCGCAAGTACCGCAAGAGCACAAAAATCCCCCGTGGTAAGAGAATACCACGGGGGATTTTTGCAAAAGCGTTTGCCGGTATAACTTAATCGAGCACCTGTTCTACGGTAATGGAGGCGGTGCAGGGGGTAGGCATATCACACTGCTGCTGCAAGCAGGGGTGGCAAGGTGTGTGGTTGCATACATAGCGATGGCCCTCACCCAAGCAAATTCCGTAGCGTTCGGCTAAGCGGCTGGCCATAATCACCGTGCAGGAGCAACCGGCAGCGCCGGCTAACTGCGGAATCAGACCGTCTACGGCATACAACTTGCACTGCGGACCTACGTGTTGCGCTATCTCTTCGGGCGCGGCAATAATGCACGGAATATTCAGCTGAGCAGCCATTGTCTTGGCCTCAGCCTCATTAGTCGGCAGTGCCAAAAGAGTCGCCTGCCCTAAGCGCTTAACAAGCTCAGCCCATTTATCCTGCTGCCAGGCATCGGCCTTGCCCAAGGTGGAGAAGGGCGCGATGAAATTGCCGGAGGCTTGTGCATTCCCTGCCAAGGGGGAGAAGAGGTCTACCTCCACCTCTTGCAATTGGTGGTGGGTGCGCATATTGTCTACATAGTCCAGCGCGCGGTTGCGGGGGGCACCTGTGTGAGCCGTTGCATACTTTGTTTTTGCCTTCTTGTAACCGGCATTGTCAAATGCGGCAACATAGAGGGGGTCTAAGGTGCGCAACTGCTTGTACAGTTTCTTGTTGTTGCTGAACATGAAGAGAATATCGAAGGGACCATCCTTGTAAATCTCTTCGGCGTCCAGCTGTTGCACAACCGTCGTCTTTTCGTCTGTGGTGCAAACGTAGGTGACAAGCGGGGCCACGTTTTGCCAGAATGCCTTTTGTGCAGCCGGGCAAAGAACCGTCAACTGGGTATCAGGGCGGCTTGCCTTAAGAAGGCGCATGGCCGGTAGCAGGTAAACAGCTTCATCAAAAGACTCCGGCATACATATCAGCATGCGGAAAGGCAGCTTGCCGTAGCGTGCCATGGATTCGCGGTGAAGGCTGTTTTGCGGAGCGAAAACGCCGGTGCACTTCCAGCGGTGGTGCATCCAGAACCCGTCGAGTATGCTTTCCATCTGGCATTTTTCCAACGCCAGGTTTATTTGCATGGTAACGTCCTCCAAGCTTTCGCAACCTTCCGGCAGGTGGATTAAGCGGCCAAGCTCCGCATCCCACTTGCCCAAGGCAGTGTTGCGCGTAAACACGCTGATGAGGTGCCCTTTACCTTTGCAGCGCTTGTTCAGCAAGGCCGGCAAGGGAGTTACACCGGTTGTTTTGCCGAAGTAAGGCAGGAAGATGCCTTCCTGCGTAAACTGATCGCTCAGCACACCAAGAAGACCGCCGGAGCGTGCCAGTTTGAGCACGGCTTTGAGGCCGTCTTCCTTACTGAACATTTCGCAACCGAAGGCGGTGCGGTTGCGGTAAATCATGTCCTCCAGCAAGGGGTTGCTCAGGCGGCGGTACATGCAGCCGAAGTGCTCCACCTCCAGGAAATGGGGGCGGATTCGTGCCAGAATCTCCCAGTTGCCGGCATGCGGAATGCAGCAAATGGCGGTGTGCCCGTTTTTGCCGCACTCCACAAACTCCTCTCCACCGAGGATTCGGATGGAGTTTGCCTCTTCCTTATCCGTAAAGATACCCGTTTTGAGGGAGCAAATCAGGTTCATGCAGGTGCGCACAATGTTACGGCACACCATTGTTTTGAGCTGCTTGGGGCGCAGGCTCGGGTTGAGCACAATACGGAGGTTGCGGGCAACGATTTTTCTGCGTGAAGGAATGGCTGCCCATACCAAGTAGCCGACACCACGGCCGAATAGGGCAACGAGCTTAATATTGGTGATACGGAGCAGGGCACAGAGTGTCTTGTAGCTCCAAAGGCCAAGCCGTTGCGAGAGCGTGATTCGCGCTTTATTTTCTTCTGGCTTCTGCTCCATAATCAACTTTAGTTAAAGGTGTAGGTGCGCTTAATATAGAAAGGTTTGCGGGTGTAGGGGTCCCAAACCTTGTCGCCGGGGGCTGAGCCGGTGTAGTCAAGCTGGTGGTGCGGATAGTACGGCGAGATGATGATGTCGCTGTACTCGGAGGTCATGCCGTAGGGGGTGCCATCGGAAGCCTTGGAAACCTTGCCTGCATTCACATGACTGGCGGGGGGAAGATAATCGGACGGGGTGCTTCTCCAGTTCTGGTTGGCGGGCTTGCCGTTAACATCCTTGATAACCATGGCCGGACGCTGGCCGGGATATTCCTCGCGCACAAAGGCACGAACACCCTGGTACAAAATGCAGGAGCTCAGAGAACTGAGTGTTAATATGGCAAGAGCTGCGGTGGCGATTTTCTTGTTCATTGCTGTGATTTAGGTGATTGAATTGTTGAATAAGGTCTGAGTACGACTCGTCCCTCTTCAAAAAAAGGACAATAGCCGTTTTCCAAAAGGACGTCGCAAATAGCCGGATAGCTACTCTTTAAGGTTTCCAAAGCCGGTTGCAAGATGACGATGTGACGCTGCGGAATGGCCAGCTTACCAATGCGGCCTCCGCGGTGAATCGTGCCGAAAATGGGCTTGCCGCCGCGCAGGGCTACATGCAGCTCGGGTGCGTCTTCATCTTTCACCTCGCGAGTAAAACTGATGTTGACGGCGGTTGTTTGGTGTGTGTCGCGGCCAAATACGCGGTCGATAATCAGTTCTGCATAGCCATTATGAAAACGGACGGCGATGCCGTGCCCCTGTGAAAAAATGGAAAAGAAACCATCCTGGCGAATGCGGCACGTGTCTCGTAAATATCGGTTGACATCGGCCTCCGGTATCACAATCACTTCGCGCAGCGGGGCTTTGCGGCAAATTAAGCGCTCTAAATTGCGGGATGGAAGCGTATCGTCATAGCCCTCAATATCGCTGAGGTCTTGCGGTAACCACATGCGCACCGTGATAACAACCATGGTGATGATGAACGCTACAAACAGCAGAAGCGCCATCAAGGCCCAAAAGTTAGAGAGCATCCAAAGCTTGCGGAAAAGTGAAGCACGCGCGGGTGTTTCTTCCTCCTCTTCACCATCATCCATCACAGGACTGTAGATGGTGGACTGCGTCAGGTTTTCCTCCTGCCGGTTTTTTGTGAACAGACTCCCCCACAACTCACGGAACTCCGTGAGCTTTTTCTTCTTTTTTCTTCGTCTGTTTTGTTCGGATGGCATGTATAGCTGCGCCTGTGCCGAAAGAGCGGCACACTCTACGCCTTATATGATATGTTAGCGGGCGTGCAAAATCAAGTTAAAAGAGCGTCACAAACAGAGTTTGCTTAACAATATGCAGCATACGCATGGAATGTGGCTTAAACGCCCATGGCCCAGCGCAGGTATTTCTCTGATTCTGTGAAGATTTGCTGTCGTGCTGTGCAGCCCAGCACCACAACGACCACGGCGCGTCCGTTGAGGCTGCCGGAGGAAATGAGGCAATGCCCGGCTGCATTGGTGTAGCCGGTTTTCATGCCATTCACCCAATGCAAGCCCGGCTTGGTCAGCAACTTGTTTGTATTGTTCATGCTGCGTACGCGGCCGCTTGCCAGCACAAAGTCATAGTGGGGAGCATCAATCATGGGGCGAATGATGGGGTTTACGTAGGCATAACAGGCGGCAATGGCCATGTCTCTTGCCGTGGAGTATTGGGGGCCGGGGAGTCCGTGGGGATTGGCAAAATGGCTGTTATACATTTTCATGCGGCGGGCGCGGGCATTCATGCGAGCCACAAAAGCTTTTTCGCTACCGGCCACATCGCGGGCAAGGCCGTAAGCTACATTATTGTAACTACCCGTAAGCATGGCCTGCAGCATGGATCGGCGGGTGTATTGTTCGCCTGTGGCAATGTCGTTCAGGCGCGTGGGGCTTACGTTCAACTTATCTTCCCGCTTAATGGTGATGAGGTGGTCCATATCACCTGCATCACACACGCACAGCGCGGTCATGATTTTTTGCGTACTGGCGACTTGGCGGCGTTCGTTTTCATTGTAGCCGTAAAGTACGCGCCCGGTGCGGGGATCCATGACACACACTGCCTTAGCATATCGGGGGGCGGGGGCAGGGGTGGAGGGAATGGCTAGGGGACGGGAGGGGATAAGCGGGTTAGCTTCTGCTAAGTATCTGCTTTGCTGCACGACCGGCATGGGGGTAGGCCCATGAGTGAGCGGTGTGCGACCATAACCGGCGGTGTTACCCGCATAACTGTGCTGGCAGCTGCCCAATAAGCCAAAGGAGCAGATAATGGTAATCAGAGCTAGAACGCGCATGGGCGCTATCCTATCATGTATCATGTGGCATGACAAGCCGGAAGTTTCTGCATGACGGTAAAGCGTTATGCCGGGCAGTTATGCCGGGCATGGTAAAATCATGCTTGCCAAACTGCTGGCTCTATGTTATATTTCGGCAAACACATAGACGTATGCCTCAAACAACGGAATTATATCGCCCCAATGCCGCCATCATTTACCAGCGCTCTGATGGTACAGTGCTGGTGTGTGAGCGCGTTAAACCTGCAGGTGCCTGGCAGTTCCCGCAGGGCGGAATTAAAAAAGGGGAGTCCGCCCTCAGCGCCGCATGCCGCGAGGGGATGGAAGAAACGGGTTTTCGTCCGAATGAGTACAACGTAATTGCCGAGCATGGCCCTTACCGATATGACTACCCGCCTGCCGAGCGCGAGCGCGTGCTGCGCAAGCGTGGTATTCCCTACGCCGGGCAAGAACAGTATTATTTCCTTTGCCTGATGCATAGTGACTCCGCAGAACCGTGGTTGGATAACAAGGAGTTCCGTGCCTACAAGTGGGTGCAGCCGGCAGAGTTTGATTTTTCTGCACTGCCTGACTTTAAGCGCGGCGTGTATGAGCAGGTTATGCGAGATTTCTTCGGGGTGGAGCCTGTATGAAACCCGTAGCGCACATTCGTTCTTTGTTCGCGGACAAGTTCGGTGTGCCGCGCCAGGGGAATCTGGCCCCCCACGTGGTGAGCGAAATCGTTTTTGAGCCTGAGTTTCGCAACCCCGATTGCGTGCGCGGGATTGATGGCTTTAGCCACCTGTGGCTCATTTGGGGCTTTCATTGCAACGAAGCTGCGGGGTGGAGCCCCACCGTGCGCCCGCCGCGTTTAGGGGGCAACACTCGTTTGGGGGTGTTTGCCACTCGCTCTCCGTTTCGCCCGAATCCCATCGGGTTATCAGTGGTTAAATTGCTTTCGGTAGAAGAGGGACCTGTGCTGCGAGTATCCGGTGCGGATATGGTGGATGGAACCCCGATATATGACATTAAGCCCTACATACCGTATGCTGATATTGTACCGGAGGCCACAGGCGGTTTTACGGAAACACCCCGCGAGCTTTTGCAGGTGGAGGTGGCTTGCTCCCTGCCTGAGGAGGTGACAGAGGCTTGGTTGGCTGCCATGCAAGAGGTATTGGCTCAAGACCCGCGCCCTGCATATCAACACGACCCGCAGCGCGTATATTACGTGGTGCTTAAACCGTGGGAGGTTAGCTTTAGGGTGCGCGAGGGGCGTGCAGAAGTTCTTGCCGTTAAGCCTGCCCCATGAATGCTCTGCAAGCCGCTTTTGCTGAAAATATAGCCCAAGGGGCAGAGATAGGAGGCTCTGTTTCTGTTTGGCGGGCCGGGGAATGTGTGTGCACACTGTGCGGGGGCGAGTCGCGTCCCGGTGAAGCGTGGCGCGAGGACACGCCGGTGCCTATTTTTTCTGCTACGAAAGCCGCTGCCGCAGCTTGTTTGTTGCAAGCCTTGTATGATTGTTGCCAAAGCCCGGAGCTGGTGGTGGGGGACCTGTGGCCGAAATTTCCTTTGCCTCATTGCACGATTGCCCAAGTGCTTTCTCACCAAGCGGGACTGGCCGCGCTGGCGGAGCCCGTCCCCTTGAATGATTTGGAGCAGTGCCGCGCCGTTATCGAGCGCAGCGTGCCCTTGTGGCAACCTCCACGGCATGGATACCATCCGCAAACATTCGGCCCTATTGTGGATATTTTGATGCTAGAGCTTACAGGGCAACGCGTGGCCGATTATTGGGAAAATCGTGTGCGCAAACCGTTAGCCTTAGAGTTTTATGTAGGGCATGTGCCGGAGCCTATGTTCGCCCGCATAGCTCATTTGCAAATGCCGCGCTTGCGGCCCAATATGCCGGACACTCCTTTTTACCGCGCCTTTTATGACAAGTCTAGCACGGTGTATCGTGCGTTTCACAGCGTGGTCGGCTTTGATTCTGCCCGAGAGATGAACACCCCCGCCGCTTGGCAATGTGGCTCTCCGGCTAAGGGCGGGGTAGCCTCTGCTCGCGGGTTAGCTCAATTTTACCAAGCCTTGTTAGGCTACGGTTGCACCTCTCCCTTTGCCGCCGAGGTAGCGGAGTGGATGAGTCATCCGCAATGCAGTGGGTATGATGCCACCTTGCTGCAACAAACATCCTTTACCTGTGGGGCTATGTGTGAGCCTGCTGAATTGTTCCCCGGTGGCGGATTCGGCCATGCCGGGGCGGGGGGCTCCTTCGGTTTTGCGGTTCCGGCAACGGGTCTCTCCTTCGCCTACGTTATGCGCGGAATGGAACCGGGGGTAATACCGGGTGAGCGCGTGCGGCGTCTTTTGGCGGCGTTGGCTTAGCGCGATTTCAGATACTCCACAACGCCCTTGCCCAAGGTTTGAGCGAATTTGATGGCATTGCGATGATTGGACAGGAACTTGGCGTGCTCGGGGTTGGAGAGGTAGGTGATTTCCGTAATCAATGCAGGCACATACGATTCATTGCAGGCATTCAGCCAATCGCCGCCGCCTTTTCTGCCATCGTTGCGAATGACAATGCCGCAGGGCTGTTGGTTGTTCGGTAAGCCGTGATTCATCAAATCGCGGTTCATGACCTGAGCCATCGTTTTAGCCATTTCTACACCTTCTTCATTGCAATAGAAAGCCCCCGTATTGCAAACGTACCATTTGGTTGAGTTGCTGTTGTGGTGCAGGTAGATGACGGCGGCCGGTTTTTGGTCCAACGCATAGTTGGTGCTAAGCATACCCACCGCAATGCGCTTGGGGTGGTGCTTGGAGCGGTAAATACCGGTGGGCACAGGAGACTTCACGTGGTGTACCTCCGCCTTTTTGGCAGCTGCGGCCAGCTCTTTATTTGTTGGCATGTCTCCGCGGTTGCAAATCAGGCATTGGTAGCCGGCAGCTTCAATCTCCTGCTTCATGTAGATGGCGTAGCGATACCAGAAGTCCGTTTCTTCGATAACGCCGTACTTTGCATCAGGCGTGCGGGCTCCTTGCCCGCCGCGTTGCGGGTGGTAGTAATGGCCGATATCCAGCACCACGACATTTGACTCGCGTGCTTGGCGTTTCATTTGTATTTGGTAGCAGCCGCTCGTCAGCAGCACGCATGCTCCCAAAAGCAGAAAAAGAAGCTTTTGCATGAGGGGATAATCTTACAGGGGTAACTCTGCTTGGCCGCCACCACTGTGCGTGGCGCCTATTTTTTGATATGCCGCCGGCATGGCCTCGCGACCGCGCGGGGTGCGCTTAATGTACCCTTGCATAATGAGGAAGGGCTCGTGCACGTCTTCAATGGTGGATTCATCTTCACCCACGGCAACGGCAAGAGACGACAAACCGACGGGGCCGCCGTTGAACTTGTAAATCATGGTCTCTAACAGGCGCTTGTCCATTTCGTCAAGCCCGTCTTCATCAATATCAATCATGCTTAGTGCAGCGTGTGCCACGGCATCAGTAATGCGGCCATCGTGTTTCACCTGAGCAAAGTCTCGCACCCAACGGAGCAGGGCATTGGCCACACGGGGTGTGCCACGGGAGCGGCGGGCAATGGCGAGTGCCCCGCCCGGTTGCAGGTCTATATCCAGCAAGCCCGCAGAGCGGTGCAGAATGGCGCACAGCTCTTGCGCAGAATAATAATCCAACCTGTTGACTAAGCCGAAACGAGAGCGCAGCGGCCCCGTGAGCATGCCTGCGCGGGTGGTGGCGCCCACGAGGGTGAACTTAGGCAAATTCAGCTGAATGCTGCGGGCATTGGGGCCTTGGTCGATGATGATATCCAAGCGAAAATCCTCCATAGCGGGGTACAGGTACTCCTCAATGGCCGGGTGCAGGCGGTGGATTTCATCGATAAAAAGGACATCGCCCTTTTCTACATTGGTGAGAATACCGGCTAAGTCACCGGCTTTTTCAATTTGGGGCCCGGAGGTTGTATGCAGGCGGTGCCCCACGGCGTTGGCGATAATATTGGCCAGGGTTGTCTTGCCCAAGCCGGGAGGACCGCTGAGCAGCACGTGGTCCAACACATCGCCACGCATACGCGCCGCCTCAACCATGAGCATGAGGCGCTCTTTCACCTTTTCTTGCCCGCAGAATTCACTGAATGCCGGCGGCCTCAAAGAGAGGTCATAACTGCCGGAGGGGGCATTGGCCATGCGGCTGTATACGGAGTCTGCCATGGGATTTCTTCGGGAGGCGCTTGTTATTTCGCTTCAACAACACCACCCAACATGATTGGCGGAGCTCCGCCCTGTTGTTGCTGTTGCTGCTGTTGGCAAGAGGAAGCAGCCAGTGCTGCAGCTGTTACAGCGGTTGCTGCAGCGGCTTTAACAAGAGCCGGGTAATTCGGCTTGTTGCTGTTTTGCTGAGGTTTAATTTCCATGCGCACCATCTTACCAAAAGACGCTGAAATGTCAAGCTGTGCCGTCACGACCCGCGAAAGTTATCAATTCTTGATATATCCTACTTTCCTGCTTGTCATTGGGTGATTTGTTTGATATGATAGGGTCGATGAAAATGAAATCAATCACATTTGCATTGGCGGCAGCGCTCTCGCTGTCAGCATTCGGTCAGCAGGCCTTGCCTGTAGCCGGTGATGAGGACCATGCCGCTATTACCGAGACGGCTGAGCAGCGCGATGCCCGTATGGACTGGTGGCGCAAGGCCAAGTTCGGCATGTTCATTCACTACGGCCTGTACTCCGGTTTGGCCGGCGAGTTTAAGGGCGTGCAGGGTGGTTCCGAATGGATTCAGACCAACTTGGGATTGGACACGGAAACGTATGCTGCTGAGGCTATGCCGTTGTTTAAGCCTGCAGAGGGCTGCACAGAGGCATGGGCAGAGCTGGCCAAGAAGGCCGGTTGCAAGTACATGGTGCTTACCTCTAAGCACCACGATGGTTTTGCCCTGTTTGATACGCCGACCTCAGATTATTCTTCTTCTCAGCTCTTGGGGCGTGATTTGGTGAAAGAGTTCACCGATTCTGCTCGCAAGCAAGGCATGCGCGTGGGCCTTTACCACAGTGTGATTGACTGGCACCACCCCGCTTACGATAACACCATTTGCCCTGATTTGTGCTATCCGAAAAATCAGGCCAAGATGCTCAAGGACCGCGGTATTCCCCGTGACCACGAAACCTACCAGAATTACCTGCACACGCAGGTACGCGAGTTGATGACCAAATACGGCCAAATTGACATCATGTGGTGGGATTATTCTCAGGGTGCAGCCTCCGGTGAGCGCGGCTGGAAGGCTCCGGCTCTGATGGATATGTGCCGCTCCATCAATCCCGGGGTTATTATGAATAACCGTTTGTATGCTTTCTCCGGGTTTGATACTTCTCGTGATGGTGTGCAGCTTGACCTGCGTTGCGGTGACTACACCACCCCCGAAAAGCGTATCCCGGAGAAGGGCTATCCCGGCATTGACTGGGAGTCTTGCATGACCGTAGGCGATAAGTGGGGATATAACCGTTATGACCTGCGTTACAAAACTCCCGCTATGGTGATTCGCCAGTTGCAGGAGTGCTCTGCCAAGGGTGGTAACCTGTTGCTTAACATTAACCCGAAGGCCGATGGCTCCATTCCTCGTCCCGTGGTGAAGGTGTTTACCGTTGTGGGTGAGTGGATGGCTGCTAATGGTAGCTCTATTTACGAGAGTGAGCCCATGTACAGCGTACACATGCCGGAGGGCTGGATGTGCAGCCGCACCGGTGCCGACCTCAATATTTTTGCGCCCTCTCTCGGTATCACCATGGAGACCTCCGTTGTGCTCTCCGTGCCCACTACCGGCCTGAATCTGCCGGAGAATGTAAGTGAGCTGAAGGTGGAGGTATTGGGCCAGCCCGAAACCGTGGTGCCCGCAGCGCTTCGCGGCGATTATGTGGAGCTGACGATTCCGGCTGAGGCTTGGGCCAAGGCTGTTGAATACATGCCGGTGATTCGTGTGCGCGGTGTTGCTCGCTGATAGCACAAAACATACGAACATTATGTTATCATCCTCCGTATACAGACTCCCCAAACTGTTGCATGGGCAATACATGCTCACCTCTGTGCTGAGTGAAACTGCGGATACCGTTGTTTACACCGCAACACAGAAGGATTTGCGCCGCGAGGTGGTGGTGGAAAGCCTGCGCCCCGAGTGCATGGCCGCCCCGTTCAAGGTGCAGCACTTTTTGGAATCTGCCCGCGCGCAGGCCAAAATGGGTGGCAAGTTCATTGCTACGGTTTTGGAGCTCCTGTATGCGGAGGATACTTGGCACTTGGTGCGAGAGCGCATTCAAGGCCAGCCTTTGGATGAATTGTTAGCATCCGGAGCCAAGGGGTCGGCGCTGACGTTGTGTGAGCTGATGCTTACGCTGACTTCCATTTGTATTAAGCATGATATGTTGGGCATTGCTACAAAGCCGTTTGCCCTCCAAAATGCTCACTTTATGGGCTTGGGGTTCCGTTTTAATAATTTGGCTTGTGCCGGTAGCCGAGACCCTCGCTCCTCTTGCCGTGATTTGCAGAGCACGGCGCGCGCCTTGATGAATGAGGTGGATGCCGCCTCGCCCCGTGTTGATGATTTTTTGGTGATTCTGCAAAATATTCTGCGCACCTCCAACTGGCTACCGCTTACACCGTTGGATATTCACGACGACTTTGTGCGTTTGCAACTCCTGCTGATGCGCTCAGAGTAACGTCGGAGTTTTACGTTTTGGTTGATAGCTCACAAATAGCAATTTGTGGGACTCATTGATGTGAGCGCAGCGAACGGAATTTAAGAGCCCCGGTTGAGGGGCGGAATATGGTAGCCCGGCGGTGGAGCTGCGCAGCAGCGTAACCCCGGGAAAGAGGAAAATATATATTGGAACCCCGTTAGGGGTGGCATAATGCGAGGCTTCTATATTTACTCATGTTTTCCTTGCAATACCATAGATAATAAACGAACTACAACATGATGCCACCCTTTATGCCACCCCTCCGGGGTTCCAATGGATGGACGACTAACCCGGGGTTTCGCCGCTGACGCGGCTCCACCACCGGGCTATTTTATGGCGCCCCTCTGGGGCTCAAAATTCGCCTCGCTGCGCTCGCGGTATTTGGGAGGAGGAACGGCTGCCGCCGTGGTGAAGAATGCCCGTTGGGCATGGTGAAGAATCTGCCTGCGGCAGATGGTGAAGAACAGCTTGCGCTGTAGTGAAGAACGCACCTGCGGTGCGTA
>CAJGCZ010000045.1 GCA_904501975.1 uncultured Akkermansia sp.
GTCAAAAGCAGCATCGGGGTCCACCCCTTGGGAGAGCGCTTTCTCCACATTCAGGGTCAGGAGATATTGCGGGGTATCTGCCGCCATCATGTTCTGCACAGCCGCCACCTCCGGCAACTGCGATACGGCAGCCACAAAATCCGCTGTCTGCGCGGCCAGATATTCATCTCCCTTACCGGCGCGGTCTTCCAGCATCAGGGTGACATCAGACGAAGCGCCCACACCGGGAATGGGTGGCGGGGTCATGGTAAAAGCCACGCCTCCGGTTTGAAGCGCATTGAGTTTTTGCCGAAGCTTGGCCGACAAAGCTGTGGCGTTCTGCGTATTCGGGTCGCGCTCCTCCCAAGGCTTCAGCGCAATAAAGAAGAACGCATTGTTAGGGCTTTGCACCCCGGTGAGCAAATCAAAACCATTCACCATCACCACACCATCGATGGCCTGCTCCTGCTTGAGCATACGGATAATCTTCTCTGTACTCTGCTGCGTTACCCCCAACGACGTACCGTGCGGCATTTGCAAGGAGCCATAGAAATACCCTTCATCCTCTGTGGGCAAAAAGCCACCGGGCACCTGCTTGGCTAGAGGATAAATGCACACAGCCGCGCCCAGCAACACCAATCCCGTAATAGCCCCGCGCCGTATCATCGCCCCGGCTGTGCTCACAAAGAAACGCCGCGCGGCCTCCAAACATCGATTAAATACCCCACCGGCCTTGGCCAACACCCCTTGGGGCACCCCACGTGGCCGCAGCAGCAGTACCGCCAACGCAGGGCTAAGGCTCAATGCCGTGAAGGCAGAGATGATGATAGACACGCCGATTGTTACCGAAAACTGCGCAAACAAGCGCCCCGTAATCCCCGGCAACAACATGCACGGAAAGAATACCGCCGCCAGCACCAAAGCCGTTGCCATCACCGGCCCCGCCACCTCCTTCATGGCGGCCATAGTTGCCTCCATCGGCGGCTCTCCCGCATCCATGTGAGACTGCACCGCCTCCACCACCACAATCGCGTCGTCCACCACCAAGCCGATGGCCAACACAAGCCCCATCAGGCAAATGGTGTTAATCTCCATCCCAAACACAGGGAAAAAGACAAAGGTACCGATAACACTCACGGGCACCGCCGCCAACGGAATCAGCGTGGCACGCCACCCCTGCAAAAAGAGGAACACCACCAGCATTACCAACACCAAGGCCAGCCCCAGCGTTACGATAATATCTTTGATACCCAAGCTTACACTGGCCGTCGTATTCAGCGCCTGCTCCAACTGCAAACCGGGCGCCAAATTAATATCGCGCAGCGTTTGCTCCACACGGCGCACGGTCTCCAGCGCATTACTGCCGGGGCTCTGCGATATAGCAATAATAGCACACGCCTCCCCGTTGTACGACGAACTCATGTTATACGTTTCGCACCCCAGCTCCACACGCGCTACATCCTTCAGCCGCACCAAGGAATCCGCATCCGCGCGCAGAATGATATTCTCAAACTGCTCCACATCCGTCAATCTCCCGGTGGTACGCACCGTGTAGGTGGTCTTCTGGTTTGGCAGCGCCGGCTCCGCGCCCACCTTACCAATGGGGTTCACGCGGTTTTGCTGCTGCACGGCATTGCTCACCTGTTGCACCGTTAACCCAAGCGCGGCCAACTTTTGCGGCTGCAACCAAATACGCATTGCATACTCACCGGCGCCAAACACCTGCACATTACCCACCCCCGGCGTGCGCAACAAGGGATTCATGAAATTGATGTACGCATAGTTACTCAGCCACGTGGCATCGTAATCCCCGCTAGGAGAGCGCAGCACGTATAACAACATGGGTGGCCCGCTCAGCGTGCGCATTGTCACCCCCATTTGCTGCACCTCTGCCGGCAACTGCGCGGTGGATTGCGCATAGCGCAGGTAGGCCAGCACCTGGTCCATATCTGCCGAGCTACCGATATCAAAAAGAATAGACAAGCTCATATCGCCCTCGTTGGTCGAGGTACTCGTCATGTATTCCATACCGCTCACACCACTCATCTGCTGCTCAATGGGCGACACCACAGAATCCACCACCGTTCGGCAATCCGCCCCCGGATACGAGGTCGATATACTTACCTCCGCAGGCACAATATTCGGGTACTGCGCCACCGGTAACGACAGCGCCGTTATCAACCCGCCCAGCACCAACATCAGCGCTATACAGATTGCCACCACAGGCCGTTTTATGAAAAAAGCATACATCAAGGCATTAGAGTCTAACAATCCACCATCAGCTCAATAACAGACAATGTTGTCATCATCATCTTCTGTTACACAATTGCACTTCGTAATTCCGAACTCCTTTCTTGACTTCGCGTGGCGGGTGGGGTAGAATGATTGTCTACATTTATGGGCACGAGCACACCGACAAACGAGTATCGACCGGGCATCCAGGCCATGCTGCAGCAGCATGAGCAAATGGGGGCGTGGCTGTTTTTCTGCATCATGAGCTTTTGCGTGATGAAGTTCTCCCCTGCCACGATGGCTAGCGGAGGATTAGGAGAAGCAGGTCCCTTGGTGATATGCGAATGGTGGATGGGTTACTTGGGCGAGCTACAGCCCAGCAGCAACACCGTGCTTTTGTTGCTGCACAGCTTATGCATTGGCTTTTGGTTGTTGTACTGCCTTAAAACGGCTTCCCTCTTTGTGCGACGCAGCACGGCATGGGCTATCACCGGCCTCATGTTCATTTACAGCACAGATTTTTGGTGCGCCCCGGCAGAGCTTCCGCTGGTGCTGCAAACGGTGAGCCTGTACCACATTTTGGTGTGGGCACGCGGAAAGAAAGATCGGTTTCACCCTCGCCACTTCTTGGTGGCCGGATTGGGCTTGGCTACGGCCGGGCTGTGCACCTTCACGCAGGCGTTGTTCTGGTTGCCCATCATTCCCCTCATGCTTTGGGTAAATAGAGAAAACCAAGCCAAGTGCTTTCTGTTTTTGGTAGCAGGCATGGCTCTGCCGGTTCTGGCCACACAGCCCCTGCTCTACCTGCACCCCGAGATGGTACACATGAACATACCGCAGTTGTTCGGCGGACTGCAAGGCAGCATTATCGCCACAGAGCCGCTGCGCATCTTTACCGGCATCATGCCGAGCTGGGCGCAACCGTGGATGCCGGGCTTGGTGGCCTTGGTGCCCGGGCATATCCTGTTGTTCATGTGGATGCGCCCCTTCCGCAAAATTCACCCCAACCGCAAGGTAGCCATCAACAGCGTGCTGGGGGTAGCCTTTGTGCTGGGCATGTGGGCCTATTTCTGCACCACCCCGGAGCAGACACCGCCGAGCGCTCCGGCATTGCCCGCCGCCATCATGCAACCGCAGGTGTTCACCTACTTCTTGCCCTTTGTGCTTATTAGCCTTATCGGCTGCGACCTTGTGGCGCGCAAATGGATTCGCAACCGCAGCGCTAAGCGCGTGCTGCGCGGCGTAGGGCTCATGGCTCCCTTTGTATCGCTCGTGGTTATTCTGCTGATTCCGGTGCTGCATAAGGCCTTTGAGTCTCCTGCTGCGCCTACTCCACCCCACACCGCGCCGGCAAATACAGATATGAAGGAGGGTGCCCCCGCCGCAGCTGAGGGCACCCCCAATTAAATAAGGTTTGTTACCGGTTCAACGGTTCATTACGGAAGAGCAATGAACTTGCCCTGAGGCATATTGCACAGCGGGCACTTCTCCGGAGCGGTCTCTACCGGGAAGGTGTCGCCACAGAGCGGGCAAATCACATAACCCTTGGGCAGATTGAGGGGCTCACCGCTCTCCAGCTGGCGAATGGCCTCGGCATACAAAGCGGCGTGCACTTTCTCGGCTTCCATAGCCCAAGTGAAGCTGCGCAGGGCATCCTTGGCACCTTCGGCCTCGGCCTGAGCCACCATGGGAGGATACATCTCGCTGTACTCATAGGTCTCACCCTTGAAGGCCTCCTTGAGGTTCTCCAGCGTGGTGCCCACATGCCAGCTCATGTCGTATTCAATGGGCTGCTCGCCCATCTTCACCAATGCCTTGGTGTGGTTAGCTGCGTGAATACGCTCTGTAGCAGAGGTGGCTTCAAACAGCTTAGCAATTTGCGGATATCCCTCCTGCAAAGCCTTGCTGGCAAAGGAAGCATACATAGCACAGGCTGTGCTTTCACCAATAATGGCCGTCTTTAAATTTTCTATTGTTGTTGGCATACGCTATAGAATTACACCTTATTTTGCTAAATTTCAAGAGGATTTTTTGAAAAATAAAGCATAAAAGGCCCCATGAGGCACGAAGCTCAACATACGAGGTATGATTTTTTAACGAGCACGTCTATTCAATGGGGTAGCAAACTCTAGCGACGGCTTCATCCCTTCAGACGCAAAAAGTGGCAGAAATAAGAATTACATTTCTTCAGATAAAGCGCATTGAAAATCCTCTAAGAAGAATCTGTATGATGCAGGCATTTCCTCTACCGGTATGTATATTTTTGTTTGGCAACCTTCTATCGTTCTGAACACCGGGTGAAATTGGTATTGCTCATCCACAGCCTCAATGGAATTATCAAACAAATAACCGCGCTGAACCAAACGCATAGCTTGAGCACCATATCGTAATGAACGATGATAGCGATTCGTAACTTTATCGCCGGGTACATCATGCCCCCCAGAAGCAAACCGTTTAGCAACACGAGAAACATTGATTCGAGGCGAATCTGTACATATAAAGAAAAGCCTCACAAAATAACCAAGCGCTCGAGCTTGACGAATCAATTCCAGCTTAGAGGGGTGTGAAAATACTGTTTCGTAGATAATATCCTCTTTCGCTGCAAGAGCTGTCTGCATTTGCTCCTGAACCATGGATTGAGCTTTTGCTATACAAACGGGATCATTCCAACTGCCGAGGGATTCAGCCAAAGCATCAGCATTACATACCCTACATTGCTGTCCCCATTGATGCTGTAAGAGAAGGCGCGCAAAAGTAGTCTTACCGGAGCCATTGGGACCGGCCAGCAAAATAAGAATCGGGCTACGTTCCTTCATTTTTCTCCGAGCATTTGACGAATGAGAATTTGCTCATGTTCGGCAGCTTTCTCATAGTCTACCTCAAGACTCTGGCGATAAGCAAGCTCCCCTGCCCCTTTAGCAAGTTCGCTCAAGGTGGCTTCCTCAGAATCATCCCATTCGGTGGGAGGCGTATCGGATTTCACCCATACATGGGAGCCATCCGCTTGCTGTTCACGAGTAAGATACCATGCTTTCATGGTGAGAATTATAGTTCTATAACATCACAAATTGCAAGAAAAAAAGGAGTGGAAGCGTTTTTTGGCTTCACAAAGGGTAGAGTATGGTGTAGAATACAGTTGTATTATGGCTATTCAGATGCAGAGAACCCTCAGTAAGTGTGCCTCCATCGAAGGCACGTCACTTCACACCGGCAACCCCGTCAGGCTGACCATCAAGCCGGCAGAACCGAATACCGGCCTGAAGTTTCGCCGTATTGATTTGCCGGACAAACCGTTCATTGATGCCTCTGCCGCATTGGTGCAAACGGTAGAGCGCGCCACCACACTGGCTGTGGGCTCCGTTAAGGTGCACACCGTAGAGCACATTTTGTCTGCCCTCACCGGCATGGGGGTCGACAACGCGATTATTGAGATGGACTCCAACGAGCCGCCGATTGGCGACGGCTCTGCCTCCCCGTATGTCAACCTGATTAAACAGGCCGGCATTGTAGAGCAGGACGCCCCCTGCCACGTTTGGGAAATCCGCGAGCCGATTCAGGTAGAGAACAAGAACGGCAGCCGCATCATCATCATGCCCGACAAGAAGTTCCGCGTGTCCGTAACAGCCGTGGGCCCCGAGGGCCGCGTAACGCAGTACTTCACCACCGAGGTAAACCCGGAGACTTACGAGAAGGAGCTCTCCACCTCCCGCACCTTCTGCTTCTACGAAGACGTGCAGCCGCTGCTGGACAAGGGTCTCATCCAAGGTGGCACGCTGGACAACGCCATCGTCATCAAGGGCGACCAGTACATTTGCGCCGGCGGTCTGCGCTTCCACAACGAGTGTGCCCGCCACAAGGCCATGGATATGATTGGCGACCTCATCCTCAACGGCCACCGCATCTTGGGCCACGTTATCGCCGTCATGCCCGGCCACGGCATCAACACCCAAATGGCTGCCGTTCTGCAGAAGAAGTACGAGAGCATGGAGGCCATGCGCCCCAAACCCTTCATCTTCCCCTCCGGCGAAACCGTGCTCAACACGGTCGAGGTGCTCAACCTGCTGCCGCACCGCTACCCCTTCCTGATGGTAGACCGCGTGCTTGGCTTCGAGGGCGAGACCAAGTGCATCGGCCAAAAGAATGTCAGCATGAACGAGCAGTACTTCCAAGGCCACTTCCCCGGCAAGCCGGTGATGCCCGGTGTGCTGCAGCTGGAGGCCATGGCCCAGGTAGGCTCCATTTTGATGCTGCGCTTGCCTGAGAACCAAGGCAAGATCGGCTACTTCATGAGCTGCGACAAGGTTAAGTGGCGCAAGCCGGTAGAGCCGGGCGACGTGCTGATTATTGAGGCAGACCTGGTGAAGATGCGTGGCGCTATTGGCGTATGCAACGGTCGCTGCTTGGTAAACGGTGAGGTCACCTGCGAGGCTGAGCTCAAATTCATGGTAGCAGATGCCTGATAAAAAGGCCTTTTGCGAAGAAAAAATGCCAAAAAAGAAGAAACGGGCTTGACATGCGCTCAAATTAGGGTATCATAGTCCGCCCCGACCGCGAAAGCGGAACAGAGAAACTTTTTAACGCAAACATAGAAACAAGATTATGAGCAAGAGAACATACCAGCCTTCCAAGCGCTGCCGCAAGCGCCAGTTCGGTTTCCGCGCCCGCATGGCTTCCAAGAACGGACGCGCCATCCTCGCCCGCCGTCGCGCCAAGGGCCGCAAGCGTCTTCTGCCCAAGGGTGTGGAGATTCACTACAAGCGCCACACCATCCAGCACGGTGTTTAATTTACAACGGGTTGAGCAGCCGGGGCCGGCATTACACCGCCCTGCTGCATGAACCCGGGAGCACGCAACGTCCTGTTGTAAGATGCAGCTCAAACGCAACCAAACCATGAAACGAGCCTCTGAGTTCGCCATGGTAAGAAGCGAGGGCAGGTCTGAAGCAGGACGTTTCCTTATTCTCGGCACAGCGCCGTTAAAGGAGGGTGCAGCCGCTCCGTCTCGCTTCGGCATTATTACCACCAAGCGCATAGGGCACGCCGTACTGCGCAACACCCTGCGCCGCAGAGTGCGCGAGATATTGCGCGCCCACGGCGAGCCGCTTAGCCACGGCCTTTACGTTGTTATCGTCGTGCGCAACCGCGCAGCATTAACGGACTATGCCGGGTTGGAGAAAGACTTCCGCAAGCTGTTGACCCGCTGCAAAATGCTACCCACACCATGCTCAAACAGCTAGTCATACTACCTGTCAAATTTTATAAGCGGTTTATCAGTAAACCGCTTCATGTGCTTTGCGGCCCGCACAGCGGGTGCCGCTTTACGCCCTCATGCTCCACCTATTTTATACAGGCGGTGGAAACGCATGGCGTGCTCAAAGGCAGCTGCATGGGCGTTTGGAGAATTTTACGTTGTAATCCGTGGGGCGGCTTTGGGGAAGACCCGGTACCGCCCCGTAAAAAGTAAGTAACATACCCACCTTTTCACCACGACACAATATTTTATGGACAAAACATCAGTCATTGTTGTAAGTACATGCGTGGCCTTGCTGGGGCTCAATTGGATGTGGTCTAACAGCATCCAAGAAGAGAAGCAAGCCCTGGAAGCTGCCAAAAAGGCAGCAGCCGCGCAAACAGCCCCGGCTACCCCCGGTGCCGCTACACCCCAAACCACTGCAGATGCCCCTGCCCAGCAACAGCAGCAGCCCGCCCCGGTTGCTACCCCGGTAGAGCAGCAGCCGCAGGTGCTCCACAGCTTGGTAAGCAAGAGCTCTGAGGGCAAGGAGATTGCCCGCTTCAATATTCAGGACATCGGTGGCGGCGTGCAGGGTGTGCAGATGATTGACCAGAAGGCAGACAGCACCAAGCCCGCCGAGCTGGGCGATGTGTGCATCAACGGCCTTACCCCGCAGGGCTACAAGCACTACGGCATCGGCACGCTTATGTTCAACATGAGCGACGACAATGAGCCCCTGTTCGACAGCGCCGTCTACCACAAGGTAAGCGAAACGCCCACCTCCGTCACCATTGCCAGCGATAACGTGCAGTACAACGGCTGCGTGTTCAGCGTTAGCAAAACATTTAGCATGGTTCCCCTGCAGCAGGGAGATGAAACTCTGGAGGGCAATGCCTACGCCCTGCGTGTGGATGTAAGCATTAACAACACCGGCAGCACCAACCTGGTACTCAACAACTGGGGTCTGTACGGCGGCGGCGTTTGCGCCGTTAACGAAAACGAGTTTGCCAACTACACCTACTACATCAGCTTAGATAACGGCGACTTTGAGAACGAATCCCCCGGCTCCTTCTCCTCCTTCTTCGGCTCCGACAAAAAGCGCATCTACAACACGGAGTTCGACAAACTGGAGTGGGCAGGCCTGATGAACCAGTACTACGCCACCATCATTCAGCCCGCACGCAACAGCGGCACCGCCACGGCCAATGCCCTGTATGCCGCGCCCGTCTCCTTCAATCTGCCCGGCGCTAAGGAAAACGTGCAGGGCCTCGTTATGGGCTTTGGCTTGCCCGCCGCCAACATTGGCGCCGGCACCGCCCAGTCCTACGCTGTAGAGACCTTCACCGGCCCCAAGTACAACCTCATGCTCGCCGCCATGACCAACGAGTTCCGCATGATCGACGACATCATGGACTACGGCTGGGTGTACCTCATCAGCTACCCGATGAACTGGATTATCAACGTCTTCCACAACTGGTTCGGCAACTGGGGCTTCGCCATCATTGCCATGACGTTCGTTATCCGTCTGCTCATTTGGCCGCTGTACCGCAAGAGCTACATGAGCATGAAGCGCATGAGCCTGCTGCAGCCCATGATGAACGAGATTAAGCAACGCTGCGGCGACGACCGCCAGCGCGCCAGCATGGAAATGATGAACCTGTACAAAAAGTACAACATCTCCCCGCTCGGTGGCTGCTTGCCCATGCTGCTGCAAATCCCCATCTTCTTCGCCTTCTTCTACGTGCTGCAAACCGCGGCCGAGCTCCGTGGCGCCGAATTCCTCTTCTGGGTAACGGACCTCTCCCAGCCCGACACCGTTTGCCACATCTTCGGCCTTCCGTTAAACATTCTTCCGTTCATCATGGCCGCTTCCATGGTAGCCATGATGAAGATGAGCCCCTCTGCCGGCGACCCCATGCAGCAGAAGATTATGAAGTTCATGCCCGTGGTCTTCTTCCTCTTCTGTTACACCTACCCCAGCGCCTTGGCTCTGTACTGGACCACCACCAACATCATCTCCATCATCCAAACCCTCATCATTCGCCGCCTGCCCCAGCCCACGCTGGAGGAAGCACAAGCCAATGCCAAGGGTAAGCAAAAGGAAGGTTTCTTTGCCCGCATTCAGCGCATGGCTGAAGAGCAGCAGCGCCAGCTCGAGCAGCAAAAGCGCCAGGGCACGATGCGCAATGTTACCAAGAAAAAGTAAATAGCGCCCCCCTCTTTGAAAGCATCCGCAGAGAGACTCCTCTCTGCGGATGCTTTTTGATGTACAATTTACAAGGTACAATGTACGATTTATTAAGCTAGGCTCCCTACGGTCGCGGGATATGCGTTGCTCATGCAACCACCTATGCTCCGCGCTTTAGGCGCGGGCGGTAAGTTTTGCAAAGCTCTGTCACCCTACTGCGGCGCAGCCGCCAAACTCAAAAATTGTACCTTGTACATCGTAAATTGTACATCTCCCCCCATTTAATGCTTGACCCCACTCTAACTTTGCGCTAATCTTGTGGTAGAAGCTATGCGTTACAAGATTTTGACCCCTGAAGAAGCCGCCGCCATCATCGAAGATGGCGAGTGTATAGGCGTGAGCGGATTCACCGAGGCGGGAGCCGTCAAGGTGGTGCCGAAGGCCATTGCCGAGAAAGCCAAGGCAGAGCACGCCGCAGGCCGTCCATTTAAGCTGAAGGTCATGTGCGGCGCCTCCAACAGCGCCGCAGTAGACGGCGAGCTGGCCGCCGCCGAGGCGGTCTCCATGCGCATGCCCTACATGTCCTGCCCGCACACGCGCGCCCAAATCAACAATGCCGAGCTCTCCTACCAAGACCCGCACATCTCCCTGTTTGCGCAAAACATGCGCTATGGCATCATCCCCCGCGTCAAAACCGCCATTGTGGAGGCATGCGAGGTAACGGACGACGGCAAAATCACCTTCACCATGAGCCAGGGCTCCTCTGCGGACTTCTGCTTGCTGGCAGACCGCATCATCGTAGAGCTCAACACCTACCACAAGCCCTGCCTCAAAGAGATTCACGACATCTTTATTCCGGAGGATCCGCCCAACCGCACCCCCATTCCCTTGGTGGCACCGGAGGAAAAAATCGGCACCCCCTACGTGCAGGTGGACCCGGAGAAAATTGTAGGCATCGTCATCACCCACCTCAAGGATGGTCTGCCCCCCTACCGCGCCGGCGATGCCGTTACCGATAAAATCGGAGAGAACGTCATCCGCTTCCTCGAGCACGAATACCGCGTGGGCCGCATTCCGGAGAACTTCCTGCCCATCCAGAGCGGCGTGGGCAACGTGGCCAACGCCGTGCTGGCTGCCTTGGGGCGCTCCACAGTCATACCGCCCGTCAAGATGTACACAGAGGTAATCCAAGAGGCCGTTATCGGGCTCATCAAGCAGGGCAAAATCACCTTTGCCAGCGGGTGCTCCCTGTCTGTGTGCGACTCCACCATGGAAGAAATCTACCGCGACTTCGACTTCTGGAAGCACAAAGTACTGCTGCGCCCCACAGAGATGACCAACAACCCCGCCATCGTGCGCCAGCTGGGGCTCATCTGCATGAACACCGCCATCGAGGCCGACATCTTCGGCAACGTCAACTCCACCCACCTGTTGGGCAATAAGGTGATGAACGGCATCGGCGGCAGTGGCGACTTTGCCCGCGCCGCAGCCGTCACCATCTTCAGTTGCCCCTCCGTTGCCAAGGGCGGCAGCATCTCTGCCATTGTGCCCATGGTGTCTCACGTAGACCACACCGAGCACGACGTGCGCGTGCTCATCACCGAGCAAGGCATTGCCGACCTGCGCGGTAAATCCCCGCGCCAGCGTGCAGAGCTCATCATTGAGAACTGCGCCCACCCGGACTATCGCCCCCTGCTCCGCCGCTACGTAGAGCTCACTCCCAAGGGCCACACCCCGCACAACCTCGCCAAGGCCTATGCCTTCCACCTCGCCCTGCAAGAAACCGGCGATATGAGAAACGTGAAGTTGTGACGGATGTACAATTTACAAGGTACAATGTACAATTTTTGAGTTTGGCGGCTACGCCGCAGGTGGCTTAGCAAAGCCTTGCAATACTTACCGCCCGCGCCTAAAGCGCGGAGCAATAGCGCTTGCACGAGCATCGCATATCCCGCGACCGCAGGGAGCCTAACTTAAAAATTCGTCCTTCGGAATTCGCAACTCGTATTTTCAACCCCTCCTCGCGGCAAAAGCAAAGCCTTGCAATACTTGCCGCCCGCGCCTAAAGCGCGGGGCAACAGCGCCTGCACGAGCAACGCATATCCCGCGACCGCAGGGAGCCTAGCTTAATAAATCGTACATTGTACATCGTAAATTGTACATCCCTTTCATTCCACCACCACAATCCCCTCCAGGCCTACTTGTTTGGCAAGGGCGCGGTTGAGCAAAATATCCGGGCTGCATTGGGAGTGCAAAAGGTAAGCAGGAAGGCGCGAGCCCAGCAAAATAAAGCGCTGCTCCTCCACGGTATACACACTATAAAGCGTCATGCCCCACTTGTGCTTTTGCAACAGCGCAACATCCGGCCACACATCCGTACTCAGCACCAACCTA
Source organism: uncultured Akkermansia sp. (assembly GCA_904501975.1). Lineage (GTDB taxonomy): Bacteria > Verrucomicrobiota > Verrucomicrobiia > Verrucomicrobiales > Akkermansiaceae > Akkermansia. The sequence goes on from CAJGCZ010000045.1 coordinate 12,026, forward strand.
TCCACATGCAGCGTAGAGCCCACCTTCGTGCCATCAACCACATGCGCCGCTGCCACAAGATTGTTCCAATCGGCACGGGTAATCCATAAAATCTTGTGTTCAGGGGAGCAAGCCCGCGCCCCTCGCTCGCGCAAAGACTCCAGCAAATTCATGCGCACGCGCGTGTCCATCATCTGTGCACTCATGTAGTGCAAACTCACCGCCGCCACCGGCAGCAACAAGCAGCATAACAACTTGGTGCCATACGGGCGCAGCGCCATATACCCCAACCACGAGGCCGCCATCGCCATGCCAAAAAACTGCAAACAACGGTACTCGCGGTGCGGAAAATACCCCGGAATCACCAGCGTGAGCAACAAATACCCCACACCCACCAACACCAGCCAGCGCATGCGCAGCACCAGCGCCCGCGGTGCAGCAAAGGCCCCCTTACCGCGCCACACCACCGCAAGCACCAGCCCCGCCAGCGTAAGCACCAACACCACCGCATACGCCGGAGAGCTCAAACTCAAATAACGCTCCCACTCCGCAATAGGCGCCAAGCGCTCCCACACACTGCGGCTTACCCCCAGCGCATCCATGCGTGCCGCCCAGCAGGGAGATGCAAAAAACACCCCGCTCCACCCCACCAGCAGCAGCGCAACCAACCAATAGCGCCACGCCACCGGAAAACGCCGCGCCCGCCACCATTGCACCCCCGCTCCGGCAAGAAAAAGCAGCGGCACCGTCAGCGCCAAAATCTCGTTGCCCATAGCCGCAATCGGGCTCAGCAACAGCGCAAGCAGCAAACGCCAAAACGGCATCTGCCCACCACGCAGCAGCGGCTCGCACAACGCAAAAAACAGCATTGCCACCCCACAGGGGTACACCCAGTTCAGGTTATCCAGCCACCACTCCGTCACCGGCGAGGCCGTAGCCACAAAAAGAGAAATATACACAAAAACCAACAGCGAGCGTGTTTGCAGCCTCGGGTATTCCCCCGTGCCCAACCGCTGAATCCCCACTGCCAGCAACAGCATAAACAACGGGTGCACCACACTCAGCAGCACATGCAATGGCGCTGCATAAAAAAAGTACGAGCAAAACTCCCCAAAACGCGCATTCGCCGTCTTCCACCCCGCCACAGCCGTATCAAACGCCTCCGCCACCGATTGGCTGTTGAGGTGGAACATACCCTCCACCGACGGCAAATTATGGTACATAAACCAAGGGTAATACCCCAAGTACAGCACCGCCGCCGCCAGCAGCAGCAGGCTCACACTCCACCAAGAACACTTGCTGGCTGGTGCATCCGGCATATCCATAGGCGTGTAGCACCCGGTGTCTGCTTAGCGCTCAACCACCGTACCCAGCAGGTCACCTTGGCGGGCAAAGGTCTCGCGGCACTCGGCCGTGTTGCGCACAATATCCTCAGCCAACTGAATGCGGCCGGGCTCAAAGAAGGTCATCACCGTCGAGCCGCCAAAGGCAAAATAGCCCTGCTCATCACCCATGGCAACAGGCTTGCCGCCCTCATAAGTCTGGAAGATAGCCCCCACACCCGTGGCCCCCACAGCCAACTGCACCACATCGCCCACACGCTCCGTGTGCAGCACGGTCAGCTCGCGCTTATTCGTCCACAACCAAGCCAACTTGCTGCGCAGGCAGTAGGGCGACACACTGGCCAACGGCCCCGGAATCCGCACAGCCGCCTCCGGCGTGCCCTCCGCCACAAAGTGGAAGCGGTGGTAGTCCACCGGGCACAGGCGAGAAAGCACCACCGTGCCGTGGGCATACTTCTCGGCCAGCTCGGCACTGCCCAACAAAGCAGGCAAATCAAACTTCTGCCCCTTCACAAAAGCACCCTGCATCGTCGCCGCATCCTGCCACCCCATGTGGCGACCATCCGCCGGCAGCACCACCACATTGCCCTCTGGCATCGGGCGCGAACCCGGCTTCAGCTTGCGGAAAAAGAAATCATTAAAGCAGGTAAATGCCTCCATCGGCTCCAGAATCTCATCCGTATTAATACCGTACTCCTCAATAAACGCCGGAATCGTCTTGGCACTACTGCGCGTGTTCTTCATCGCCCCCATCAGACGAGAGAAAAACGCACGCTTAATAAGCACATGCAGGCTCACCCGCCCCAGCGTTGTACCATACACCCAACGCAGGTAATTCTCACCCAGTACCTTCTCCTGCTCAATCTCTCCCGTGTAGCGGTTGTAGAACTTAATGGACTCTGTGCTCATGGTAGCAACATGTTAGCACGCCCCACCTTTATCGTCAACCTTTTTTCCGTCTTTGCCTCTCCTTTGGTAAGTTGTAAAATCAAATGCGACACCGAAAGCCCCTCCCCAAAAGTCTCCATAGGAGCCCAAACTGCCCTAGCAGGATGGGGGGATAGGGGGAAGGACGACAATGAGTCCTTCCCCCTTGTGGAAGCGATGAAATAAAA
>CAJGCZ010000046.1 GCA_904501975.1 uncultured Akkermansia sp.
ATGGTATTGCAAGGAAAACATGAGTAAATATTGAAGCCTCGCATTATGCCACCCCTAACGGGGTTCCAATATATATTTTCCTCTTTCCCGGGGTTACGCTGCTGCGCAGCTCCACCGCCGGGCTACCATATTCCGCCCCTCGCCGGGGCTCATAAATTCCGTTCGCTGCGCTCACATTAATGCGCCCCACAAATTGTTCTTTGTGGGGCCATCAACTAAAAACTTAAACGGAGCGTTTTATTATCTACCCCGTATACTAACGGCGGAGGCGGTCAATGGCATTATAAACCCCGGCCAGGAGGGTGCCGGTGATGCTGTGCCATACGCAGCAGATGGCTGCAGCCACAGCTGCCTCGGGCATGGCGGGGAAGTGCCGTGCGGCCAGCACAGTGGCCAAACCGGCATTTTGCATACCTACTTCAATGGAGAGAGTGCGGCGTTTGGGGCGATTCATGCGGGTGGCACGTCCGGCCAAGTAGCCTAGGATGTAACCCACGGTATTGTGTAAGAAAATGGTAAGAAAAATAAGAGCCCCGCTGGTGAAGAAGCTGGCACCCTTGGCAGCAGTAACACCGCCCACAATACAGGCAAGACCAAGCACCGAAAGGCCGGGCATGATGCGGCAAACCTCGGCATACTCCGCACGCTTGCCAAAGCAGCCGTTGCAAAGAGCCCCGATACCCACAGGCAGGATAGTGACAAAAAGAATACTGCGGAACATGCCTAGGGCATCCACCTCGATACTTTCCCCGGCCAGCCAAAGCACCAGCAGCGGGGTAACAAAGGGTGCCAGAAGGGTAGAAACGGTGGTCATTCCCACGGAATAGGCCACATCTCCCTTGCAAAGGAAGCTCATGATGTTGCTGGACACACCACCGGGGCAGCAGCCCACCAGAATCAACCCGGCGGCAATACCACGAGGCAGGTCAAAGCATGCAACCAGCGCCCAAGCTAACAGTGGCATGATACTGTACTGCGAGCAAGCTCCAATCAACATATCCACCGGCTGCGAGGCCAGAATGCGAAAATCAGCCGGGCGAAGAGTCATGCCCATAGTGAGCATGATAAAGCCCAACACCAGCGCTTGCACATCCCCCTGCACCCAAGTGAACATGCCCGGTACCACAAAAGCCAATACCGCCACTCCTATCACAAAGGGAGAGGTATATTGCGCCAACCAAGCGCTGGCTCTTTGTATTTCTCGCAACACGCCCGTGTATTCTAGCACCCTGCCCTCAAATTTCAAGCGAAATATGTGTGCTCCTCCGCGCGCGCCGGTTAAAGCGTTGATTGTACTTGACACAATGGGGAATAATTGGTATGCTGGCGCTGCGGTCAAAGACACCGTGAATGTATCTTACCATGTCAACAGAACTTCCCAGTTTAGATGAGGGGCTGCGCACTGCAGCCAACGTAACCATTGTAGCATCTAACTACAATGAGAAATACATGAACGCCCTGCTGGAAAATTGCCTTGCAGAATTGGATGAGTACCGAGACATCATTACCGTCAACGTGGTACGTGTTCCGGGTGCCTTTGAAGTTCCGATGATGGTAAAACGCTCCATTGTAGCCCCTACCGTCGGCAATGAACCGGATGCCGTTATTGCCTTGGGTGTCATTCTGCGCGGCAGCACGGCACATGCTGATTTGATTGGCGAGGCCATCACCACCCAACTTCTTTCCATCTCTTGTGATACTTTGGTACCGGTGATTCATGAGGTATTGCTATTGGAAAACGAGCAGCAGGCCTTTGCTCGCTGCATTGCCTCTGCCCTCAACCGAGGCCGCGAAGCAGCCCGCGCCGCTATTTCCATGCTCACTGTTTTGGAGAGCCAGAATGCCCTCAACAGCATGGACAAACGCACCGCCGGAGTTAACCGCAACAGCTCTCTCTTCTTCTAATCTCTTCCCCCCCTCTCCCGGTTATGGTCAATAAAAGCAAAGTCAGACAATCCGCGCTCAATCTTATTTACGCCGTTGAAGAAAACGGCGGTTCTGTGGAGCAGCTCGATTTAAATCTTTTCTGGGAAATTGAACAGGAAAAAGATACGGATGATTTCCGCAAGACGTTAGCCAAGGCACTGTTGCACACCGCTCGCGCCTCTGCCGACTCAGCCCGCCTCTTGGAAACCCGCGCCGATGAAGCGATTGCAGCTTTCTGCGATTCTCTGCCCGCCGCCAAATTATCCGAAGACGTAGCCCGTTTGCAAAAGCGCTCTGCTGAGTTTGAATCTGCCGTAGCCGCGCTTAAATATTGCCTGAAAGACAAGCGACAGGACACAACGCACCAGCTGTGGCTCTGCTGCAAGGATGTGATTGCCTTGGCTCAAATCATTGACGCACTGGCAGAAAACCTGTTGCCGCTCTTTGCCGATTTCCCCGAGTTCCGCGCCGTCCTTCAAAAGCTTGAGGCCGCCATCACGCGCCGCCGCAAGCAAATGAGCACCTGCGCCATCATGAGCAACCCGAAAGATTTGCTCGGACAGCCGGAATACCTTAACCTGGTGCGCTGCGCCGAGGTTCTGGAGCAGCTGCAACCCGAAGCCGAAAAGCTGGCTCTGAATGTACTGAGCAAGAAGACGGAGTTGGATGCCATGCTCACGCCCCTGCTGCACAACTACTCCATCGAGCGCATGGATGTGATTGACAAGGCCATTCTTTACCTTGCTCTCTACGAGTTGAAGTTCAACAAGCTTGATACTCCCATCGTCGTTTCGGAGGCAACGGCTCTGGCCAACGATTACTCCGGCGGCAAGAGTGCCCCCTTCATTCACGGCATTATTTCTGCCGCTGCTAAAGGCAACTGATTTTCACTGCTGACCCATCATGGCTAATTTCTTTTCGCGACTGGTTGATAAGTTTCTGGGCGAACCGGAAATTGATTGGGATGAATTGGAGGCAGATTTAATTTCTGCAGACATCGGTGCTAAACGCGTTATCCCCCTCATTGAGGAGCTGAGAGACCGCAACGAGCAGGATGCCTGTGACATTGCAGACTACATTAAGGAGCAGCTGCGCTCTGCATTCCCCGCAACCTTGCCCTTGCTTCCCGCCCCGCAGGACGGCAAGCCCTGCGTGCTCATGATGGTTGGCGTGAATGGCGCCGGCAAAACAACAACCAGCGCTAAATTGGCCTATTACCTGCAAAAGAAAGGCTACAAGGTGCTCCTTGCTGCGGCGGATACCTTCCGCGCAGCGGCCGTAGAGCAGTTGGAAAGCTGGGCCAACCGCGTGGGGGTGCCGATGTATAAGGGCAATCCCAATCAGGACCCCGCCTCCGTTTGCTACGAAGCTCATACCAAGGCGCTTAGCGGTGGGTTTGATTATGTGATTTGCGACACCGCAGGCCGCCTGCATACCCGCCATAATCTGATGGAGGAGCTCTCCAAGATTCGCCGCTCCATCAGCAAGCAAGATGCCGCAGCCCCGCATGCCTGCTACCTAGTGGTAGATGCCACAACCGGCGGCAACGCGCTCATGCAGGCACGCGAGTTCCACAAAGCCACGCCGTTGGATGCCGTTGTCATTACCAAAATGGACGGCTCCGGCAAGGGTGGTGTAGCCGTAGCTATTCAGGATGAATTGCATATCTCTCCCGTCATGTTAGGGGTGGGCGAGGGCAAGGACGACTTGCTGCCCTTTGAGGTGAAGCAATACGTCGACTGCATTCTTTAATTCGTTGTTATCGCCATGACTTGTCTGCTCGGTTGTACCCCTGCTGATTTAGTGGAGCTAATGGCCTCGTTGGGCCAAAAGCCCTACCGTGCCAAACAGTTGCAGGAATGGATATGGAAGCACCGCGTCACCTCGTTTGAGGAGATGACTAATCTTCCCCCCGCCCTGCGCGAGCAGCTGGCTGCCCGCTGCACCCTGCGCCCGCTGACGGTGCAGGAGGTAAGCGAAAGCACCACCGGCGGCACCCGCAAGTTCCTTTCCCGCATGCAGGACGGCCACCTTGTGGAGTCCGTTATCATCCCCGCAGCGGTGGGACAAGGGGGCGCACATAGTGATCGCATCACGCTCTGCGTTTCCTCGCAGGTGGGCTGCGCCTTCGGCTGCAAGTTCTGCGCCAGCGGCCTGTTGGGCCTTACCCGCAACCTAACCACGGCAGAAATTGTGGGGCAAATTGTAGCAGCAGAGGCAATCAGCGGCACGCGTGTAGATAACCTTGTGTTCATGGGCATGGGCGAGCCCCTGGCCAACATGGATAACCTTCTGCCGGCGCTCACCATCATTTTAGACGAGCATTCCCTCAACATCGGCGCTCGCCACATCACCATCTCTACTTCGGGCAACGTACCGGGACTCAAAAAACTGGCAGCCTTTGGGCGTCCGCTGCGCCTTGCCGTCTCTCTGCACGGCGCTTGCGATGAGGTGCGCAACCAAATCATGCCCGTCAACAAAAAATGGCCGCTCGGTGAGCTGGTACCTGCCCTGCAAGAGTGGACTCGCACCTCTAAGCACAAGATTACACTGGAGTATATTCTGATTCAGGATGTGAATGCCATGCTGACCGAGGTAGATAAACTGGCTCGCATTGCCCACCTGCTCAATGCCAAGGTCAACCTTATCCCCTACAACACGGTGGAGGGGCTCCCCTGGGTGCGCCCGTCCGAAGCCGCCTGCCGCTTCTTCTGCAAACAGCTCATTGCTAAAGGCATCCCCGTCACGATGCGCTATGAGAAAGGGCACGACATTAATGCAGCCTGCGGCCAGTTGCGCTTGCGCAAGGTGCAGCAGAATGAACACTAACCCCCTCTATCGGAGTGTTGGACTTTAGTCCAACATTTATTATAAACCATACCATCAAAAACACAATCGGCGCTTTCCATACGGAAAGCGCCGATTGTTGTTAAATAATTCTGATAGAATCAGCTTCTTATGCCTTGAGAGCAGCACCCTCCTTGGCGTCAATAGCCTTCTTGGCAAGTTCGAAAACAGCCTTGAAGCCCTCCGGGTTGGCGATAGCGAGCTCGGAGAGGGACTTGCGGTCCAGAGTGACACCAGCGGCCTTAAGACCCTCCATGAAGCGGGAGTAGGTCAGACCGAGGGGACGCACAGCGGCAGAGATACGAGCAGTCCAGAGACGGCGGAATTGGCCCTTTCTCTTCTTGCGGTCGCGGTACTCATACTGCCATGCTTTGTAAACAGCATCCTTAGCGTAACGATAGAGCTTGCTGCGGAAACCGCGGAAGCCCTTGGCGCGGAGCAGGATGCGCTTGCGGCGGGCGCGAGAAGCCGGCCCATTAGTAGCACGTGCCATAGTATTTTGTCTTATCTATTGTGAGCGGACTGTTCTTCCTCACCTCCTTGCAGTCTCGTCCGTTCTATCCTCTGCGAAAATTACGCAGGGAAGGCTGCATGAAGGCCGCCCGAATAGCGGGCGGGACTTGGCTTTGCGGCCATGTTCCTCGGTTTTAAGCGAAGGGCATGTTCTGCTTTACGGCCCAAACCTGGGTCTCGTCAACCAGAGCGGGTCTGCCGAGAGCGCGCTTGCGCTTGGAGGACTTCTTCTGGAGAATGTGACGCTTACCCTGCTTGCGACGCAGAACCTTGCCCGAGCCGGTCACCTTGAAACGCTTGGCAACAGCCTTACGTGTCTTGTTGATACCACCTTTACGAGTCATGGTGAAGAGATGATACACTTTTTTTTCTGTTTGGCAAGAAAAAACACTCGAATTTTTCATTAATTTAACATTATTTGCACTTTCAGCAGGAGATAGGCAGCAAAATTCGTACTGACGCCCTTTGAACTTGAATTCTGAGCAGAACTATGCTTAAATACCTAAGAAATTTAGGAATTAACTTTTATGAGTGAACCGCAATTAACGCCAGCGCTGATACGCGCGGCCTTAACAACAGTGAAATATCCGGGATTCAGCCGCGATATTGTGTCCTTTGGATTGGTAAAAGACATTACGGTATCAGAGGAAGGCGCCGTCGTGGTAGAGCTACTCATTGAGAGTAAGAACGCTGATGTCCCCCGCTACATTTACGAGAATGTGATGGCAATCGTGAAGGAATTGCCGGGAGTAAAGCAGTTGGATGTTAATATTGAGCACCATGCCCCCAAGAGCACCAAGCAGCCCACAGCTAACGATGACCCGGCTGACTGGAAGTCCAGCGTACCCGGCGTGAAGCACGTGATTGCCGTTGCCTCCGGTAAGGGTGGTGTGGGCAAGAGCACCGTATCTGCCAACTTGGCCATTGCGCTTTCTCGCTTAGGCTACAAGACCGGTTTGTTGGATTTGGACATTTACGGCCCGTCCATGGCTCTCATGTTCGGCACCAAGGAACGCCCCGGCTGCTCTGAGAAGGAACAATTCTTGCCGGTTGAAGCCCATGGCATTAAGTTGCTCTCTATGGGGCTGATGATTGACGAAGCCTCCCCCGTAGCTGTTCGCGGACCGCTGGCAACCCGCTACGTGCAGCAGTTTCTGCGAGACGTGGAATGGGGCGGCTTAGACTTCCTTATTCTTGACTTGCCCCCGGGCACAGGCGATATTCAGCTGACGATTGTGCAGACAGTGGACTTGGCCGGTGCCGTGATTGTTACCACGCCGCAAGAGGTGGCACTCATCGATGCCCGCAAGGCAGTAGGTCTGTTCCAGCGTGTCGAGACCCCGATTTTGGGTCTGATTGAGAACATGAGCTACTTTGTATGCCCGAGCGATGGCATCATTTACCACATCTTCGGCGAAGGTGGCGGCGAGCGCGAGGCTCAGAAGCTGGGTGTACCCCTGCTCGGCCGCATTCCCGTGGATATCCAGACCCGCACCTGCGGCGACGAGGGCCACCCCGTTGCCCTTGAGGACCCGGGCCAGAGCATGGTGGCAGCCGCCTTCCAAGGCGTTGCTTCTCTGCTTGCCAGCCAGTTGGGCGAGTAATTACAACACTTTCAAGATACCAAACGGCCGATGTTCCAAAGAGCATCGGCCGTTTTATTGAGAGAAAAACTGTTAAAAATCGAACACTCACAGCACGCGTCCAAAGACGGCAGAGGCGCGGCCACTGGCCTCCAGCACGGCGCGGCGAGAGGGCGGGAGCACATCTCGCGATAATTGCTCATACTTCAAGCGATCGCGGAAATAGGCCACGGCACTTTGAGAAATGGCAAACAACCACTTATAGCCCAGAGAGCGAGCCTTTTCTTCTATAAAGTGGCACATGGCCTTGCCATAGCCATGCCCCTCGTAGTTCTTTTTAATAAACAGGCAGCCCAGCTCAGCACACTGAGCTTCCGGGAAAGGATACAGCGCTACACAGCCCACAATCGTATCGTCCAGCGTGTACACGTAGTAGCTTTGCAGCTTTTCATGAATGCTCTCGTAGGTGCGCTCCACCAGTTTGGCATCTGCCACGCAGCGCGCAATCATAGACAAAAGCTCAGGAATATCATCCTCCTTCAACGGGCGCACCTCGCGGTAGGAGTCGGCGTGCACCATGGTGCCCACACCTTCTTCGGAAAACAGCTCGTCCAGCAACACGCCACGGTGCAAAGCATCCAGCATGTGCACACGCGGAATGCCACGGCGGCAAATAGCTGCCGCGTGCAATAGCTCAGAGGTACAGTTACAATCCGCGCAGGACTCTTCCGACACCTCGCTTTCTGAAATTGCAAAAATGGGTTGTCCGCAGCGGCTGGGCACTTCATCTGTTTGCAAACAAATATACTTGGAGGCACCTAGGGCCACGGCAAGGCAAACACTACCTTCATCAAATCGGCCGGGCGTGCCTGTAGCCACAATAGCCACTTGCCCGCGCTCCACAATAGCCTGCACACGGGCCTGAGCCGCAGCTCCCTCTACCAAGGGAACCTCTGCCACAGCGGCCTGCATTTCGCACTCCCCTGCGCGTGCAGCCAACTGCTCGCACGAGGCACCCTCCACCACCAAGACTAGGCGCACGCCTATTTCGTGAAGGGCATTAACGTCCAACAAGGCATCCACCAAGGCGTCCTCCCGCAACAGCTTTTCGCAGATGTGCACCACAAAAAGCCTGTTACGGAAATACGGGACGTATGCGAGCGCGGAGCGAACGTTCATGATATCGGGTGATAAGTGTTAACGTGGGCTCCGCGCCAATAGCATCAGCTCAATTTTTCATCACCATTGCCGGAGGTAGACTCCTGCACATCCAGCTCTTGGCCGCTAAAGGCCACACCGGGAGCAGCGTCTGCCAAATCAGCAGAAGAGATGGTGAGCGGGGCGGAAGAATCCTGGCGCTTAATCTTGGCTGTTACCTTCTTGCGGGGCAACACCATCTTCTTCTCAGGCTTCATGCGCATGCCGGGCATAGGGGCGCCGCTCACGCTCATGTCCATGTTCAAATCCTCCGTCAAAGGCAGGTCAACGGTATTCTCTTCCACTTCTTCTTCCTGCGGGGCGGCAGCCTGCTGGCCGTAGCGCTTTTGCATGAGGGCCATCTGCTCGCGGAGGGCGGAAAGAATATCCCCCTTACCCAAGAGGTCGGAGATGGAGGGAGACTCCTCATCTGCATGGCTCTCGGGGAGGGAGGAAAGGAAGTCCTCAAAGGCATCCAAGCTTGTGGTGGAGCGGAAGAGGTTGTTGAGGATTTCGTACTGAATGCTGCTGATGAGAGCCTCGAAAATGCCGTAAGCCTCGCGCTTGTACTCAACGAGCGGGTCGCGCTGGCCTTGGGCACGCAGGCGCACACCTTCGCGCAGGGCATCCATGTCCATAATGTGCTGCTGCCACAGCTTATCAATAGCTTGCAGCATAATGGAGCGCTCCATGTGGTCCACACGGTCGGGACGCTCGCCGGATACCTTCTTCTCGTACATCTCCTTCACGCGGGCAATCACATGGTCGGCCACCTGAGAGGGAGTCATGCGATCAAAACCGGCATCCTCAGAGTTCCAGCCCAAGGGGAAGGTAGAGTTAAGCCACTGCAGGAGGTCAATGCGGCGAATGGAGCCGGAGTCGTCCTCCGTCAGGTAGTCCTCGCACTTAGCGTGCACCCCCTCGTGCAGCTGCTCGTAGAGCATCTCGCGCGGGTCTTCGCACAGAAGGGCATCATTGCGCATGGAGTAAACGATGGTGCGCTGCTGGTTCATCACATCATCATAATCCAGCACGTGCTTACGCCACATGTAGTTGCGCTGTTCCACACGCTTCTGGGCGCCTTCGATAATCTTGTTCATCATCCAGCTCTCCACGGCCTCGCCATCTGCCATGCCCAAGTTGTTCATGGCGCGGGTAAGGCGCTCACTGCCGGCGAAGTTGCGCATCAAATCATCCTCAAAGGAAAGGAAGAACTGAGAGGCACCGGGGTCGCCCTGGCGAGAGCAACGACCACGCAGCTGGCGGTCGATACGGCGAGACTCGTAACGCTCTGTACCCAGCACGAACAAGCCACCCAAATCTGCCACACCCGGCCCCAGCTTAATGTCCGTACCACGGCCTGCCATGTTGGTAGATACCGTTACGGAACCGCGCTGGCCGGCACGTGCCACGATTTCAGCTTCGCGCTGGTGGTTCTTAGCATTCAGCACCTCGTGCGGAATACCGGCCTTGTGCAGCAGAGCGGAAAGGGTTTCGGATGCAACAACGCTGGCCGTACCCACAAGCACGGGCTGGCCGGTGGCGTGCAGCTCGCGAATCTTGCCCACCACGGCATTAAACTTCTCGCGGCGGGTCTTGAACACCTGGTCGTTAAAGTCCTCGCGAATGCAGGGACGGTTGGTGGGAATGGGCAGCACGTCCAACTTGTAAATATCATGGAACTCGGCAGCCTCTGTCTCAGCCGTACCGGTCATACCGGCCAAGCGGGAGTACAGGCGGAAGTAGTTCTGAATGGTGATGGTGGCGTAGGTCATGTTTTCAGCCTCAACATCCACACCTTCCTTAGCTTCCACAGCTTGGTGCAAACCTTCGCTCCAGCGGCGACCGGGCATCTCACGGCCGGTATTCTGGTCAATGATAATCACCTTGTTCTCCTTCACCACATACTCCTTATCGCGCTCGTAAATGGTGTAGGCCTTGAGCAACTGGCTGATGGTGTGCAGGCGGGCTGCATTGGTGTCCAAACGGCGGAAGATTTCGCTCTTGCGGGCTTCCTTCTCGCGCTCGGTGAGTGTTTCATTCTCCTCAATGTCAACAAACTCCGTACCAAGGTCGGGCAGCACAAAGTCCTCCGGGTGTCCGGGGCTAATAAGCTCGCGGCCCATTTCCATCAGCTCGGCATCGTGCGTTTTCTCATCCATGCAGAAGTAGAGTTCCTCCTTCAGCTTGAAGAGCTCCAACTTGCGCGGGTCCTGGTAGAGGAAGAGCTCATACTTCTCAACCATGCGGCGGTATTCCACCTCTTCCTGAGAGCGCATGAACTTGCGGTTGCGGGGCATACCCAGCTTCACCTTGTAAAGGCAGCGACCGGCAGAGAAGTTATCCCCTTCTTTAGCGTACTCCAGCGCCTCATCCATCAGCTTATCGCAAAGCTTCACCTGAGCATCCACCACTTTCTGAATCAGCGGCTTGAGCACATCGTACTGCTGCTCGCGCTCAATCACGGAGGGGCCGGAAATAATCAAGGGCGTGCGGGCCTCGTCAATCAAAATGGAGTCTACCTCGTCAATAATGGCAAAATAGTGGCCACGCTGCACCTGGGCATCGCGTGTGCCGGCCATGCCGTTGTCGCGCAGGTAGTCGAAACCGAACTCTGCATTGGTACCGTAGGTAATATCCTGTGCGTACTGGTAACGGCGGGAGTCATTAGGCATCATGCTCTGAATACAACCTACCGTCAGGCCCAAATACTTGAAGAGAGCGCCCATCCACATGGAGTCGCGGCGTGCCAAATAGTCGTTCACCGTTACCACATGCACACCCATGCCGGTGAGGGCATTCAGGTAAACAGGCAGGGTAGCCACGAGGGTCTTACCTTCACCGGTGGCCATTTCAGCAATGAATCCGCGGTGCAGAGCAATACCGCCAATCAACTGCACATCAAAGTGTACCATGTCCCATTTTACCGGGGTGCCGCATACATCTACCTCAGAACCGCACATATTGCGGGCTGCGCACTTCACCACAGCAAAGGCTTCAGGCAAAATGTGCTCCAGGTAGCGGGAACGCATCTTGGCAAACTTGGGCTCAATCTCAGCAAAAGCTTTCTTACCAATCTCAATAGAATCCGGGGTTGCCTCCACACGCGGCAGCTTGGGGAACTCCTGGCTCAGGGACTCAAAGCGCTCATTAAGCGTGGCGGCATACTCTGCCAGCTTCGTTTCATCAGCAGCCAGAATCACACCACGAGCAGGCAAATCAATCGGCGTAAAACGGTGCAAATACTTCTGCCATTCGCGCGTCTTGGACACCAAGAATTCTTGGTCGTTGCCGGAGTAAGATTCCTCGATTTCGAGAATACGCTTCACCACAGGACGCAGTTTGCGCACTTCTCGTTGATTCTTAGAACCTACGATTTTATTGAGAATCCATTTAATCATAAAAACTGAAAATTGAGTGACACTGGTACGCGCCGAGAAAATGCACGCGGAGCGCCATTGTAACACAAGACGCCCCGACAAGCAAGCACAAGCCCGCAATCAGCAACGTCTTTTGCTGAAAACTTGTGTCATGAGCGCGCAATCCTCAAATGGAATCCGGCGCGCCCAATTTTCGATGCGAAAGGTACAATTTGTTAAATGAGACTTGCAAGGCGAGAACGCAATCATTCGCCAATTCGCACTCCTTATTTGCGCTTGCGTTTGCCCATGGCGGTATCATCATCGCGGAAGTAACCGAAGATGGCATCAAAAATCCCCTGCTCTTGTGCCTCCTCGTAATCCACCTTCCACACCGGGCTCTTGTCGGAGAACGGGGGGCCTTCCATGAACCCTTTGACACGGAAATCTGTATCGCCACTCGTCAGGGCTTTCTCAATCAGGCTGAAATCGGGCAAGGAATCATTGGTGCGGAACAGGCGCAGCTCCGGAGACTCGCCCGGCTTAAAAATACCACGCGGGGCCGTGCCCGGAGACTTCACTTTTTCCATCAACAAGCAGAACCCGAACTCATTACCGGGAATCTCGGACACCAATATCTCTATCGGGTATTTTTCTCCCTTCTTCACCTTAAACACCTCGCCCGTGGCAATACCGCCAATCACACTATTCCAATGCGGCGTTTCCTTGTATTGGTAGAAAGCGCGTTTATGTTTGGGGGTAATAAGCTCTTGTCTGTAAGACTCCTTTGTGCCCAGCACCATATCGCCCTTGGAGGGAATACTCCAACCGGCTTCCAGCACCAACTTGTTGTCAAAACGCACCATAATGGTGTCGTCGCCCATGCCGGCAAAACGGAAGAAACCGGTCTCCGGCGCCGTCACCACACCACGATACACCACCACCCAAGCAGAAGGTGCCACGCGGCGCTTCGAATCATCCGTATTGCATTGGAATGCCTCCGGGCCGTAGGCGGCCTTGCAGCGTGGCAAATAGAAATAGGGGGCATACAGGCGCACATCCGGGCTGTAGTAGGCTGAGAACACACGCTGGTCCCACTCCTTACCATCAAACTCGCGAATCTTTTGCACCACCGCACTACGCAGCAATGGCTTAGCGCCTTGCACCAGCGGCTGTTTCAGGTCGTAAAAACGGCCAATCAAGGCGGATTGCTCGTCCACATCGCCACCAAATGCCTGCATCAGCTCGTAATTCAAATCAAACGAATCCCAGCGTTTTTTAGCTTTATCCCACTCATCGGTAGCCTTATCCCAAGCCTCCTTGCCCCACTCCTTCCCCTTCTCGCCCCAATCGCGGCCAACCTCGCCGGCCTCATCCCACAGGTTTCCGACACTCTCCCGCCAGTCGGCAGAGGCTTGTCCACTTACCCCCACGGAGGATAACAATAACAATGCAATTTTCAATCCCTTGTTCATAGGTATGATTTTAACCATTTCTAACAGAATTGCAAGCAAAAAATTGCACAAACATCCACTTATATCCCAAGGCGTCAATAAACACAGCGCCAAGCAAAAATGCCCCTTTTGGGGGCATTTTTGATAAAAAGCTTTGTTAAAGTTTTTAGTTGATAGCCCCACTAATAGCAATTTGTGGGGCGCATTGATGTGAGCGTAGCGAACGGAATTCGTGAGCCCCGTCCAGTCAATTATGAAAATAAAAAAAGCCAAAATTAGTGCCATACTTCGTGGGAAAGGGCTCATTGCCGCCCTTCCCCACACCCCTTCCTGCTAGGGTGTTGGGCACCTTCGGAGACTTTTGGATTCTTATTATTGTACATA
>CAJGCZ010000047.1 GCA_904501975.1 uncultured Akkermansia sp.
AACGGGCATTCTTCACCACGGCGCATGCCGTTCTTCACCATCTGCCGCAGGCAGATTCTTCACCATGCGCAACGGGCATTCTTCACCACAGCGCATGCCGTTCTTCTCCTCCCCCGTACCACGCACCGCAGGTGCGTTCTTCACCACAGCGCCAGCTGTTCTTCACCATCTGCCGCAGGCAGATTCTTCACCATGCCCAACGGGCATTCTTCACCACGGCGCATGCCGTTCTTCACCATCTGCCGCAGGTGCGTTCTTCACTTTTCGCCCTCTTTCGCAGTATTAAGAGACTTAATCAGCATGTACCGAAGGCGTGAACAAAGATTTTCAATAGGTTTTGCTGTTTCCTCTGTAATGGTTTGAGTTCTCGTTAACAGCTCCAACCAATAATATGTTTCATGACATTCCTTTAGTGCAATCTGCAGTTTGCATATAAACTCAGCCTTACTATAGCCATATTGAGCTTCGCAAATATTGGCTCCAATGCTACAGGCTGAACGCAAAATCTGATTCTTGATGTGAGCTCTGCCATGAATATCGTCACACATACGTACGACATACACCGCAAATTCCATACTTAATTCAGATAATGCATTTTTCATACTCGAAATATAGCATCCGCATTGTGAGGAATCAAGATTTTATCATGGAAAAGGTGAAGAATCAGCCTGCGGCTGATGGTGAAGAACGGCTATCGCCGTGGTGAAGAATGCGCCTGCGGCGCATCGTGAAGAACGCACCTAACGGTGCGTGGTACGGGGCGGCAAAAGAGGCCTGCCCCGAAGGACAGACCTCTGAATAGAATAGAATAATGAAATTATGTTTACCCATGACCCACACCGGGGTTGCCGTGGCAACCCAAGTGCCGGCCTGAGAATGGTCAGCATCTATGGATTGGGCGGGCCATAGCGCTGTGCGTGCCTTACTTGCGGCGGCGGCGGGCTGCAAGGGCAGCCAGAGCCAGCAAGCTGAGCGTAGCGGTGGTGGGCTCGGGGATAACAGCGATACCCTTCACAACGACACCTTCTTCCGTGTCCTCAACGGTGATGTTCTTGATTTCACCGTCGGCGAAGGACAGCTCAGCTGCATCACCCAAGGTAATGGTGAACTCTTTCTTGTTCTGCTCGAGCACATAGGCGAAGTGCTCCTCGAAGGCAGCCTCACCCTTAGCCAGCGTGAAGGAGAATTCCACCTCGGAACCCCACTGCTGGAGCAGGCCGGTAGCAGCTGCGCCACTCATGACTACGCCGAATTCCTTAATCATGTCAACAGCAGATACGTTGCTGATGCCGTAACCTGTCAGGTCTGCCCCGTTGTAAATGAAGCCGGAGCAAGAATCCATAGCAGTAGCGGCGAACAACAGCGTGGCGTTGTCCATCACAAGGCTATTCATGGCGAGCTCACCGGCGTTGTACAGCGTAGCATCACTCAGAACCACCTCATCCAGAGACAAGCTGCCGAGGTTCTCCACGGTAGCGCCATCGTGTACGGAGATATCGTCTACGGTGAAGGAACCCTTGTTGTCGATGGTCGTGTCGGCGTAAATCACCATATCACCAAAGGTCATGGCGGAGGTGGAATCTACGCTGATATTGAGCTTCTTATCCGTGTAACCGGCGGCCTTGTCCTGAGCGCTACCAACGTAGGTCACATCGCTGTAGAAGGCAATGGAACCGCCCTCGCTGGCTGTAATGTTGGTCTTTACGTTGTTGACGGCATCATACTTGTTACCGTTTTTATCCGTACCGGAATCCAAGAGGTACGTTGTAGTCTTGGTGATACCATGGGACGGAGCAGACTCAATCTCGTTGTTGTGCACCAAGGTGGAGCCTTCGCCCTTAACATTGATGTTGACCGTTGTGCCGCCGTTGTAGTTCGTGACGAACTGAGAGGCGCTGCTCACAAAGTCAGAACCGGACTCAACATTCAGGTTGACGGTGTTGCCGCTCAAGCCCATGAGCACACGGTAGTTGTAATGCTTATCAGCACCGGTACATACGGACAAGGTGGAGTTTTCGGTCACATTAATGGTACCGCCACCAAGCCATGCGTTGTTGGAACCGCCGACGAACTCGGAGTTCTTGATGTTGAGCACGCTGTTGCTTGTGTTGGCGTTGTAACCCATGTGCAAGGTGGTACCCTCAGACAAGTCAACCGTGGAGTTGGTTACATTCATCACGGCGCCATCGGCACCATAACCAATACCCAGCTGAGAGTTGCTGCCCTTGATAGTCAGGCTGGAATCCGTTACGTTAACGGTACCATCTACCACCATAGCCTCGTCGTTGCTCAGGCCGGTGCCGCTCAGCGTGAGGCCGTGTACCGTTACATCCAACTTAGAGCCGCTGTTGACCACCACCTTCTGAGCATCCATACCGGCTGCTGTGCTGGCATAGGAATCATTCAGCGTTACCGTGCCGTTTGCAGCATGAATAGACGTATCCGTTGCCGTTGTTCCGGTCAGGGTGATGTTGCCGGCAGAGGAATTAAGCTCTGAACCGGTAAGGACAGAACCCGTACCCACCGTAATATCGCCGGAGGCCTTAACTGTGCTGTTTTCTGTTACAATCTTACCGATTTCTACACCACCATTTCTGTTTTCGAAATAAGCACCGGTACCGGTAAGACTACCAACCTGCAGGTCACCTTCCGTTGTCGTATTGGTGAAGCGGAAGCGGTCGCCCTCCACGTTTTCGATTTGGGCAACACCACCGACATTGATTCCATCACCCTTCAGAGTACCATTTACCTTCAATACGCTCTCACCATTGACGGCGAATCGTGTACCTGCCACATTGTGAACAGATGCGGAATCGGTACCGATAATCAACTGAGAAGAACCATAATTGGTGGTATCGGAAACGCTGATGCTCTTTCCTGCTGCAGTAAGAGTACCCACTGTTACTGCAGCACCATGGCTTACGCTGAGCTGGTCGCCATTAAGCTCAAGCTCACCAATGTTGATGTCATTTACGCGGGCGCTCAGGTAGTCGTTAGCAACCACCTTGTTAATGGTGGCGGTGCCGTCGATATAGGTCTGACCATTCAGCGTGACGGTATCAGCGGTAAAGGTTGCCTCCTTCTTCACCTGAAGGTTGCCACCCACCAGTACCAAGTCATCCACCGTTGTTTCACCGGTGATGGAGCTCCATTCGTCGGTAGAAGCGGTAAGGTTAAGTGTATTGTTAGCGGTAACCCCGTTAAGGGCGATTACACCGTTAGAGGCAACGATATTCGTGTGGCTCAGGCTAGTGTTGGTCAGCGCAACATTGCCATTCACAGCAACAAGATTACTTTCACCGGAACCGGAATTGCCGTTGATATTGCTATCCTTAAGATTAATATCTCCTACTGTTGCCGTCACATCACCACCGGAAATATAAACTTTACCTGTGGAGCTAATGCTGTTGGCGGTGATGGAAGAATTGCTACCAAAGGGGCCACCATAGATAGCAGAGCCTTCAGACAATACCAAATCACTTCCAACGGTCAACGAATTTGCATTGAAAGTAGATTCAAAACGCAGATTCACACCGTTACCATCGGTACCGGTCAAAGAATCAACAGCAACATTACTATTGGAGATGTTAAGTTTGCCACCAACAACAATGCTACCACCGTCGATAGTCGTTTTGCCAGAGATATCGATATTGCCGGTTGTAGAAGTCAGAGAAGAATCAACAAGAGTAGCACCCTTAAGAGTCACATTACCCTCGCTGGAATTGACCTGAGTGTAGGTAAGATTCGTACCCGTAGAAAGGGAGATATCGCCGGAGGCCTTAACCTCGCCAGCTTCAGTTACCAACTTACCGATGGTGATGTCGCCCTTAAAATTATGAAGAACAGCCTGGTAACCTTCAATGCTATCCACCTTCACGTCGTGCTCTTCACTGGTGTTGGTGTAGCGGAAGTAATCGCCCTTAACCTTATCGAAGTCGGCGGCACCGGCTACGGAGATACGATCGCCTTGAAGCGTACCGTTGACTACCAATTGAGAGCCATCGGTTGCGGACAATCTGAAATTGTTCACCTCGTGAACATCCGTAGAGTCATTACCCACTACCACCTTGGTGTCGGCACCGGAAATCGTCAAACCAAACAGGTCATTGGATGCGGTCAGCTTGCCGACCTCCACGTTAGCACCATTCGATACTACGAAAGCAGCGCCGTCAACATTCAACTCACCAACGTTGACGCCGTTGACTCGTACATAGGTATCCTCGGTGGCTGTCAACTTGTTGGCAGTTGTTTGACCATCGAAATAGGTAACAGCATTCACGGTGATTGTATCAGCCGTTAATGTGGCATCTTTCTTTACCTGATATTTGCCGTCTTCCAGCACCAAGTCATCCAGTGTTGTTGCACCGGTAATGGTGCTCCAGCCGTTGGTGGAAGCGGAGAGATTGAGAGTACCGCTTCCCTTAACACCATCAAGAGCAATCATGCCGTTGGTGGCAACAAGATTTGCCCCATTCAAGGTGGAATTGCTGATTACAACATTGCCGTTCTCGGCTGTGAGGGTAGACTTGCCGTTACCCCAATCTTTACTCCAATCTACACGACTATCCGTAAGTACAAGATTACCCTCCGTTGCAGTCAAATCACCGGAGTGAATAGTTACTCCCGTACCGGTAATACTATCAGCCTTGACAACGGTCTCTTTGTTCATCATACCGCCGTTAATTTCTGAACCTTCGACTAACACAAGGTCATTGTTAACAGTCAAGTATGTTTTATTGAAAGAGGTAGCAATATTAAGCTTCACGCCTGCACCATCAGCACCGGTCAAAGAATCTACTGTTACATTGCTGTTGGTAAGATTCAGGGTACCGCCAACAACCATGCTACCGCCATTCACTGTAGATTTGTCTGAGATGGAAACATTGCCGGTAACATCAAGGTCGGCGTTCTCCATGGTCGTACCCTTGAAGCTTGCATTACCGCCCACCGTCATGGGAGCAGAAGTATTGGTAATGGTGGAGCCTGCGGTGGTGGTCAGGTTGCCATAAATCTCAACCTTGCTGTTGTTAGCATTGAGCTGTACCCCGTGGTCGTCGTCAATGTTGCCGAAAATGTGGGAACCCTCAACGCTCACACTCTTGAATTCGGAGTTCAGCGTATAGTCGGATTCCTTTGTACCAAGAGCAAGCTCGCTATTTTTAATCTCTACAGCGTTGAAGTCCTTAATCTGATCCCAGGTAACACCCAAACCGCCGCTGTTCTGAATGGTAAGAAGACGCTCACCGCCCTCCACCGTAGCACCATTAATACCACCACCGGAAATAACACCGGTCACCTTAGCTTGGGTACCATCGATAACTACATGGGTATTACCCTTAACGATATCACCATTACCGGCAGCATATACGTTACCGTCAATCGTACCACCGCTGAGGACTACTTTTGTATCGCCCTTCACCGTGGGAGCCGGAGCATCTGTATAAGAAGCATACTTGGTGCGGCCATCATCAATGTCGCCACCGGCATAGACGTTACCGGTAATATCGCCACCGCTAATGGTTACAAGCGTGGAACCTCCGATTTCGGAATAAATGTTGCTGCTACCGGCAACAATGTTACCCTTAATAGTACCACCGTTGATGTCAACAGTAACATTACCGTCTACAGAGTGACCGGAACCACCGGCACCCATGATAGCTGTTTCCTTACCGGCATATCCAGCATCAATGACACCGCCGTTAACAGCAATATTCACATCACCGCTGATAGCCCAAGGCTTATCAGCCATCAAAGCATCATACTTCTTAGTACCATTTGCCTTGTCGTAAGTCTGGGCATCCTTCAAGACGTCGTAGATATAATCAGCCTGCTTGCCGCTGTGACCGGCACGAATCTGACCTACCGTACCACCATTAACGGTAATGTTTAAATCGGCAGGATTGGAAGAATCTTTGTAAGCATAGTAGCGTGTACCGCCATCGCTCTTTACTACAGAGTTTTTAATATGCTCCAAGTTACCGGAAGTAACGCCTTGGTCATACACAATGCCGCCGTACAGATATTGAATGGTACCACTGTTGACCGTTACGCTCTTATCACCTACAACGGAGTTAACGGGGCAACCTTCAACGGCAAGATATTTGATTTGGGGGCCTTCAGAATCCTTAGAGCCTACAACCATGTTAAGACTGCTGTAAATGCCTTCCGGATCACCCGTTGCAACGGTGGTTTCCTTGCCATTCTCCACATGTGCAGCACCTGCGATGGTACCAGGTCTTCCATTGATGTACATTTCAGTTTGGGTATAATTGCCATCACCGATGGTGACCGTCAAATCACCATGGGTGGCACCTTCTACAGCAGTGCCGGTAAGGGTACGGTCAATACCAGCAACGGTACCGACTTCGGCCACTGCATAGCTCATCGAGCACAGTACGGCTGTGAGCAATGCGACAGGTAAATGTAATTTCATATGTTATTTATTGATTGTTATTTCTATCCATTCATACGGGTAGTATCTGCCCCCATGAACGCGAGAGCGAGTATATCTCTTTTTTAGAGAGATAACAAAGTTCACTTTAACTGTGAAAGAGTTATAAAAAACCGTATGTCAATTTTCCACCCAAATCCCACCATAACAATGTGATAATACATGTTGATTATCAACATTTTTCTGAATTTTTAGCTTGTTATCTCTCTAAAAAAGAGATGACAGGGGAGGGTTGAATTTTGATGTTAGATTTTTGATTAGCTCTGTTAAAGTTTTTAGTTGATAGCCCCCACAAATAGCAATTTGTGGGACGCCTTAATGTGAGCGCAGCGAACGGACTTCGTGAGCCCGGGGCGATAGCTCAGTAGCCCGACGCGTTAGCGTCGGGTTTTGGGTAAAAACAGTATTGGAGCCCCGTTGAGGGGCGGCAGAGAACGAGTGAACGGTATTGTCTTTTGCCACCGAATATGAGTATACATAAAACTTTGTTTTTCAATGAAGCCCACACACCAAGCAACAGCTTTCTGCCGCCCCTCGCCGGGGCTCCAATCGTTCTCCATCGGGATACCCGGCGCTGACGCACCGGGCTACTAGGCTACCGCCCCCATACGGGGGCTCAGAATTCGGCTCGCTGCGCTCGCGGTATTTGGGGGAAGGAACGGCTTTCGCCGTGGTGAAGAATGCCCGTTGGGCATGGTGAAGAATCTGCCTGCGGCAGATGGTGAAGAACAGCTTGCGCTGTAGTGAAGAACGCACCTGCGGTGCGTAGTACGGAGGGGCCGGCAAACTCACATTTATCGACAGAAAAGTTTAATAACGCTTTTGGATTTTGATTTCAGATTTGGAAGAACGATGGGGATTTAGCTTGCAGAAAGCGAGGGGGTGGTGTAAGATACGGGCGCAATGAGGAACTCCGGGACAACGAAACGCCTGCTCACCCTGCTGCGTGTGGGGTTGGGGCTCTTTTTTATCGTTAACTCGCTGATGAAGCTGAACGCGCGCGCGCTGTGGGAGAATGCCCAATTTATGACAGGGTGCGATGTGTTGCCGGAGTGGTGCTCCATGCCGCTTACCTGCCTTGGCATGATGATGGAGCTGGTGGTGGGTGTGTGCCTGTTGTTCCGCATTGATTACCGAGGGGCCACCATTTGGGGCACGACGATGGCGGGTGTTTTCTTTACTTTATACGCGCAAGCGTGGGCGCGCGGGCTGAGCCTGAGCTGCGCATGCACCGGCAGTGCACACCAAATTGACAATTACCCGATGGATACCGGAGCCCGCCTGTTGCTGGTGGGGGCCATGCTGCTTCTTTTGTGGGATTCGCGCCGCCGCAGTAATCTCATTGGTCGCAAGCGCGGCAGAAAATTCGATTTCTCCGATGCCTGACGGAGATGTTGAATATTGAATGTTGAATGTTGAAAGTAGTGCGCCAAATCATTATTTGGCGAATTGCCGGTTTGGTTATAAAACTACTTCGCGCTATGCTCCACTTTCAATATGCAACATTCAATATTCAACATAAGCACGAGCTCCCCTTGGCGGGTGTATTGCTCAATACCGACGCCCTGAAAATGGCAACGCAATGGGCAGGCCACAGCGTTACATGAAAAACAAAGAGTATTACCGAGTGTGATGAGATTAGCGAGAGCGACGAGGCTTCTTCTTAGCGAATTGTGCTTGATATTTCATCATGATGGCCTTGGCGTTCGTCGGGTCTGCCTTAATGCGGTCGAGAATTTCATCGCGCACGGCGAGGGCCGCCTCAAGAGAACCTTGCTCACCATTGTACATAGCATCGGCAAAATACTTGGTAAACATGACACCCTTGCGGCTAATGCAGACACGCCAACCTTCAAATGAGGTTTTTTCCCGTGTGTAACGGGTCAGATTTCTCATAGACGTGTTCATATCCGTTAGATTACTTAAGCCAGAAATTTTATACAATAAAAGTTAGATATTTGTCAAGCAAAATATTCCTATAATCAAAGTTTTTTGTCGGTTTTGAGAAGTTAAGGTCGAGTATACTCCAACCTAACATTTGCCCCCTAAGGAAGAATAACAGAATTAGAGAATTTCAGCTAATTCATATAGCGAGCAAAGGGTTATGGTGCTAGTATAGGAGTATATGACAAGCGACCACATGATAACCTTCCGCTGCGAGCGAGAACTTTTTGAAAAGTTGGAAGAATTTGCAGCCCTGCACCGCATTGACCGCACCTCGGTGCTCAAGCTGGCCTTGCACTATTTTTTCAACAGTCGGGGGCTATAGAGCCATGAGCGGAGAAGTTGAGAGGGGCAGCAGCCGCACTCATTTATGAGATGAAAACAGACATGCTCCTTGACAACGCGCCCGCACGCGTGTAAACTGCGGTATATGCAGCAGAATGGAAAGAGGATAGGAACCCCCGACAGAAAACCCAACCACGGCAACCGCTTCAAACCCGCCGGTGCCGCTACGCCCAAAACGGCAAAAGCGCCCAAGGCCGCCACACCGGCGCCCGAGGGCAGCGAAAACTGGGTTGGCCCGTGGGTGCAGCTTAAATACTTTACCTACAATCCGGCCGTGTTTCCGCGCATGCTGGGGGCTGTGAGCCCGGATGCTGTTGCAGGCGGTCTGATTAACGTGTACGACAAGAACGGGGAGCCGTTTGGCTGCGGGTTCTGGAACCCGAAGAGCCGCACGCCGCTGCGCATGTTTTACCATGGCCCGGAGACCATGGGCGAGAAGGATTTGGAAAACGCCCTGCGCCGTGCCGTGGAATGGCGCCGCCGTGATTGCCGCTTGGACGACACGACCACGGCCTACCGCATTATCCATGGCGACTCCGATGGCATTGGCGGCTTGATTGCCGACCGCTATGCGGATGTGCTGAGCCTGGAGGTAACCACCTTGGGTGTGTGGCTGCGCTTGCCGCGCTGGCTGCCGCTGCTGCATGAGCTGTGCGGCACCAAGCGCCATGTTATCACGGTAGATGAGAGCATAGCCCGCATGGAGGGTATTGACCCCCGCACCGCCCCGGAGAGCGAGCCCGTGCACAAGGTGCGCATTGTAGAAAACGGGGTAAATTTTGAGGTAGACTTTGCCAAGGGGCACAAGACCGGATTCTTTTGCGACCAGCGCGACAACCGACTCAAGCTCTCGCGCTTGGTGGAGGGCAAAACGATGCTGGACCTCTGCTGCTACTCCGGCGGTTTCTCCATCCACGCCAAGCTGCATGGCAATGCTAAGGAGGTAACCGCTGTGGATTTGGATGAAAAGGCCATTGCCATGGCTAAGCGCAATGCCAACATCAACGCGGCGGGGGGCCCGCTGCGCATCGACTTTGTGCATGCCGATGCCTTTGTGTACGCCCGCCAAATGGTGCGCAACGGCAAGCAATTTGACGTTGTGCTGCTGGATCCGCCCAAGTTTGTGCTGGGGCGCGATGAGGAGAAGGAAGAGGGGCTGAAAAAATACCACGACCTCAACATGCTGGGCTTGCAGTGTGTGCGCAAGGGCGGTTTGTTTGTTACCTGCTCTTGCTCCGGCTTGGTATCGCCCGCAGAGTTTGAGAAGACGGTTATCAAGGCTGCCCAGCGCTTGGGCCGCCGCTTGCAGATTTTGGAGATGACCGGCCCGGGCTGGGATCACCCCTTCCTGTCCACCTACCCCGAGGGGCGCTATCTGAAGGTTCTTTGGGCCCGCGTATTGGCATAATTTTTACCCGCGACACAACGAGAGATGATAGGAACACTGGCGCTTGGTTTGGTACTGGCATTGGCCTTGGGCATGCTGGCACAGCGCATCAAGCTTTCTCCCTTGGTGGGTTATTTGCTGGCCGGCATACTGGCTGCGCAACCGTGGTGGGGGCTGACGGATGACCCGCACGCGGTGATGCACGAGTTTGCCTCCATCGGCGAGGTGCTGCTGCTGTTCGGCGTGGGCTTGCACTTCCATTTTAAGGATTTGCTGGCGGTGCGCAAGGTGGCCGTGCCGGGCTCACTGCTGTGCATGACGATGTGGACCGGCTGCGGTGCCCTCATATACCACGCGCTGGTGCCGGGGGCGGATTGGGTGGCAGCCCTGCTCTTTGGCATGTGCGTGTGCGTATCCAGCACCGTGGTGTTGACCCGCGTGCTGGAGGACAGCAAATTGCTGCACACCCCCAGCGGCCACACGGCAGTGGGCTGGCTGGTGATGGAAGACATTTTCACAATTGTGCTGCTGGTGCTGTTGCCTGCCGTGTTTGTGATGCCCGAGGGCGGCACGCAAGCCGTCTTTTGTGCAGATGATTTGTGGAGCGCGCTGTGGGGTATGGCCTGGAAGCTGGCCCTCATGGTGTTTTTGGTGGCATTCTTGGGCAAATACGTTATCTCCAAGGTGCTCACCTTTGTGGCACGCAGCAATTCCAACGAGCTGTTCACCTTGGCGGTGCTTACCTGCGCCTTGGGCGTGGCCGTATTGTCGGCAGAGGTCTTTAACGCCTCGATGGTGTTTGGCGCATTCCTCTCCGGCATGGTAGTGGGGCAAAGCAAGTTTGCCAGCCGCGCTGCCAGTGATGCATTGCCCATGCGCGATGCCTTTGCCGTGCTCTTCTTTGTATCCGTTGGCATGGGCTTTGATGCCGCCATGCTTTGGGAGCACTGGCCGCTGGCCTTGGGCACCCTGGGGCTTACCTTGGTGCTGAAACCGCTGAGTGCTTACGGCGTGATTCGCCTGCTGCGCCGCCCCGGCAGCTTGGGTGTGGTGGTGGGCACCTCGCTCTCGCAGATTGGTGAGTTCTCTTTCATTTTGGCCGCGCTGGCCGCAAGCAGCCGTTTCGGGCTGCTGCCTAAAGAGGCGGTTAATGTGATTACCGGCGTGGCCATCATTACCATTACGCTCAATGTGGCTCTCTTCCGCTTTGTGCCTGCCCTTATTCGCAAGATGGAGGATAAGGGGATTGGCATGGCTCCGGCAGATGCATCCG
This sequence comes from uncultured Akkermansia sp., assembly GCA_904501975.1. Lineage (GTDB taxonomy): Bacteria > Verrucomicrobiota > Verrucomicrobiia > Verrucomicrobiales > Akkermansiaceae > Akkermansia. The sequence goes on from CAJGCZ010000047.1 coordinate 11,401, forward strand.
CGCTTCCCCTGCCCTCCGAGGAGAAGGACCGTGTGATTGTGGTGGGCTACGGCCCTTGCGGCAAGATTATTTACCGCATTTTGAACGAGCATAACCTGGAGGTGATTGTGCTGGAGATGAATGTGGACACCGTAACACACCTTGCCTCTAAGGGGATTCCGGCCATGCATGGCGATGCCCGCCTGCACACCATTCTTCGCCTAGCCGGGGCAGAACAAGCCAAGGCTATTATTATTACTGCTGCCGGTGCCCCTGCGGCTGAAATCTCTGCCGCCGCACGCGATGTAAACCCCGATATTGCCGTGCTGGCCCACACTACCTACATGCGCAATGCCCGCCACATGCGTAAGCAGGGCGCGCAAATTGTGGTTTCCGGTGAGGAAGAGGTGGCTCTTACCCTCAGCTCGATGTTGCTGCGCGGTTTGGGCGCCACGGAAGAGCAAATTCAAAAGGCTCGCGCCGAAAATCGTGAAAAATTGACCGGTAACAAGCGCGATGCCCTCGTGAGCCTCCTGTAATTTACCCCTTTTTCCCCTTAAAGCCGCCGTTTTTGCCCAACGGCGGCTCTTTTTTGCCCAAAAATTCAACTTTTTTTGCATTTTTTATAAAAAAAAGCTTGCAATGATTCGGAAAAGCATGTATAATTCCCTCGCACCCCTCCCACAGAGGGAAGCAACAAAGGAGCGGTAGCTCAGTTTGGTTAGAGCGCAGCCCTGTCACGGCTGAGGTCGCGGGTTCGAGCCCCGTCCGCTTCGTAAAAAAGGATACTCAATTGAGTATCCTTTTTTGTTGCCCGAATTTTAGCCCCTCACCTACCATGACCAGAGAAGAACAACAGGACCTGCTGGAGCAAGCCATCCGTTACATAGAAGTAGAAGGCAATCATGAGCTGGGGGCAGCCTACATGTTACGCTCAGCAGAAGGCGGACACCCCGAAGCCATGTTCTACTATGGCCAATACCTGCTCTACGAGAAACAAGATGCAACCACGGCTGCGGATTGGTATGAAAAAAGCTACCGCGCCGGTTATGCGCTCGATTTAAGAGAAGAGTATCGCAGCGGTACTGATGCATTTCGTGCAGCCATCGATGCTCGTTTTTCACCGGAAGAAAAGAAGCGCATGCGCATACGCCCACAATCCGCCTATAATCTGCAAGCGCGATTGTTTATGCTGCTGTATTGCTGCGGCGTAGGATTCATCCTTGGCAGAACCGTAGAATCACCATACTCTCCTTGGGTGGGTATGGGTGTGGGGCTTCTCGTCGCGGCCAGCGCATGGAAACACATCACCTACACCCGCATGCTCTCATTAGGAGAAAAGAAAAAGAAGTGGTGATTTTTGAGGTTTGAATTTTGATTTTGGGAGCTTCTGCCTCTTTCGAGTTCTCGTTGATAGGATGGAAGAAGAATACATCAGCACAACTTGACATTTTGGTTCGGAGTTAATTCGGAGTTAATTCGGAGTTAGTTCGGAGTTGGTTCGGAGTTGGTTCGGAGTTGGTTCGGAGTTGGTTCGGAGCTAGTTCGGAGTTAGTTCGGAGTTGGTTCGGAGTTGGTTCGGAGTTGGTTCGGAGTTGGTTCGGAGTTGGTTCGGAGTTAGTTCGGAGTTAGTTCGGAGTTAGTTCGGAGTAAGTTCGGAGTAAGTTCGGAGTTAGTTCGGAGTAAGTTCGGAGTAAGTTCGGAGTTAGTTCGGAGTTAGTTCGGAGTAAGTTCGGAGTTAGTTCGGAGTTAGTTCGGAGTTAGTTCGGAGTTAGTTCGGAGTTAGTTCGGAGTTAGTTCGGAGTTAGTTCGGAGTTA
>CAJGCZ010000048.1 GCA_904501975.1 uncultured Akkermansia sp.
GGTAATGGCAGGTCTCGGTGGTCTTCTCTACGGCATTGACGTAGGTGTGATTGCTGCGGCCCTTCCGTATATTGAGAAGACCTCGACCTACACGCCGCAGGAGATTTCCCTTGTGGTAGCTGCTGTGCTGGCAGGTTCCGTTCTTTCCTCCCTGTTCGCCGGCATGCTTGCTGAGTGGCTGGGCCGAAAGAAGGTCATCATCATCTCCGCCCTGCTCTTCACGCTGAGCATTCCGGTTATCTGCTTCTCCAGCGGCATCTTTGCCCTGTTGATGGCAGGCCGTATTCTGCAGGGTGCCTCCGCCGGTCTTGTCGGCGTGGTAGTTCCCATGTATCTTGCAGAGTGTTTGGACGCCAACTCCCGTGGTAAAGGCACGGGTATGTTCCAGTTCATGCTCACGGTAGGCCTTGTATTCGCCGCTCTTATCGGCCTTGTCACCACCATGGTTGTGGGTGCAGCAGATGCCGCTGAGGTTTCTCGCGAATCCAAGGTTATTGCTTGGCAGGTAATCTTCTGGTGCTCCGCTATTCCGGGCATCATCCTCTTCTTCGGTGCCTTCAAGCTGAAGGAATCCCCGCGCTGGTTGTACCGCAAGGGTAAGGAAGACGAGGCTCTTCTGGCTCTTGCCTCCAACAACGGCGAGGAAGCCGCTAAGGAAATTCTTGAAGAAATGAAGGCCGCCGATGCCAAGGAAGCCGCCGACAAGGCCGCCATGGCAGAAGCCTCTAAGGGTGACAGCCTCTTGCAGCGCAAGTACATCATCCCCTTCCTTCTGGCCGTTGTGGTACTGGCTTGCACACAGGCTACCGGTATCAACTCCGTACTTAACTACTCCGTAACCATCTTCCAGCAGGCCGGCTTGCAAGGCGAAACCGCCAACACTGCCGACCTTGCTATTAAGGTTGTGAACATGCTCATGACCATCGTGGCCGTAACCCTCGTTGACAAGAAGGGCCGCACCTTCCTGCTCAAGATGGGCACGCTGGGTATCATCGCCGGTCTTGCCGGTGTGGGCGCCATGTTCCTCATGGTTGAAAACGATCGCGTTGACGTAACCAAACTCGTTGCCGCTCAGGTAAAGGATGCCTCCCTCAACATCTCTGCTGAAGATGCTGTTAAGGACGCCCTTGCCGCTGATGCCACTCTGCGCGAGCAGCACCCCAACTTCTTTGATGCCGACGGCAATGTTGCCAAGGGCATGCAGCTCATCGTTACCTACACCCAAGGCTTGGACAACATGCAGAAGGTTGCCAAGTACACCGGCGACAACAACGATGACGCCAAGATTGAAGTGAAGAAGGACAAGGCCCTTGCTCCCAACTTCATGGACAAGCTTGCCTTCTGGTCCACCCCGCTTGAGGCCGGTGCCGTGAAGGAAGTGACCATCGACCGCGCTGAAATCGGCATGACTCCCTCCCCCATCACAGGCTGGGCAGTAACCGGCTTCTTCGTGGTGTTCATCGCCTTCTACGCCGCTGGTCCCGGTGTTTGCGTATGGCTGGCTCTCTCTGAGCTCATGCCCAACCGCATCCGCGCCAACGGTATGGCCATCGCTCTGCTTATCAACCAGCTTGTTTCCACCACCATTGCAGGCACCTTCCTGCCCTGGGTTGGTTCCAGCGGTTACTCCTCCGTATTCTTCTGGCTGGCCGGCTTCACGGTAATCTACTTCATCACCGCCGCCTTCTTCATGCCGGAAACCAAGGGTCGCACCCTCGAGGAAATTGAGCAGTACTTCACCACCGGCAAAATGCCCGGCAAGAAGGCCGAAAAAGACGAAGCTCAGGCCTAATTAATCACCTTTCTCTTATCTCTCAAAACTTACACTTAGGAGAACCCGGTAGCCCACGCTACCGGGTTCTCTTCTATTACGGAAACAGTTTAAATACGAATTTGTCGGCCCTCCGTACTATGCACTGCAGGTGCGTTCTTCACCACGGCGTAAGCCGTTCCTCCTACCAAATACCGCGAGCGCAGCGAACGGAATTCAAGAGTCCGGAGGGGAAGCGGAGTTTATCCATCGACTTGTGTTCCGCGCTTAAAGCGCGGGCGGCAGCTTATGCTGAGCTTTGCTATCTTTGCGCCGTAAGGCGCGGAACTCACAAATTCGTATGTCGGAATTCGTCCCTCGTACTTCTACAAACTCCCATTTATCAACTGAAAACTTTAACATGGCATATTATTAAATAGCTTGCCTTCACACCAAAGAAGGGCTACAATCTGGGCACCGCCATGAGCATCTTTCAACTTGTCACAGACTACAAGCCATCGGGCGACCAAGAGCAGGCCATCGGCAAACTGCTGAAATCCTTGGATGCCGGCAACAGGCACCAGTGCTTGCTGGGTGTTACCGGCAGCGGCAAAACATTCACCATGGCCAACATAATTGCTGCGCAGGACAGGCCGGTGCTAGTGCTCTCTCACAACAAGACCCTGGCGGCTCAGTTGTACTCCGAGCTGAAAAGCTTTTTCCCGCACAATGCGGTGGAGTATTTTGTATCGTACTTCGATTATTACCAACCGGAGGCCTATATTGCCAGCACCGATACCTATATTGAAAAGGACAGTGCCATCAATGAAGAAATTGACCGCTTGTGCCTAAACGCCATGCGCTCTCTGCTGCTGCGCAAGGATGTGATTGTGGTGGCCAGTGTGAGCTGCATTTACGGCTTGGGCTCGCCGGAGGATTACCGCGAGCTCACCCTCTCGATACGCGTGAGACAGGAGATGGACCGCGATGCTATGCTGGCCTGCCTGACGGAGCTTTTGTTTGAGCGCAGCGATTTTGATTTTCGGCGCGGCACCTTCCGCGTGCGCGGAGATGTGGTGGAGATATATCCGGCGCAGAGCGATGGCGAGGCGATTCGCGTGGAGTTTTTCGGGGATGAGATTGACGCCATCAGCCTCATTGATGCTACAACAGGCCGTAGCCGCGAGAAGCTGAAAAGCTACCTCTTCTTCCCCGTAAAGCAGTATGTATCCTCTCCGGAAAAACGCGTGCCCGCCATCATGTCCATCCGCCGTGAGCTGGAGGAACGCGTGGCCTGGTTCGAGAAACAAAACAAGCTCATTGAAGCGCAGCGCCTGAAAATGCGCACCGATTATGATTTGGAGCTTATCAACGAGATAGGCTTTTGCAAGGGTATTGAGAATTACTCTCGCCATTTGGCCGGGCGCGCCCCCGGTTCTACACCCTCCACCTTGCAGGATTATTTCCCGGCAGACCACCTGACGATTATTGATGAATCACACGCAACAGTGCCGCAAATTGGTGGCATGTATGAGGGCGACCGCTCGCGCAAGCAGGTGTTAATAGACCACGGTTTCCGCCTTCCCTCCGCGTTAGATAATCGCCCGCTGCGTTTTGAGGAGTTCATGCAACGGCAAAAGCAGCTCGTGTATGTAAGTGCCACGCCGGGCCCGTTTGAGTACGTAAACTGTGTACCGGGCAACCCCGGTTATATTCCTGTGCTGAAGGCTAAGCGTGGCAACACCCACTCGCGCCACGAAAAAGCAAGCCAGGCTATTACACAGGCACCCGACGATTTCCGGGGTGTCTTCTTCCACAAACTGGCAGAGTTGCGAGTGCCGCCCCATTCGTCTTCCGCCCCTGTAGAAAGCTTTAATCCGCGCGCCTTGGGTCAACCGCTCATCGTAGAGCAGCTGATACGCCCCACCGGCTTGCCGGAACCCAAAATTACTTTGTTGCCGCTGGATGGGCAGATTGATAAAACAATTGAGCTATGCCGCCAACGTGTCAGTGTGCGCGAGCGCGTACTTGTCACCACCCTTACCAAACGAACAGCAGAGGATTTAACGGACTACCTGCGCAAGGTAGGGTTAAATGTAGAATACATCCACGCCGATGTGGATGCAATTGAACGCGTGGAAATTCTGCGTAAATTGCGAAGCGGCTCGGTGGATATTTTGGTGGGTATTAACCTGCTGCGAGAAGGTTTGGACTTGCCGGAGGTTTCTCTTGTTTGCATTTTGGATGCCGATAAAGAGGGCTTCTTGCGCAACGAAACCAGTTTGGTGCAAACGGCGGGCCGCGCCGCACGCCACGTGCACGGTGAGTGTGTGCTCTTCTGTGATGTGGTGACGGATTCTATCCGCGCCTTGGTGGAAGAATCTGACCGCAGGCGCGCCATTCAGCTGGCTTATAACAAGGAGCACGGCATTATCCCGCGCACCGTTGCCCGCGCCGACCAAAGCACCCTGCGCCTCTACACCCCGGATGATGACGAAGAAGACGGCTTGCTGATGGCTGCAGAAGACGAGGAGGATGTGCAAGCCACCATCAAACGACTGGAGAAAGAAATGAAAGAAGCCGCCGCACGTTTGGATTTTGAGGTTGCTGCCGTGCTGCGCGATAAAATTAATCTGCTGAAAAAATAAGAAATAGCTCATTTCAATTCCTCTTCAACCGGCTCATATTGTCGTTCAATCGCGGATTCGGCGCGGGATACAGCGCAGAAAAAGCGGAATAATTGGGGCAATTTAGCATATCTGTTCGTTTTGTGCTTGACTTAACTCCAACTATAGGCTAATCTGACAACACAAACCATGAAAGACCGTCGCATTGTAATCACCGGTATGGGTGCTGTTTCGCCGCTCGGCAACTCCGCTGCCGAGACGTGGGCTGCTATGAAGGAAGGCCGCTCCGGAATCAGCAGAATCGAGAGTTTAGACACTGCTTCATTCCCCGTGCATATTGCCGGTGAAGTAAAGAATTTCGACCCCACTCCTTACTTTAAGCAAGACCCGAAGGCCGTGCGCCGTTGCGACCGCTTCGAGCTCCTTGCCATGGGTGCAGCCACTATGGCCATGGAGGATGCCGGGCTTGATCCTGAGAAGCTGGACAAGAACCGTGTAGGTGTCATGATTGGCTCCGGTATCGGTGGTTTGGGTATTCACAGCGCCAACTGTGAAACGCTGGTGAAGACCGGCCCCCGCCGCGTATCTCCCTTCTGCATTCCGTACATGATTACCAACATGGCTTCCGGTATGCTGAGTATGGAATACGGCTTTGGCGGCCCCAATATGAGTATTTCTACAGCATGTGCTACCTCCAACCACTGCATTGGTGAGGCTTGGCGCATTATGAAGTTCGGTGATGCAGACGTAATGATTTGCGGCGGTGCTGAGGCTACCGTGCTCCCCATCGGCATTACCGGCTTTGCTAACATGAAGGCACTTTCCACCCGCAATGACGATCCCGCCACCTCCTCTCGTCCGTATGATATTGACCGCGACGGCTTTGTCATGAGTGAGGGCGCCGGCATTATGGTATTGGAGACCTTGGAGCACGCCCAGGCTCGCGGTGCTCGCATTCTGGCTGAGCTCGTTGGCTATGGCTTGAGCGCTGATGCTTACCACCTTACCTCCCCCATGCCCGAGGGCGAGGGTGCCAGCCGCTGCATGCAGATGGCTTTGGACCACGCCGGCCTCAAGCCGGAGGATGTAGACTACATCAACACTCACGGCACCTCTACCCCGCTGGGTGACATTTGCGAAACCAAGGCTATTAAGCGCACCTTCGGCGACTACGCTAAGAACGGCTTGGTTGTCAGCTCCACCAAGTCTATGACGGGTCACTTGCTGGGTGCTGCCGGTGGTATTGAGTTGCTGGCTTGCGTCATGGCTATTCAGGACAACTTTGTGCCCCCCACCATCAACGTATTCAACCAAGATCCCGAGTGCGATTTGGACGTTTGCCCGAACGTAGGCCGCTCTATGAAGGTGGATGTGGCTCTGAGCAACTCCTTCGGTTTCGGTGGTCATAATGCTTCTCTGATTGTGAAGCGTTTTGAGGCCTGATTTTCCGCCCAAAACAAACGGATAACTCTTTAACTCATGCGCGGCGGAAGGGGTACCCCACCGCCGCGCATTCTTTCACAAGCTTTCCCCCATCGCCATGCTTCCCAAGGCAGAATCCGCCACAACGGCGCCTCCCCGCAAATTAAGCAAAGAAGATGCACGCTGGCTACACTGGTGCATCATTAGCCTTTGCACCCTCATGGTTTTAGCAACGCTCCTGATTAGCGGGGTACTGGATATGCTGAACAACCTGCACACAGAACTCCTGCAAGGGATGCCGTTTTATCTTTCTGCACAAGGGGCTGCTCAAGGCAGTCTGCTGAGCCCCGTAGCAGCCTTTGCCTGCTGTATTCCGTTAACCCTGTACGGTACTGTGGTGCTGAGTTTGGAGACCTCTGGCCGCATGCAATGGCTTATGACTGCTCTGGCACTGGTGGCATTAGCGCTGCCGGGGATGCTGTGCACGTTGTGGGATTCTGTGCTGCACACCTCGCCGCTGCTGTGTTGCGTCCTGATAGTGCAGGTGTTAGTAAGCATTAATAGATTCTTTTTTAAGCGAGTAGCATGAAAGCACAAGATTATCCTCAACCGGTGCTCGAGCTTATCAGCCGACTGAAGCGCATGCCCGGAATCGGCACTCGCGGTGCAGAGCGCTTTGCTCTTTGGTTTTTACAACAAGGGAGAAATGATGCCCGAGCCTTGTCTGCCGCCCTGCAAGACGCCGCGGATTCCGTAGGCACCTGCCCTGAGTGCGGCTTCTTTTCCTTGAAAGGCGAGCGCTGCACCGCCTGCGAGGACCCAACGCGAGATGCTTCTCTTTTTTGCGTGGTAGAGCAGCCGACGGATGTGCTTCCTATTGAGCGCTGCGGCTCCTTCCGTGGTTTATACCACTGCTTAGGTGGCAAAATATCGCCGTTGGATGGCATTATGCCCGAGGATTTAAGCGTGGAGCATTTGCTGGAGCGCGTGCAGGCGCACCCCGGCTGCGAGGTTATTTTGGCCGTGGGCAGCGATGTGGAGGGCGAGGCTACAGCCCTTTACTTGGCAGATAGACTCTCCGCCGTTAATTGCAAAATCACGCGTATTGCGCAGGGAATTCCGGCCGGAGCAGGCTTGGGCCATGCAGATGCTATTACTCTTTTGCGCGCGCTCGAAGGTAGAAAGCAGCTCTGACTTCCTATAAGTTTAGCTCTGTTCGCCTAATTGCGATTTGTGGGCTCGTTAATGTGAGCGCAGCAAACGCGGTAGGAGCTCCCATAGTATCAATTTTGTTGCAGGCGTTGTTTCATGGCCTGCCAGTCTGTTTGCCGCAATAGTTTCACCAAGTTAGAGCACCAAAACGAGCTGTATCCATACGCGTCATCTCGGAGCTCTTTTTCAGCAGCTTCAACGCTCCAACCTTGGTAGACAATACGATACGCTGCCACCACGATACCGGTACGGTTGGAACCCTGCCGACAGTGTACCAACACGGGCTTGGGTGCATGTTGCAAAAGACGCAGACAATTCTCTACGTCCGACTCAGTTACTGCTCTCGCCGCCACAGGATAGGCCATGAGATGCAATTCCGTATGGGCGGCTTTTCGGGCATCAATGTGGGCATCTCGCAGATTAAGCACACTGCGAACACCCATTTTTTCTAACGCTCTAAAGCCCTCTTCATCCGGCTGGCCGCTGCGGTACAGTTCCTTGCTCACTTGGTGAATATTCTCCACACCCGGCACAGCTATGCTCTTAGCTTGCGCGGGCAGCTCCCCTTGCGGCACCGGCAATGGCTCCGTGCACGCGGCAAGAGCTATAGCCCCGGCCACCAACAGGGCAAATCTTCTAATAAAGAGTCGCTTCATTGTAGGGGGCACTAGGGTAGAATTTGCGTTTTGCAGCCACTAAATACTCAGTTTTGCTGCAAGCGTTGTTTCATAGCCTGCCAATCTGTTTGACGCAACAGTTTAACCAAATTGCCGTACCAAAACTCGTGGTGGCCGTAAGTGTCGTCGCGAAACTCTTTTTCGGCAGCCTCAACGCTCCACCCTTGGTAGACAATGCGATACGCAGCCACCACAATACCGGTGCGGTCGGAACCATGCCAACAGTGCACCAACAGGGGTTTGGGCGCCTGTTGCAAAAGGCGCAGGCAATTCTCTACATCCGACTCCGTTACCTCTCCCGCCGCTACGGGATAAGCCATGAGGTGTAAATCCGTATGGCGGGCTTTGCGGGTATCTTTATGGTACTCTCGCAGGTTGAGCACACTGCGAATTCCCATGGTTTCCAAGGCTGTGAATCCCTCTTTATCAGGCTGGCCGCTGCGGTACAGTTCCTCGCTCACACGGTGAAAATTCTCCACCCCCTGCACAGCTATACTCTTAGCTTGCGTGGGCTGCTCCACTTGGGGCACAGCAGGCTGCTCCGAGCAGGCGGCAAGGGCTAAAGCCCCTGCCACCATCGGCACAAATCTTCTGATAAGGGATTGTTTCATCGCGTATCGTTTTATTGTAAGCCCAAGGCTTCGTTTGCCAGCATTTGGCAACCGCGCAAATCCATCTTACCCGTAGGCAGTGCAGGAATCACTTCCACCGGGATAATCTCACGCGGGCACCAGAGGCGCGGCAAGCCCTGCTCTACCATGTGGGTGCGAATCTCATCCAAGGCCTGTACCAGGTGAGAATGGTGCACGCAAGAGAGCAGCACCAATGCCTCGCCCTTCTGCGGATCCGGCACACCAACTACGGCCACGGCGCGGCCGGCGAAGCCTTCCGGGTGCGGCACAAAATCCTCAATGGCATTTTCCACCACTTCGTGCGGCACCATCTCGCCGGCTACTTTAGAGAAGCGAGAGCGGCGACCACCCAAGGTGAGAATACCGTTCAAATCTACCTTACCCAAGTCGCCGGTCTTGAACCAACCATCGCGGAAGATGCCTTCGTTCAAATCCTCGCGGCCAATGTAGCCCTTAAATACATTCGGGCCCTTAAACCAAATCATACCCTGCTCATTAAGGGTGAGGCGCACGTTATCATCATCCGGGTCTGTAATGCGAACAGCCAAGCCGGGCAGAATCTGGCCGATACTGCCAAACTGATAACCGGGCACAAAGTAGGGCTGCTCGGCAGTGGGGCCGGTTTTCTGCAGGTTCACACCACACACAGGGGCGGTTTCTGTCAGGCCGTAACCTTCCAACAAGGTGACATTGCATTTCTCCTTGAACTCATCGGCCACCACGGTCTGCAGTTTTTCTGCACCCACAACAAAGAACTTGACGGAGGCATACGTATCTGCCTTAGCGCGGCGCAGCATGCCACGGGCAAAGGTGGGCGTTGTTACCACGAGTGCGCACTGGTATTTCTCAATCAGCTCGTTGATTCTCTTAGCCTCAAGCGGCGAGGGATAAGTAACCATGCCGAAACCGAAAATCGGGGGCAGCAACGTACTTACCGTTAAACCGAAGCTGTGGAAAATGGGCAAGCTGCACAGGAAGGGGCTGCCGGGAGGCAGGGTCACCTTACTCAGCAACTGCACCATATTGGCCAACACCATGCGGTGCGTAAAGGCTACACCCTTGGGATCACCACTGGAACCGGAGGTGAAGAGAAGCGCGGCTTCGTCGTCTCCCTTGCGGGCATCCAAGTTGAAGGTGGAGCTAACGATACTCATCGGCGCAAAGCGAGCAAAGGCAACCCAACCGGCAATCTTAGCCATACCGATGCCCTTGAGCGTTTTATCCAAGTGAATGATGGCATCCCCCTGCGGCCAGGGGAACTGGGGCAGCTTGCTCATGAAGGCGCGTGCCGTAAGGAAGTGCTTAATGCCACTCTGCTTCACAATGCTGCGGAATGCAGGCTCGGAGGAGGTGTAGTTGATGTTTACGGGAACGATTCCTGCCAGCAAACAGGCGTAGTTTGCAATGACACCGCCCTTACCCGGAGGCAAAATTACACCCAAGCGGGGCTCCTGTACAATTTTCTTCAGCTCTTTAGCCAATGCCATGGCAACACCCAGCACCTTGTAGAAAGGCAGTGAGGAGTCATCCAACCCGTCCACCAATTGCGTTTTGCCGTGGCGGCGCATACCCTCCACCAGCAGGCGTGCCAATGATACGTCCAGTATCGGGTTGCGCTCAAACTCTGTGCAAGACGCCTCCATCCATGCCTCCAACACGCGCTCGCCGGTCAACGGGCCGGGACTAAGCTTCGGAAGTATGCAGAGAGAAGCCCAATCATGCGTTTTATCCGTCGTGAAGGCGCGCAGAATATTCTCTCTGTAATGCCCCACAAAAACAGGCACCGGAGAAATGTGCAAGGCAGCCAGCTGCATCATGAAAGGCATCGGCACATCCGACATGCAGCCCATAATGCTGTTGGGGCGACCGGGCACAAACACAACATCCCTGCCCTGTGTCATTTCATCCAACAAACGCTCGCGCAATACTTTGACGTTTGCCTTACGGAAATTGAAACTTAAAATTCTTCTCTTCTTCAGAAACTTGGCCACTGTCGGCTCCGGAGCCAGCACCTCCTCTACCATGTAAGTGACGCTGTCTGATCCACCGAGGATTTTCTCTAATTCGGTCAATACTGCAACGTCTACTCTGTTCGGCAAATAGAAGGACGGAGCAGTCTGCTGATTTTCCAAACCGGTAATATGTACTTTCGCCATGATGCTTGCATTATATCCCACTTGCAGCGCTCTGTCAACGCGAAAGCTGAACTACACTCCAAGTTTTGCCGTAAATTATTGCTCTGACATATTATTGACTTGCTCGAGTGTGACGAATCTGCTATTCTTTTCGGCATAATGACACGTTACGCGTATTTGTTGGCTCTGATGGTGAGCCAGCTGACGTGGGGACTGTCTTTTGACCCCCCGCCACTCGACCCGAACCCGCTTCTGCAAGGTGCCCATACCGCTCCGGGCGCCGCGGCGGACGTTTCTCCGGGCGCAAAGGGAGAGCAGGAAAACGCAACGCCTGCGGCATCAACCACCAACACCAATAAAACCCAGCGTTTTAAGACTCCGCTTGTGGCACGAGAAAAAACGCAAGTAGCAGTGTTGGGGTACCACAATTTTAGTGAAACAAAAACCGTTACCCGCATGCTGATGCGCACCTCGGAGCTGCGCGCCCAGATGGAGAGCATTCGCAACTCGGATTTTTCGGTTATCAGCATGAACGAGTTTTTGGAGTGGCGATTCGGCACGCGTTTGCTGCCCGAGAAGTGTATTCTCATTACACTGGACGACGGTTGGCGCAGCGTGTACACCGATGCGTTCCCCATTTTTAAGGAATACGGCTACCCCTTCCATCTCTTCCTCTACACCACCTATCTGACGGGCAGTGGCGACAGCATGACGCACGACATGATACGCGAGATGATGCAACATGGTGCCACCATTGGTAGCCACTCAGCCACGCACCCGTATCCGGCAGATTGGAAACGCGCCCAAGCTAAAGGTGAAGAGGCTTACACCACCATGATTAAGCAGGAGATTGGCGAAACTCGCCAAAAACTGTCTGATATTTTTGAACCGGTCTCCACTTACTGCTACCCCGGCGGCTACAACGATGCGGCGATGCAGAACATCTTGCAAGAGTACGGCTACGTGGCCGCCTTTACAGTCATTCCCGGCAAGGTTTCTCACAACGAGGCACCGCTGCTCATTGACCGTTACATGATTTTAGGCACAGATTCCTCTGTGTTTGAGGATGCCATGGACTTTAGCCAAGTGGAAATTCTGGAAGGCTTGGCCACCGGTTACACCCCCGGTGCACTCCCCCGCAATACGCCCAAACCCACTTTTGCGGTTACCCCGGAGCCGGACTCCACCATTCCGTGCACTATCCCCACCATTACTGTCAATTTAACAACCGTGCCCAATATTGATATGAGCACGGTAACGATGCGAGTCAGCGGCTTTGGCTATGTGCAGCCGCAAGTTAATAAATCGGAGCTCATGGTGCAATGGACCGCTCCCTGCCGCATCTACATGCCACTCCTTTCCGTTTACCTCAGCTGGAAAACAACAGACGGCACAGCCCAACGCGCTGCGTGGATGTACCGTATAAACCGCGCTGTTCCAACGGAATAACATACCTACATACACCATTGTTTGACACACAACTATGGACGCAGAAGAAACAAAATCCCCCGACAACGCAGAGGCCAAATCCACTGCCAAGCCGCGCGCCACTCGCAAGCCTTCCGCCCGCAAGAGCAAGGAAAAGGCTGCACCTGCCGCCGCTGAGAGCACTCCGGCCCCTGCTGCCAAGGCTCCTCGCAAGCCGCGTTCCGGAAAAAAGGCTCCCGCTACCGAGTCTAAGTCCGTAGAGACGCCCGCTGCTACCACCACAGAGGAAGCTACCGATAAGCGCAAGTCTCGCACTCCTAAAAACAAGCCTGCCAAAAAGGACGCCCAGCCCAAACAGCAGCAGCCCCGTGAACAGAAGCCGGCTCCAGAGGCTGTAGCCCCGGCTCCCCAGCCGGCCCCCGCTCCTGCCCCTGAGCCCGCCCCGCAGCAACAGCCCAAGAAAACAGAGGGCCCGCGCACAGAGCAGGTCCCGGCTAAGGAGTTCAAGCCTGCTCCCAAGCAAAATCACCCCCTCACGGAGGAGCAGAAGTTTGACATCGAGTTTGAGTCCCGCGACTTCCCTGCACCGGAACCGGCTCCCGGCTTTGCTGCCCCTGAGACCGTTGGCGGCAACGATGGCAACCCCGGTGGCGGCAAGAACCGCCGCAAGCGCCGCCGCAACCGTAATCGCAACCGCGATAATGAGCAACACCAGCAAATGCCGCAGAGCGCTCCGCAAATTGATACAGATGAGCTCGTGCGCCGCGCTTGGAAGATTTTCCTGGGCGAAGTGACCGAAGAAGGTCTTGCGCTGATGGATGATCGCACCGCGTCTGAGGCCTCTCGCCGCGCTTTCCGTGTGGCAGAGTTGTTCCTTACGGAAGCTGCACGTCATCGCCGCCCGTCCACCCCTCCGACTCCGGAAATTGAGTTCGTTTCCGAGGACGACGAGGAGGCCTGAGGCCTTTCTTGAAAAAGCGGCTCACCTTTCATTGAAGGTGAGCCGCTTTTTTTGATTGTAGAGCTTTGATTTTGTGATTGAAAAGAAAGTCGATACTCAGCCGCCTAAGCGAATACGCCCTTTGAACATACTTTTATCTTTAGCTCTGTTAAAGTTTTTAGTTGATAGCCCCACAAATAGCAATTTGTGGGGTTCATTGATGTGAGCGCAGCGAACGGAATTCAAGAGTCCGGAGGACGACAGACACATAGCCGGGGGCGCAAGCCCCCGGTATGGGGAAAAGAA
>CAJGCZ010000049.1 GCA_904501975.1 uncultured Akkermansia sp.
ATGCGTTGATTTCAACGGAGGGCTGCACGGTCTGCTCGCAGGTGTTAACCTGGGCATCTTCCTCAGCTTGGACAGAGGAAACTTTTTCGATTTGATTAGCTTTCATCGCTTTAGATTGGTTTGAGTTTGTGGCAGCAGAGCAACCGAATTCAGCTTCAGCAGAGGGCTCCCCCTCAGCTGCGGCAGGAAGGTTAACACCTTCGGACTTGTTCTCAGACGTATTGCTGAAAGTTGACACGGGGCTGCCGGAAGCAACCTCGGGAGTACAGCCATTGGAAGATTGGGGCTGTACGCTAGGTGCGGAAGCGGGCTTCTGCACCTCTTCCTCACTCGGGGTGAGGGCGGGATTTGAATCAGTTGTCATGTTCTGAACAAAGTTAGATTCGGTAGAAATAAGAGTCCTACCAGCTCTTGCTTCACATGAAGCGGTGATACCTTGCCCGGTGGGCGCGACTACGAGTTTGCAGTCGTGAGAACCTGCTTGCTCGTGGGAATGCTGCCCAGCCGGAGCTTCGGCACCAATCTCGCCGATGGCGAGCCTATCGGTGGCTTCGGTAGACATAGTGGACTGCCTACTTTCTGCCGGGGTGGGCTCAATGCTAAGCCCGGATTCATCTTGCTGTGCTGCGTGAGATTCAGCACAGCTTGAGGAAAATTGTCGTGCAGCCTGAGGCTGCTCTGGGGAGAACTCGTTCATGACCGTAGTGCGAGCGTCAAAATCAGAGAACAATCCAAGGGGAATCCTCAAACACAGGCGGCTGCTCGGCCTTGTGCATGAACCAGCATCTGGGGGAGATGACCTTGCGAGGCTTACCCAGCCACGCAGCCCACCAAGAAAGAGCCGAGTTGGAGATAATCAGCTCCTGCATGGCGGTCATGTGGTGCAGCTGTTCGCAAGGCTTGCTCTGGTCAACGCGGAAAGAGTACTGAGCGAACTCGGGAAACTCAACCAGCATGGCCATGGCTTCGCAAGGCTTATCGCTGAACACCACCACCTCGCGGATGTCTTTCGACAAACTTGCAGCCGCCTTTTGCAGGAACAGAGCCGTACTCAGGCGATACTTGCTGTACTTGTACGGATCGTTGCCGATGGTGATGTGGATGCCGACCGTGCCGGGAGTTTTATCAACAGCGGTGAGCGGGGCAAAGAGGTGGCGAATAATCGGCTCAATCTCGGCAAAGTAGTTGCCGCTCTGGAAATAGCCACACAGGCCACCGCTGGTCACCGTTTCAGGGATAGGCGTGTACAGGTAAGATTCCTCCTCATAAGCCAGAGCATCGTTAGCACCACAAAGCGTACTCGGCAGAGCGTTCATACCAAGAGCAGCATGAAGTTCTCGCGTCTCCTCGCTGTACGCCCAGGGTATGCGGCAATCCACATTGATACGGCGAGAGTGAGCCACTACCGCTGCGATGGTGAACAGGATGTCGCCAAGCTGCATGCCCGGGATAAAATACGGGGAGATGTGAAGTGCGTTGTGCATATTCGTGCCTTTAGCGGAGTTCCTGAAGTTCATGGAGAGGTTTTCCATTTTGCCCTCCAAAGTACTTTCTTGCTCTGCCCTGTCAGAATCCGTCACCTTTTTTGCAGAAGAAGTGAAAAAGTTGACGATGGGCAGATTGCACAGCCCGGCAAGAATGCCACTGCGTTTACGTTCCGGCTTGGAGCCGCTGTCTGTGATGGTCGCTGTCTTCATAGCTTTATCTTTCTTAGTTGTTGTGGGCATGTGCTGCCCCCTGTCTATATCAGCAGGTGAGAAAAGCGAATCTTGGCACTTTTTCCTGCCTGAGCTGCGATTTTCATTGCCCTGCCATACACACATATGGAATGTCGGGAGCAAAAAAGTCCGCTTGCTCGGAAGATTTTTTGATTTTTTTGAGAAAATCATGGCTTCTTCACCATCTTTCTCGAAAAAGTCAGGACGAAGTGGCTGAGATTTCCGATTTTTGATGGAGAAACTTTGTCCCCTCATTCCGGTAACACAGGCTTTTTCCGAAAGTCCGAGAAGAAAATCGGAAAAATCTGACTTTTTCGTGCTGTTGATGATGTCGTTCATGATGTCTTCAAAACGGTCACTCGTATCACTTGCCAAAAACAGTCCAACTTTTTTTGAAAAAACTTTCGAAGCTTCTCCGGCGGGCTGCATTTCTGCAGCTCTGGCGAGCCGAAGCCCCCGGAAAAAGCGCATTGTTACTGTGTTGTTTTGTTTCATGGCGTATGATGTCTTCGTTCATCTAATCACCTGAGGAGGTCTGCTGTCCTGAAAAAGTTGCTTTTGACGGAAGAAACTTGCAGGACTCGCACCCTCCATACCTATTACTTCCCCTGAGCTGAAAATTTTTCCGGTTGAAATTTGAATTTATTTTGTTTCAAAGAGGATTTTTTCGATTTCTTCCGGAGATTGGTTCAGCATAGCAAGCAATTCGCTGATGAGTTTCCGGCTTACCCCTATCATTTTGGCAAAAGCTGCGGGCGAAGCGAACTCCCCTGTACCGAGGATCTGCTCAAGCAGGATGGCATTGGCCATGCGTATCGCTCGGGTGGTAGGGATAGCTCCTTTATGCGCTGCCTTATCAGCCAACTCATCCCCTAGGGTACGCTGGCGAATGTGCTTAAGCGAGCCTCGGGAGTCTGTATGAATACGCAGGGGAACCGAAGCATCCCAGCCTTGCGTGGTACTTATCGTGACGGGTGTACTCAGCTCGGACAAGTGTTCCAACGGGTTATCGCGCTGCGGGAATACCGAGGATTTGACGAATGCAGTGCTGAATGATTTAGTGCTCATGTGAGGGATTGATACTTGAAGTCGAGTTTCTCATTTTGCCAGTCGAAAGAAATAGCGGTGAAAACATTGCGGTAGATGGCCTGCATCTCCTCCGGCGTGCCGTACTCCAGCAGATGCTCCATATTGAACACGCAATCGGAAATCTTGCCACCAGGCACTTTGGGTAACTTGGTAATAAGAGCGGCTATGAAGTCCGGGTTATTGCGTAACGTAGTCAGTTGCTTGTTGACGAATGTTTCAATCTCTACTGCGTTGATGTGTGGACATTCGCAGGAGTCGCTGCCCATCACCTTGCGGGTGGCGCAGGAATAGTAGCGGTAAGTGACGCCATCCTTGATGGTGTAGCTACCGCGCATCTTTTTGCCACATGTAGCGCAGATGAGGATTCCCGCGAGCGGGTATACAGGTTTGCTGCGCTTAGGTTTAGTGCGTTCTTTCATTTCTTTACCACGCTTATCCAATCGCTTCTGTACTTTAGCCCAGAGATCGCGACTTACAATGCCCTTGTGTTGGCCATCGTACAATACGTCATCAGAGGGGATATAACCCGCATAGATGGGGTTACGCAGAGCCCGGTTTACTTCCTTGTGCGTCCACTTGGCGGCTTCACCCGTGCGCTTGTTGCGTAAAAGCCCCTCCTTGTTCAGGATATTGGCCACCTCTATGCAACTATAGCCCCGGTTGTATTCATCAAACATCCGCATGATGATGAGTGCTTTATCAGGCACAATGCTCAGCTTACCCTCAATGCGCTTATAGCCAAATGGAGGAGCCCCAAAGAGGTAAAGCCCTTTGCGTCGGCAAGCTTCAGCTTTTTCGCGTGTACGCTCGGCAATCATCTCTCGCTCCATTTCCGCGAATACGCCTAGCAGGTTGCGCATGCCACGCCCCAGGTATGAGCCTGAATCAAACGGCTCTGTGGCGCTGGCCACTTCAACGCCGTTCTTTTCCAAGGTATCGAGCATGTTCAGGAAGTCTCGCTGGTTACGCGCCAGGCGATCCAGTTTGAACACGATAACCATATCGAACTTTTTGCGGCGAGCTGCATCCAGCATTTGATTGAGAGCCGGACGCTGGGCTGTACCACCACTGATGCCGGCATCGGAAAAGGTCTGCACATGCACCCAACCGTCCGACTCGTGCAACTCAATGAATGTTTTGCAGCGGTCTTCCTGAGCATCAAGGGAGTTGTACTGTTGTTCCAAGCCCTTAACGGTGGATTTACGCACATAGATGGCGCAGCGTATGGTGTCTGACTTGCGTTTTGTTTTCATACTCGTGATGTGCTAGGGAGTCCGAAGAATCTGTTACCGCTGACGTAGTAGCCTGCGATTTCCGTGCTGACCTCGGATATGGTTCTGTATTTCTTGCCGTTGTACAGGAAGTGGTCCGGGTATTGAATGACCTCGTAAAGCGTGCCCTTGTATTTCTTACGAATAACGGTGGGCTTGGAGGATTTTTGGCGCTTGGGCTGTCGAGGGCTGAATGCCCTCGACTTAACCCGGATGAGGGTATCATCCGCAATTTCCTCCACACGCTTCATGGCTCGCTCAGAAAGCCCTCCGCTCACCAGCGTATTGATGCGCCATTCGAGCCTACGGCGAATGAAGTCCTTTCGGTTGGTGTAGCATACCGTCCCGAAGAGGGCTGCCCAGAGCTGTTTGAGTTCATCGGAACTCATGGTAAACAGCTTGAGGATTAACTGGTCTGCGTCTTCTCTGCTCATTTGCGTTTGGAGGGTATGCCGAAGAATGTGGAGCCCGCGATTTGGTAGCCAGCAGCTTCCCAGCTGATATGGGTAAGGGTCGGGTATACCTTGCCCTCCCATACGAATTGCTTGTAGTCCTGCATGAGAACCTCGATAGTACGCCCTTTGTAGATGCGAATCAGTTTGGCTCCCGGTGTCATCACGAAGTTTGCCGGAATATCCTGCGGCTCCGTTTGACCGGGGAGAATCACCTGCATAGCCTTGGCTTTTTTAGGGGTGGTACCGGATTCCAATGCATGTCCGTATTGAGTAGGTTCCGGTTCCGTTTCCTCGGCTGCCAGTGCTGGGGCTTCCTCCGGTTCGCAAACTTCTCGTTGAGCCGCTTGTTCACGATCTTCTTCCACTTGCTGCCAGAGTTCTGCTTCTATCGCCTCGTCAGAAAGCTGTTCCTGTGGGACTTCTTCTAACCACGGGGCAATCGGTTCTGCCGTTTTATCCTCAGCCACGACTTTCTTGCTCTTTTTAGCTTTGGTGCTCTTTTTTCCCTTGGCTTTTTTCTTTTCTGCGAAGAACTTAGCTAGTTCTTTTTCTCCCTTGCTTGTAATCAGCGTAAAAAGTCCTTCATCCAGCAGTTCGGGGAGCGGTTGCTCGATGGAGTCATCGATGGCAAACTCTCCTTTCAGGCTGTGGCTGATATAGGTGACGGTCTTGTCCTTGGCGGTTACCATCAGGCGCACTTTTGCGCCATCCCGATCGGTGGCGGGGACTATCAATCCCGGCTTATGTGTAGTAGTTTTCATCGTCTTGATTTTAGTTAAGATGGAGCGAGCGCCTTTCAGATATACCGTTACGGTCAGCAATTCATCACCCTCCCAGATGGCCCAGTACCGAGTCTTGCGATAGCGCGTTATGCGTATGGTTGCTTTGGCTTTTCTGGTGCATTTCCGACTCATGCTATTTTGTGTAACGCCTTAACTATTAAGCGCTTTGTCTCTTTGTAAAGTATAGCACGAGTGGGATAAATGTCTAGCTTTTTCTTATCTTTTTACGCATTTATTTTCAATCAGTTACATCGTTGAGACGGATGCTTTTCTGACCCGATTTTCCTCCTTTCTGCAAGCCCGGTAGATGTGCCGAATCCGGGGAAACACACACATCGTTTTCAAGAGCCTGCGGACGAGCAAACACGATGTTCTTATCGTTGACCATGCGCTCCACGAGCGGCACAAAGGCATCCGCCAATGAAAGCATGTTGCGACTGAAATCGCGTGGGCGCATTTGCAATACTTGCCGGGACATAACAGAAAGGAGGTTTCAATGCTTGGGTTATCAACCGATATTCCTGATGAATTCTACGAAGTCCGGGGTGTGACGCCCGCTGTTTCGCAGAACCGGAACCACAACGCTATTGCGACCGAACTTCTCACGCTTGGTGGTGAGAGCCCACTTGCCGTTGAACAGGCCATCGCGGAGCGAGAACTTCGCAGCCGTGAGAATGTTCTTCCCGGCGCGGGAATAAGCTACACCGCGCAGCGTCCAGACCGCCAGACCGTAGGGAACACCGTCAAACTCCAGCGGGTAGGCGTAATCGGCCTCCTCCGGGGCTTTGAACAACAGCTGAACGCGCAGAATCGGCGTAAATGCGGGCGGCATGTCGTTCACCCATTCGATGGTGCCACCTGCAGCTTTGACCTCCTCCAGCGTATTGAATACGCGGGGCTTTTCCTCGGAGTCAAAGGGCAGATTCTCCACAAACTGCTTGTGAGCGGAGAGGACGGTCAGCTCCAGCGGCTTGGTGCCATCAGTCAACACGACTTCCTTGTTGAGCACAACATTGCCCGGCGCGAACAACTCGGAGAGAGTCCCCACGCCCTGCACGATGTTGAGTCGAGGGATAACGATGTCCTCCGTGCTGATATCGCCCGTTACCGTACCCAGCGGGAGCGGAGTTTCGGCAACTGCCGGAACGAGGTCGGATGCCTCAGCGGCGGCGATGGTGTTATCGGTGTTTGCTACTTCCGAGGGCTTCTGCTCGGAATCGTTGATTTCGTATGGTTTAATCTTAGCCATAATCTTTTACTTTTTATCTTTTGGGGATTAGTTACTTGATACGCTTGAGCATCTTGCTCGGCGCACCGGTGGTGATGATGCCGTCCTCGGTAAGCCGAGAGACCAGCTCATCCTTACTTTTCTGCTTCTGCCCACGGGGAGCAGTTGCGGAAACTTTATTGCCCAGCTCCTCAAGGCTCACGCTGCCGCAGCAGGAGATAAAGTCCTCAAGGGACATGGAGTCTTTCACCGCACCGTAGGCAGCGAGTGCATCCGGGATGGAGCGGCGACCTGCGCGGCTGGTGAGCTTATAGCCGGGGATTTCTTCGCCATTGACTGCCATGTCGATGGCGTGGAAGTTGACTGACTCTACCCACTCTTTCAGCACCTTGGCACAATCAAGGCAATGCGCCATCAGTTCGGGCGAGGTAATGCGTGAGGGATGGAGTTCCTCTGGGATGCTCAGCTCTGCATAGCGACTGGCCAGAGGAAGCGCAAGATTGCGGAGCTTGGCACAGGTTGCCTGTTTAGCGCAGTAGCAGCAATGCATGCCGGGATGCTCCTCGCGGTTGCGGGCGTTGGCGCGGCGAATGATAGTGTGGATTCGCAGTCGCATGCGCTCGGTGTCTTCGCGGGTGTAAGTGTGCGTACTGATAAACTGTCGGCGGGGCTGAACGAAGTGGACGGTCAATTCTTCCAAGTCAGGGAACATCTCGAATACGCCGAGTGCGTAGGCGCAGCCCTGGGCGTTGGAGTCCGCATGGTCTACGGCACCACGACCGAACTTCCAGTCCATCAGTAAGCCGATTTTTCCGGCAATCGCCACGAAGTCGGCTGTACCATAAGTGAGTCCACCTGCAATGGTGAGTTTAAGTTCGCGGTACAGGGTCGGATGGGTGAGCTTTGCCAGCTCTCCATCACGGTAATCACGGCAGAGGCCGCAGAGGAATGCCTGTTCTTCGTTGAGCTTGGAAAAATCGTCCGTTTCCAGAGCCTCGTGCATGAGCGTACCTTCTTCGGCTGCGGGATTCGTGCCGGAGCGACCACGGAATGCCGGGCAGATTTCTTTGTAGCCCAGGCTGGAGGGAGAATGTTTAGCGTGTTTTGCTTTCGTTGTCATGGGAGATAGGGATGAGTTAAGGTTTACTGGAGGGGGAAAGGCTGCATGTCGCCATCGTTGAGCAGGTCAATCTGCGCAAGCTTGGCTGCGCAACTCTTGGCGGTCTTTTCTTCGCAAGTTCCGGCAGCAAAGCAGATTTTCTGGATGCTGGCCGCACCACCGCTGCGGTGAACACGCCCGAGTGCCTGGCGCAGATCCTGTGCGGAGAATGTGGGCGAGATGATACTCAGGCGGGGACGCTGGCCGCTCGGGTCGTGGAGGCTCACACCTACGCCACCTGCCTGAATGTTTGCGATAACGACCGGAATCTCGTTGCGCTGGAAGCGGTCGATGATGTCCTGCCGTTCCTCTGCGGTCTGCCCGCCGTGGATGATGTGGGGGCAATCGAGTTTCTCTGATAGCTCACGGATGGTGTCGGTGAAGTTCACCAGCAGGACCACGCTCATTCCCTCCTCGATACCATCGCGAGTCATTTCCACCATCGCCGGGACTTTGTGAAGCTCCACCGCCTGGCGGGCGCGGAGGACGATTGTCATCTGGCTGGCCCTGCGGGCTTCCATGCGTTCGGCAAGACTGGCCAGAGCTGCTTTATTCTGCTCCAGCTCGGCTTCTTTGAGTTCCTTACGCATGGTGTCGTACACGCGCTGGATGTCCTTAGCCTTGCCGGTGTCGATGATAGCCGACTCGATGACGGTCTCTGGGAAGTCCGGGATATCGGCGATACGGAGGCGGCTACCGCGAGAGGGGAAAATCTTCTCGTGAAGAGCCTTGAGGTAATACTCTCCCCCGGTGAACTTCATGCCGAACGGGGTCTCGCGGACACCGTAACGCACAGTCCATGCCCAGAAGTCGGTGATGGTGTGCAGCCCGAGTGCAAAGCCGATAGCCCGCATCTCCAGCGGATTGCTGGCCGCTGTTGCGGAACAGAGCAAAATGCGGAGATGCTGGGCGCGTGCGGCGATGAGCAGTTTTGCGTTCAGGCTGGTGCGCCCCTTGCATTTCTGACATTCATCAAAAATGATGAGCGCATCCTGCGGGACGTTCCAGACATAGCGGTTGCCGCTGCGGCGGCATTCCGGCAACTTGCCGATACGCACCTTTTCGTAGTTGCTCACGAGGATAGGCTTGATACCGAACCCGGCGGCCACCGACTCCCAGTTGGGAGCGGTAGCCTTGGTGGTGACGATGACCACAGGCTTGCCGAGGCGTGCAGCCACGGAGCATGCGACATAAGTTTTACCTGTGCCGGGGTCACTCGCATCGAGGGCTACTCGGTGCTGAGCGATGGATGCCGCAATGTTGTCGGCGTGTTCTTTTTGGTATGGGAGTAATGAGTTCATTAGTTGTCGTAGGTTATTCGTGCCTTCATTCCGTTACACAGGTAAAATTCTGAGTCTTGAGAATAATTCTTCAAATCTTGGAATTTTTCTCTAAGTGTGTTCTTTAAGCACCGGTACTCCCATTCGCTCAGGCCGAGTTTACTGTCGGCTTCGCTTACGCCGTCTCTGAGTTCATCTGCTAGCTTTTTTTCTATAACACTTAACGCTTCATAACGAGAACGTATGTCAGATATGAGAACTTGCTTTGGATGGTCAAAAGCAAATTTATCAAGGAATCGGTTGTGTTCATCCTCGTTACTGGTTGATTGCTCATGAGCTGAGATGTAGACCCGATTTATAAGTTCTGCTCGCCTATCACAGTGTAATGATGAGATGTAGCCATCTTTGCGGAGCTTTAGCATTTCATACACATAGGTACTACGTGCGTTTTTCCCGGGCTGGTAATTTTGAGCTATTCGAATAGCTTGTACCATGAGGTCACTCGCTATATCTTGGATATGGCAAGGATTGATACCTGTAGCATCAGCGATTTCTTCGGCAAAGCTGTTGCATGCGGAGGTTACGATTCTGATTTCTTTTTCTGTAAATGGGGTGACTTTCATCACTACCCATTTTTCAGCTGATACTTTTTATTTCAGATGATGCTTTTGAAAGATTATAGAATCAATAAACCTCTGATTATCAATGCTGTTCGTTTGTGCAAAAAAACACAAAAAAACTATCAGGCGAAAAACCACCTGATAGTTTCGAAGAAGTTAGCCTCAAAAAGCCAACTTAGTCTACGCCATTATGCGATTCCAAGTAATCTTGGTATTCTGTGGAGCTGTAGCGAGAAAGATATACAGATTGATTTATTACCTCATTGTGGACTTTAAATCGTACCTTACTACCTCTTTTTTTCCCTGCCTGATAAAAGGGTTTTTCCTCTTCTGGCATTCCTGCTATTCTATTTAGCAAAGGAGTCAACACTCCACTCCTCATCTGAGAACGGTTATGCTGCGTCTTATTGCTAACGGATGGCATCATCACTCCTTCCCGTAAGGCATAATGTCTCATCATTAGCCAAGCGTCTCCTAAAGTTTTAGCATCATAACAAAACTCAGGAATGCTTCGTGCTAATCTCGGTTTTGGTTCGGCTTGACCATCATACCAGCAGGAAAACAAATCTGAATAGGGACATTCGTTTATATCATCGCTAATAGTGATTACCTTAAAATGAAACGCTGTATAGTCTGCCTCTGGGGGACGCTTGCAAAGTGCGCCATAGTGTTTAGTCGGATTCTGCAAAGCCTTGCATTCGTCTATAATTGACACGTTTTCTACAGAATGCAATATTAGCGTTTGCTCCTCCTGATTAACATAATGAGAAATAGTTGTAAGCCTCGTTTTTGAATCAATTTGTAAGTGTCCTATTTTGCTGCTAAAGTCTAGCAAGGAGAGTATGTAGCAATCTTTGTCATGAATAACATTATCTATGTGTCTCTGCATCTCTGAAACCGATGTCGCTAGACTGATGTATATGGGAATGGCATTCAGTCTCAACGCAAGAAGATTAGCCACGATTTCATTTTGGGTTACTTTGTGGACATCCAGAGAAAGAGCACGAGCGATTTCTTTTGCAAAAGATTGAAAAGTTACTCTTACTGGAGTCAATGCGTTGATTTCGGTAAATTCTCTCGTGTTTTCTGCATAACTCGTGTTTCGATACATACCGTATTCCGGATAGACTTCACACATCTCTCCCGGTCTCAATTCATCCATCACCTGATAGATTGGGGCGCCTCTATCAAATTGCAATTTCCCATTGGCTAAAGTTTTCCTGAAGCCAGCCCCAAAGGCAAGCTCCCAATCTCTTTGCGCTGCATTTAAGCCTTTATGAAGCCGTACGAATTTAAGTAAGTTCTTCATCAGTAGGTTGACTGTACTGCTGATTAAACAATGGCAATCCCTCTGTTACAATACTTGGGTCAATAATTTCAACTTTGGGAGCATACTTTGCCCTGTCTCTTTCACTCATCGCATCGTACCATTCCGGTCGTTCTGCACGCTCTTCTGTTTTACAAATAAAGCCAGAGTGTTCAAGCCATTGGTCAACACCACATAATTCTTCGGATCCTTCGTAACTTCGTCTTGCCGGCATTAGGTTCATGTTTACTGTACTGACCTGTGATTCAATGGCTCCAAAATCAAAAGCAAATTTTGCACGTGTTACTTGATACCCCTCTCCAATGAGTTTCTCATCATCTGTTTCGAGGTCATTGATAAGGCACACGTCATTTTTCAGTGTTCTGGTTGACGTAGAACAATTTGCGCTGGCTCTTGAGTAGTTGATTTCACATAAACGAATCTTTCTCAAATTTCCTCGTTCTTCATCTTTGAAATCTTTGAGATTAGACACGTCTAAAAGTTTTCTTAAGCCTGCCTTTGTTATGTTGAAAAGCGGTATAAGTGTATACTTTGCTTCTTTTCCCCAAAACGTTTTTTGCTGGAAAAAGATTTCGCCCACTACTTGTACATAAAAATTGAGTATGCGCTTTCTGTCCTTTTCCATGTGTATACGTAAGTCCCCCGTATTTATATCGTAAATAATGGTGTCATATTCAACTGGTTGTAGAACATAACTTCCTGTATCTTGGGACTCTGAATCTTCTGTTTTTTCACCCTGAATGCAAGCTCCTGCATGGCTTATATCCAAGTAAACCTGTTCTGCATATGCACCCACGGATATATTGCATAATGGCGAGTCATATTGCTTTTTGAAGAATAATGATAACGTGTCCTCTGCTATTTTTATAAGTTGTTTAGTTGGTTCTCGTGGTATGAGTAATTCTTTAAACAAGGCTCGCATGGGGACATAGTAATTGTAGCTTTTGGGTCTCTTTGAGCCATATATGCGCAATGCTTGTTGTAAAGGATCTACTCCATGCATGATATAAACTTTAACAACGTAATTCTCTACAGTTAAGCTGCCTCTGTTTACCTTTGAAAACTCTTCTATGGCATCGCAAACATCTAAGTCAATACACATAGCAATGATATGAGAATGAATCATTAGTTTTTCATTCTTTTTCTCATTAGCTTTCAATGATGCTAGTTTGTCTCTTACGTTTGCTTTGAAACGATTATATATATCCTGTAGATTAGAGGGAATAGCGTCGTAGCATGGAAGAGAATCCTTAAAATCATCCAATTCCGAGAAATCTATACCTAATCCCGGTTTGATTTTTGTGAATGCTTTAGCAAGCTGGTACAGGAAGCAAGGAGAGAGCCTCCAAATCACATTTTTTAGCAGTAGTTGGAACTTTAAGACTTTAGACATAATCGTTGGCTGCAATATTATCAAAATTTTTACTGCGATGCAAGTTTTCTAACTTTTGCTGACAAAATCCTCCAGATAAGGATTTTTGCCTGTGTTACGGAATGAGGCCACATATCAACAACCCCTCATTCACAATTATGAAACCTATCACAAACAAGACCCGCAATGCGGAAGAGATAAGCCAGCAGGTAGCAAATCTGGTACAGAGCCTTAAAGGCTGGAACTTGATTTCCGGTCTGTTCTACGCAGGTGATGAACCCGAGGATATTGTTATCTATGCTCTGGCAAAGGAAGCCCGTGACTTAACCATTCGATTGCTGGAGCTCACCCATAAATTGGGTGCTGCCGCCATGCGAGACGATGAAGAGTCCTACAGGCGAACCAAAGCAACCCTTGAGCCTTTGTATGCTCGCGAAGCTGCCATCAGCAATGCCTGTTTGGATAAGTTGAAGCAATCCGCACAGCCTCATAAGGATAGAAAGGAGGCATCGGTATGAGCTTGTACCCCGCGCAGCAGCTTTCTGTGGCTGGCAACCGTGAAGAGTTCAGCATACCTCCCACGCCTCTGGGCGACCTTGTCTGCCGATTCCATCTGGTCTGGGCAAAGGTGAATGGCGAGATTCAGCCGTGCATCAACCACCCC
>CAJGCZ010000050.1 GCA_904501975.1 uncultured Akkermansia sp.
CGCAGGTGCGTTCTTCACTACAGCGCAAGCTGTTCTTCACCATCTGCCGCAGGCAGATTCTTCACCATGCCCAACGGGCATTCTTCACCACGGCGGCAGCCGTTCCTTCTCCCAAATACCGCGAGCGCAGCGAGCCGAATTCTGAGCCCCGGTTGAGGGGCGCCATAAAATAGACCGGGGTGGAGCCGCGTTAGCGGCGGAACCCCGGGTTAGACACCCATCAATTGGAACCCCAGAGGGGTGGCATAAAGGGTGGTATTATATTGCAGGTCTTTCATTATTCGTGTTTTATCAATAAATAGCATAAATATTGAAGCCACGCATTATGCCACCCCTAACGGGGTTCCAAAATATTTTTTCATCTTACCCGGGGTTACGCTGCTGCGCAGCTCCACCCCGGGCTACCATATACCGCCCCTGGCCGGGGCTCTCGAATTCCGTTCGCTGCGCTCACATTAATGCGCCCCTCAAATTGCTGTTTTGTGGTCATACAAGAGGTTCGGGCGCTCGGCTCAACTCGAATCTGCACCCCAAAAAAAGAGCCCCATCCCGAAGGATGGAGCCCTGTACATAACAAATGAAATTATGTTTTACCCATGGACTGCACTCGCGTTGCCGTTGAAACCCAAGTGCAGTTTTGAGAATGACCAGCATCTATGGTTTGGGTGCTCCATAGCGCTGTGTTTGCCTTACTTGCGGCGGCGACGCATAGCCAAGCCTGCAAGGGCAAGCAGAGAAAGCGTGGCTGTAGTAGGCTCGGGGATGATGGTTGTAATCACCACGCCGGTGCCGTCTTCCGTGCCGTCCACCTTGGCCGTTATGTCGTTGGTGCCGTCCGTAAAGTTGACGGTAATGCCCTTCAAGTCCGTTGTAACGTCTTGCGTTTCAAACAGAGTTACGGGGTCAGAGGAACCATCCTTAAGTCCGGACAAAGTCTCCTCGCTCACCAATACCTCGATGACCGTATTGGTCAAGTTAAGCTCTGCACCTTGTGTCAGCGTCAGTTTGGCGTTCTCTTCAAAGATGATGGTGCCACCATTCAATGTGAGTGTGCCGGTTGTGCTATCGGAATTCACGACGATGCTGCCGCTGTTCAGGGTAATATCTGCCAGCACACCATCGTTCAACGTCAGCGTACCGCCATCCACCAAAATGCTGCTATCTGTGGTGCCGTAGTTTACGAACTCTCCACCGGCAATGGTGATGAGCAATGCTTCGGAATCTGCTAACGTGGAGATATCGTCCTCGGCAAATGTAGCCTGAGAGGGTGCCATGCCGATGGTGCCGTGGTTTTCCAATACGCCGCCGGTCACGGTGATAACACCCGTGCCACTCATGGTGCCATACACCTTTGCATTGTTGCCCTCGCCGGTGGTAATATTCAGCTGACCGTCTACCACCAAATGAGCCTTTTCACCAACGTTGACGGAATCGGCAACAATCGTTGCGTTCTCCTTAATGTTGATTTCACCTGCGCCTTCCTGATTGATTTGGTAGGTGGTGTTTACGCTTTCAAACGATGTCTTGCTTGCGTTGGTGTCAACTTTGTCTAATGCGTAATCGGTGGGCAATGTACCGGTTAATTCGGTGTCATGACCGCCACCGATAGTGATGGTGCCGTTACCCGTTTGATTCAAAGAGATAGTGCTCTCTTTCTTAAAATTGCTGCCATAGGCAAGGTGAATCAACCCTTCTCCGCTTTGGTTGAACTCAATGCTATGGACATTCTTTGAACTGGTGCTTTCCAGTCTGCCAATAACCAATGTGGAATTTGCGCTTTGGTCAAATTTTGTAGATCCCGCGCCCTGTAAGAAAACAGTATCTCGCAACACCGTAGTTCCGTCATTGCCTTTCTGCGTAATGGTTGCACCGGCCTTCAGGTTCATAGCACCATATACGTTCATGGTGCCTCCTGTTTGCGTCATCGAGAAACTACTGTTGCCGAAAACGGTCATGAGGCTTCGATTACTATCAATGCCCGTTATATCATCACCGGCATATCCGAAGGAAAGAGAACCACCGCTGATAGTCAGGCTGTTTTGGATATATGAATACGCTGAAGAACCACTGTAGGAGCCTTTGTTACAGCCTGGTGTGCTGGTTGATACTGCGCCTCCATTTACAACCAAATCATTAGCTGTAATTCTTGTTGCTGAAAGACTGCCTCCGTTGACGGTAATTATCTTGGCCTCAATTCCCTTGTAATTAGGCGGAAAATCACTAAACATGCCTCCCAATACAACCTTACCATTGCCTTGCACTGTAAGGTTGCCATGAACCTGCAACTCTGGTGTTACAACAGACTCTGTTGGTGTCACCCACTCCCAGTTATCAACGAAAGAGCCAACATTATCTACATAGCCTTGGGATTCGTCAGTACTGCCGACGACTAAATCACCGTACCAATTATAATGCACTGTATCATATCCTTTATAATAAAACACATCAAGATAAGTGTTGCCATTATTGTCTTGTTGGACTTTATGGACGTCAGTATCATTAAGGTTTGTATTATACTGCTTATTGTTGGGATACGGTATCCCTGTAGACGGCATTCCCGTAGAAGGATCCCATTTTACAGGCCCATCTGCAGCCATTGCAGGCATGGCGAGAGCGGTCATTACAGCTGCACAAAGCAGCTTAGGTAAACGTAATTTCATTGTTGTGTCGTTGTTATTTGTTCTTTCATCCACATAGTACTCCCTAAGGAGGGTGAACCTGAGGAAAGTCTATCTCTTTTTTAAGGAGATGACAACGTTGTGTCTAACAGTCAAAGGTTTGCAAGGTTTTGTTGTTTTGTTTGCAGGTTAAATCCTACACGTTTAATATTAATTAAAATCTTGATGATGAGTATTTTCTGAAACTTTTTGCTTGTCATCTCCTTAAAAAAGAGATTGCACAAAATGCAAAAAAACATCATAAACAGCTTTCACCCCGAGCTTTCAGTGGTTCGTTCAATTCGGCGAGCGGACACCAATCTCTGACGGTTATTACAAAGAATGCCGTTTTGCGGTGTCTATGACGTATGGACGAAGACTCTCCCCGCACACAGAAAACACTTTTGGGTGAATTGTTTCGCTACCTGTGGGCATACACAGGCACCTTGTCCACCCTAGCGCTCTTTATCGGCGTTATGGGAATGGGGCTCTATCATCTTGTGGTTAAGGACGAGGCGCAAACATATCTACCCCCCGGCATGGTGAGGGCTTTTACAGGCGTGTTCAACAGCGCCGGGCCGGAGCCTCCCCGCGGCATCGGCGCGTTGGAGGCCGTACCCGGCGGCGGGCAATCATGCATTCATTTTGAATACAACGAGTCCGGCCAACCGCAACGCATTGTTTGTGTGGGGGCAGATGGGCAGGTGCGCCTGCTGCCCGGCAGCAACGTGGCCGAGCAGCGTATTAGCTACGATACTGCGGGGCGCGTTATCGCCAAACGTAATTATGATGCACAAGGCAACCCCGCGCCGGATGCCCACGGCGTGGCCGCGCGTGAGTTTAGCTACGATTCCGCCGGACGCTTAATCAACACTGTGGCCTTGGGGGCCAATGGTAAAAAGGTGGTACCCCGCATGCCCGGCTATGCAGAACAACAGATAAGCTACGACTCCCAAGGCCGCCCCGTCGAAATTCGCCACCTCGATGGGCAGGGGAAAGACATGGCAACCGCCTCCGGAGAGCACCGCATACGCTACCGTTACGACGATGCTCACGGAGTGGCAGAACGCATGAACAGCAAAGACGGTAAACCGGTCAATAATATACACGGCATTGCCACAGAGCGGGTGCATTCTACCCAAGATGGCTTGGTAACGCATAAACAATGGTATGCGGCGGATGGCTCCCGTGCACGGCATCCGCAAAGCGGCGCCGCCGCTGAGCTCTGCGTCGTTTCCCCCTCGCAGCAGTTGCGTAGCACGCGCCATTGCGAGGCAGATGACAGCATGCAGGTGCAAGGGCGCCATTGCACAGAACACGTGTTGCGCACCAATCAGCACCAACAACCTGAGTGGGAATGTTTTAACGACCCCGACGGCTCCCCGTGCCTGAACCCCCAACTAGGGTATGCAGAACATGCTTGGGAGTACAACGGTGCCGGTAAGCTGCAACGCGAATACTTTTGGGATGAGCAGGGCAATCCCGCCCCCTGCTACGAAAAACGCTACCACAACAGCGATACCTCGTGCCACGAAATATCGCTGCATACAGATGGCTCCACGGCTATTCGCCGCTGCGATGCGGAGCCGTAAAAATCAATCCCGCCAATGAAATTAATTGTCGAGATTTAAATTCTCCACAGGAACATCACCGGATAGGAGCTGGGGCATCTCTTCCGTTTGCTCCTTAGGGTCAGTTTCCTCGGTCGGTAGTTTTTCATCCCTGTTTATTTGCCCCTTATTATCTTGTTCGGAGGCGTCGTCATGGGGCGGATTGGGATTGGGCACGCTACCGCCAAGCGTTTGTTTATTGCAGCCGGAGACAACTCCGCCCAGCAGAGCGATTGCGGCGGGAATGAGTCGCTGGTATTTCAAAACGGGTTGAATTCTCATGGTTATTTTGTGTTGTTTGATTTGAGTTGTTTCCAATACGTTCTAGCTTCGTACAGCTCGTGCTGCACTGTATCAACAAACTCTTTTTCAGAGAGTTTGGCGTTAATGGCCCAGGTCATCATGCGTCCCATGTGGCTGAGCACATGCACCCCAAAGGGATGCTTTTGGTGAGTGGTGACAAAACGATACAGGGTTTGCGCGGCATGCGCGGCTTCTGCGTCGTGGGGCGGTATATCGGCTGAGTGGGCGTTGATGTCCTTGCAGGCAAAAGCGGTTTCCAGCCACTTACCGGCAGCGGCGGCCGCTTGTTCCGGTGTCTCTTTAGGCGCAACATGGGCGCGCGCCTGTCGTAGCACCTTGGCAATAGTCGCTGCGTTGGCCCCGCCGATGCAGGCATCCACCGTGGCCCCTTTGTTGGTAACGGCTTCGGTATCAGCCCCGTGGTTCACGAGCCACTGCACCAGTTCCGTGTGGCTTAATCCGCAGGCATAGTGCAGCGCCGTGTTCCCTTTGGTTTCCGGCGTGGTCCAATTCGGGTCGTGCAGCACCTGAATTTGAGGAAGCAGCATCAGGAGCCGCTTTTGATACAGCTTCTCCGTGGCTGATTTGTATGTTCGCTCCTCCAGTTCCATCAGCAACTCACTCAATCCGTCGTCAAGAAGCTGCGGATCTCCCTCGCATTCATCGAGAGTCGGAAGGCTGATGGGCTCAACAGAGACCGCATTTTTCTGCATCGTGAAGGTAACATGGCGCATGTGGTGCGTCAACCCGTTTTCATGGAGATAAACGTATGCTCTGCCGGATTCGTTGTCCGTGAATGTCAATACCACCAAGGTGCTGAAATCCTTGTTTTCTACCTTCACATACGCCTCGCCGCTGTCTGCATTCGGACTGTAACTTACAAGGATATCCGGCCATTGCTGATGGGCGTTATTATGCGGGTGCGCGGCGGTATATTGGTTGCCCTCGTTTGCCGGGAACTCCAAGCGCAGCGGTGTGCGCGGCATGTCATTCCAGTAACCGCCGGGCTCGTTGTGCATCTCTGTGCTGCACTGCTGCGCTTGGTATAAATCCACACAAATCGTGTAGCCTGCCGCAGAGGGCGGGGGCGTTGCCGCGGCCTGCACGTGTGGTGCCACACAGAAGATGAGCGATAGGGGCAATGATTTCATGGTATCAGCTGCGAATAGGTGTGATTTAATGGGGAACAACAGCTTTTGCCGATTTCCGTTGTTTGCGCACAATCAGCCAAATGAGGGTGATAATTACCACCAGCATCAGCGCGGCAAGAACAGGACGACAGAATAGCCAGGATACAGAGATGGTCAGCAAACACCCGACGCTGCCCAATAACAGGGATATGACAATGGCCCCGGCTTCTGCCAGCTTGCGGCATACAGGAACCATGCCGGCCAGCGGCTTCAGCATACAGGCAAAGGCCCCCCAGAACATCAGCCAGCCACCCATGCGCACCATCCACAAGTTCAAGGTGTTGGTGGCTCGGGCTTTATCAAAGCACTGCGTCATCCCCAGCGTATCGGTGTAGAACAAATCGATAACGGCTCCGTTGGCGGCTGTGTAAGGCTCAAAGCTGTTACCTTTTTGAACGGCGACCAGACTGACCGGGCGTTGCGGGCTTGTTTGTCGCCACGAGATGCGAACATCTCCCACACTCGGGGCTTGCGGGTTCAGCGGATAATAGGTGCTACCCTCCGGGGCGTGGCCGATAAACAGGTAGTCTCCATGGAGCATGGCGTGCTTCTTCACGCTTTCCGGTACTTGCTTCGGTGTTACCCTCACATCATCGCCGTTAATGCGGCTGATTTGGCCAGGGCTCAGTTTGTAGCCGCCTACCTGTACATTCGTGGCCCATTGCTTGAGGGGCGCCTCCTTGTAGTGGGTATAGTTTGCGCTTCTGTAATGCTCGTGGTGAAAGGTGGCAGAATTGATGGGGGCGTTTACCCAAGTGAGGTGGTAGCTGTATACCCACTCATCGTCGCGGCTGCGCCTGTATTCGCTATCCGACATGAAGACGGACTTTTTGTCATCGCCGATACGTTTTGTTTTTTTCTCTACCCATTGCACATACTGCACATTACGGCGAAGCATGATGCCTTGGGTTTGTACCCCGTACGTCTCATCCGTCAGAACATCGTCGGTCGTGGCCGTGCCACTCAGGTGCACGGGTTTACCCTCCAAAGCAGCATCGGGTGTTGTTGTGTTTTCCACCTGTTGCACGAGAGGTTGCAACTCATCCAGCGCCTGCGCCGTGTTGAGGTAGTCTCCCTCATTGTTGAACAAGAGGTATACCGCCATTACCAGCATGGCCGGCCCCAGGAAAAATCCCAGGCAGCCTTTGCCGGCTTTCATGGCACACCCGTCTTTTTCTGCTGCCGTTGACATGTTGACTTCTTTCTCAGAGGCTCAAACGATCGGTTATTCCCTGCCACCAGTTTTGCAGGGGGGCGGCGGCATTGTTGCCTTGGAGTTTCAGGTACAGCAGAACAATGCCTTGCGGGGTGTGTTGCACCGGCAGAGACATAAGCCAGTTGCCGTCTTTATCCGCCAAGTTGAGGTAAAGGCAATCAGCCGGGGCGCAGCGCGGCATGGCAGATGTTGCCCCTTCCAGCAATGCAAGCAATTCTGCGGTTTCTGCGGCAGTAAGAGCATGTTCCTTACCGGAAACGGGGATGGATACGGAGGCCGTTTTAGCAAGCGTCGCTTTCAAATGAGCGGTGGACGTGGCATTGTAGGCATCGTAACCGATGGGGGAGGGTACCGCTGAGGTCTGCTCCCCAACAGCAGCTGAGGGTACAGAACTGCAGCCTGCTACCATGAAGGCCACGAGGGTTGTATAGAGAAGTTTGGTCATTTAATGCTGAATTGTATGTGCCGTTGTTTGTAGTCGCAGCCCTCTCCGTATCCTTCTTTGGTTGCTGTGCCGGTGGTGGCTGTATCAAACTTCAGGTAACAGGTATGGGCGTTTTCTGCTGCTTCGCAATATATCTCAGCCGTTGCCGGACCGGTTTTTTTGTAGGTTAGGCAGGTTGTTTCGCACGGGTTGAGGGTGATTCGGTACTGATTGTTAGCATCGAAGTTGAAATCAAAAGCGCAGCCGTATTTAAATTCTTTCCACTCGGACCATTCTGCAGAGCCAATGGGACGCTCCTGTATTTGCGTGTTGGTATCATCCAAGCGTATGATTTTTTCAGCCACGCTTTCGGGTGCCAAGTCCTGCACCGTCATGGTGCTGCAGCTTGACAGCACCATGACGCTCCATGCAAAAAAGCCAGCGGTATTCCTTTTAATCTTCATCGGATTGTTAGGTATGGGCACCGGGTGAAGAGGTTGAGTTTCTTACAGCGGAGAGTTGCGGGTCGGAATCACGCCATACGGGTGAGCGGCTCCCGAGCCCCAGCTGGGTACATAGCAGCCGGAGTACAGGTGGTTTACTTGGTAAATGAGTGAGCCCTGCTTGGTGTAGCCGTATACCGGGCGACCATCGGCATAGCCGTAAATCGGAATGCCATTGGAGTCATATCTGGCACTTTGCCATTCAATACCATTGGTAAAGCTGGTTTGGGCTGCATTGGTTCCGGTTTGAACAGGGGCTTTCGTGGTGTAGTATCCGTCTGTCAGCAAGTCTTCCAGCAAGATTTCGCATGAGCTGAGAGAGAAGACAAGCCCTGCTGCTACCAAGGCGTGAGTAATGGTTCGTTTCATTGTAATGTCGTATGTGGTTTAGCGTGAAGCGGGGCGTACACAGGGTACGCCCTTGTGGTGGGGTTATCGAGAACGGCGTTGCCCGGTGCTCGGGCGGCTTACTGGCTTGCTCGTGTGCTGAACTGCGGGGCGCTTCACCGTGCTCGGGCGGCTTACAGGCTTGCTCGTGTGCTGAACTGCGGGGCGCTTTACCGTGCTCGGGCGGCTTACAGGCTTGCTGGTATGCTGAACTGCGGGGCGCGTTACCGTGCTCGGGCGGCTTACTGGCTTGCTTGTTTGCTGAGTGCTGGGGCGCTTTACCGTGCTCGGGCGGCTTACGGGCTTGCTGGTATGCTGAACTGCGGGGCGCGTTACCGTACTCGGGCGGCTTACAGGCTTGCTTGTGTGTTGGTTGTTAGGGCGATGCGCCGTGCTCGGACGAGAGCCTCTATCAGGAGCCGATGCACCATGATGGTGGTTGCCGGAGTTGTGGTGCGGTTTAGCGTTGTTGTGATGGTGTGGCGGCCCTTGGTGCGGCTCATGCTTGGGACGGTGCCCGGGGTTGTGGCCGTGGTGGTGCTTCGGCGGCTTGGGGGCATGGTGGCAGCCACTTGGGTAGTGGTAGTGGTGTACACACCAAGAGGCCGGACGCCAGTTGGGCACATAGCAGCCGGCATACAATTCGGTTACCACATAGATAGGACTCCCTGTGTGCGTGTAGCCGTAGACCGGGCGGCCGTAGGCATAGCCGTAAATCGGGAAACCATTGGCATCGTAGCTGGCAGAAGTCCAAGCTACTGTGGTGGAGATATGGGCACCGGAGTAGCTTACGGAGCCGTACCAATACGGGTCAATCTCGCAAGAGGTGGTCAACAAGGCTGCCGCCGCAAGGAGGGTTGCTTTTGTATACTTGTTCATGTTTTAAATCGTTTGATTATGTTTAACCGGCAGGACTATATCAGTCCGTTTGACGCAATTTGTGTGTGGACGGGAATTGTTTATCGGCAAACTCGTACATGTCGTTAAGCTTTCTGTTTGCCGTTTCAACTTGTTTCTGGTAGATTTCCAGCAATGGTTTCATGCCGGAAGGATATAATTTGTGTTTCTTAAAATCAGTTTTATCGATAAAATCGTTCATACTGACCATGGGCTCAACCATGAGTCGCATCCACGTGAGCGTCATAGTAGCTTCGTTGCCGATAACGTTTCTGAAGATGGTGTCTCCCATAAGCTGCTCATTTTCTGTTTGCTTTATCAGTTTTTCCAAAGCTTGCAGGGCCTCCCCGGCTCCGATACGTGCGGAGGCGCCGACGGTTTTGATGGTATCCAGCTGGGAAAGGGTCCATTTGTCCAGCAGCTTCATGTAATAAATTAACTGATTGGCTCTATATGAGGGCAGTTGAATTACTCTGCCACCGCGGATGTCAAAGTACCTCCACGGTGCATAATCTTCAGAGTACGTCTGCACACCATAGGTCGGGCCATTGTATCGAGAAGAAGAGCGCCCTCCCAGTACCACATGGCAAAGCCAGCTATCACGCTCTTCTGCGCTGATTTTATTGTGGAAATGGTTGAAAAAAGCCCGTGAGTTTGCTTCATCATTATTGCGGAAGGTTACAACTATTTTGTGCAGTCGTTCTTCCAACATATCGGCATCGAAAGTTTTGTGCAAATGATAAAACGCGTCCATGGTTTCCTCGCCTTGTTTGAGGCAGAGCTGAAAACGCGCCGATTGCTGCAGCATTTTCATGAAATCCTCATGGTAAGGCAGACAGGCTTTCCTGAATGAGTCAGTAAACCACTGCATCATCAGTTCGCTGCGCTTGATAATAATCTCGCACTTAACATATTGTGCTTCCACCATGCCGGCGCGTGCCTTGGCAAGGTTCGAGCGGTTGAGTACGCCTTCCAGAAATTGACCGCTACCCGGCGCGAAGCACCCGATGTCCATCAAATCATTAAAATATTTGTTGAAGATATCGGCCGGTGCCGGATGGTCCGTACATTCCAATTCATCATTGATGGCCTGTATTTCCTTGAAGCATTTGCCGAAGGCAGTGATGATTTTGTTGTACTCGGCCATGCAAGTCTGTTCATATTTGGCGGCATTGCCGATGAGAGCAGCCATCTCCTGCTCCTCGTACATTTCAATGTCTTCGTCAGTAAAGTCAAAACCTTCTTCTTGAGCCGTAAGACTCAACCCTCCGCACAGCAGAGAAAATAAAACGTACTTCATTTTTGTTGTATGTGTTTTAATCATATTATTATGAAAAGTTAGTATTCGTTGGTAGCGGGGTGATTCTTAGGAACATCCTTAACCGCCAGTATGAGAATGTGCTTAAGCGTATCTCTCAACTCCTCCAAGGTGAGTTTGGCGTTGTCCAGAACAAGCTTACCGTTGCTCTTTTCCATGTTTTCGAGATACTTGGTCTCATTGTTCAGGTAATCCTCCAGTTCATACAAAGCATAAGGCATTTTAAATACTTGAGAACCCATGTAATTGCACAGCTCTTGGTATGTCTGGGCGTAGATGTCCTGCGGCCCGTTTGTTGCTGCTTCTTTGTATGCGGCGTCTTCTTGCACAATATCTGAGCTTTCGAATGCTTCTTTGACCAACTTGCCCCATTCCACGGTTGATTTGATTCGATCCTTGGTCCAGGTTGTGAACAAGCGTTCGTAGTTGCTCAGTGTTGCTGCTTCAGCAGTATAGGAGCAGCCTTCCTCTCTGATGTTGACGTATTGCTGGCAGCCTTTGCTGTCCGGTACTTCATCGAGCACAGAGGCATACCAAGTATTGCGCTCAGAGAAACTTAAGTCTTTGCCATATGCGGTAAGGAACTTGATGGCAATCTCATCCGGTCTGCTCCCTCCATCTACATACTGCTCTAAACTCGTATCAACAAAGGGGCGTGTATTTTTGAAATAGTTCCAAATATCTAAGTAGTTACTGTCTATCTCTTTGAACTCAGATGATTCTATTAACAGCCCGAGGCGCGCCACACTTTGTACTTCTTCATAAAAATCCTCTGTGAAGAGAGCACATGCTTTGGCAAAGCCGCCCATATAAAACTTGAGCATAATTTCAGCCCTCGTCATATCAGCCTCGATGGATGCGTATGTAGCAGCAGATAAGTAAGGTTTTGCCTTAATCAAGTTTGCACGGGTGAAGGCACCCTTTGTTGTTTGTCCCGTTGCAGGAATAACACCAAATTGGCTGATAAGCACATCAGCATATTGCTTGTGTATGGCAGCCAAGGGACG
The DNA here is from genome assembly GCA_904501975.1 of uncultured Akkermansia sp. Classification (GTDB taxonomy): domain Bacteria; phylum Verrucomicrobiota; class Verrucomicrobiia; order Verrucomicrobiales; family Akkermansiaceae; genus Akkermansia. Next base: position 11,513 of record CAJGCZ010000050.1, read on the forward strand.
CTCATCTGCACAATCGGCAAAATCGATTTGGCTTTTACCGAACGCGCGGAAACAGTTGCCGATAATCATGATGAGCCGATTATACTCAAGAGAGCAGGCTCGCTTGTACTCCGCTTCATTGTGCAGAATGGATTCAATTTTGCGCGCTTCTTCTTCAAATGCAGCTACTTCCTCTTCTGTGAAGGTAAATCCTTCCTCGTCAGCCCGAAGCAGCGGCTGAAGAAAAGCCGCGGCCCCGATACTCAACAAAATGACGTTTTTTAACTTCATGTTTTGTTAAACTATGATTGGAGATTCAGGCCTGCATCAGAAACGGATTTCATAGTCATCCACATACCAGCGACCACCGCCCTTGCGGATGAGCTTGTGCACGTTCTTGCTGCCTACCTGTTTGCCGTTTTCATCAAAAGCCTGACTCTTGACGGTAGCGTGCTCCACTTTTTCACCCTGCATCTTGATGAGGTGGTCGCGCTGGGTATCGTCGAGGAAGAAGTTCTCGAGGTCGTTCTTGTCATCGTGACCCTTTACCACAGTAATCTTGGTATCACTGAAGGTGGCGTGCACATACTCACCGTGCAGACGCTGCTGGTGCAAATCCCAATGGTAGCGCAGCAGGGATTCTGCGGTTTCGGTAGCATAGCGCTCAGGATTAATACACTTGAGGTACAAATCGTAGTTCTTTTCTTTGATGGAGGCTAAGAAGATTTCCATCAC
>CAJGCZ010000051.1 GCA_904501975.1 uncultured Akkermansia sp.
ATCGAGGCGTAGCCGAAGATGAGAACCCCCGGTAACGCATGAAAATGATAGGGAGCCCTGTAGCGCCTGAGGCGCAGCCGAAGACGCGGAAGGCCGACAGATAAGGGCGAGGGCGTAAGCCCGAAGCCATGAGCGGCGGCTCCGTATGTACGCACATGGTATATTAAGAGCCACGCTTTCTGTCGGCCCTCGTTGCCGTCGCGGTCGCGCCGGCGCCTCGGGGCTCCGATTTTCTTTTCCCCATACCGGGGGCTTGCGACCCCGGCTATGTGTCTGTCGTCCTCCGGACTCTTGAATTCCGTTCGCTGCGCTCACATCAATGAACCCCACAAATTGCAATTTGTGAGGCTATCAACCAAAACTTTAACAGAGAGTATAACAAAAAATGCTCTCTTTAACATGGGCAATAATTTTTTATGCTTGCAAATTGCGCAAAAACAGGCATAATATGCTTGAGTTTTGCTGATGAAAGCAGACTCGACCATCTTACACAAAAATGAAAACACTCAAGCGATTTGTACTTGTAGGCGCCCCTGCTTCCGGCAAGGGCACGCAGTCATCCTTCCTTTCCGAGACTTATGGTTTGAAGCCGCTGAGCACCGGTGCTCTGCTGCGCGCAGAGATTGCAGCCGGCTCTGAGCTGGGTCTTGAGGCCAAGAAGTACATGGATGCAGCCATGTTCGTTCCGGATGAAGTCGTGAACGGCATTGTTGCCAAGTGGCTCGGTGAAAACAAGGATTGCGGCTGCCTGCTCGATGGCTATCCCCGCACTGTTGCTCAGGCTGAAACGCTTGACGCTAACCTTGCCGCTATGGATTTGGGTGTAGATATCGTGGTTTACCTCAACGTGGCTGCAGAGCTTATCGAGGCTCGCATGCTCAAGCGCAAGGCTTGCCCCGCCTGCGGCGAAACCACCCGCAATGGCGAGGAAGTTTGCCCGAAGTGCGGTGGCGCTATGATTGTGCGCACCGACGACAACCCCGAGGCCTTTGCCAAGCGTCGTAAGGACTACGAGACCCTCACCGTGCCTGTAGTAGAGCACTACCGCGCTCAGGGTAAGGTTGTTCAGATTGATGTTGTCGAGGAAGGTGAGCCGGAGGAAGTTTCCGCTCGCATTGCTGCCGCTGTTCGCGGTTATTGCGAGGCCTAATTTTCGACCCACAATACAATTTTACAGCAGGCAGTGCGAAAGGCGCTGCCTGCTTTTTTTACGTCAGTGCCTTCAAAATCCTATTTTTGCACTTTACATTAGCACCGGATTTGTTATAGTTAAACCGATATGAACATTCGTACCACCCTTATGTTAATGGCAGCAACGGTTGCCGCTCCTCTGAGCGCCCAGCAACCTGCTGAGGTTTACACCGCCCTTACCGCCGCCACTACGGCCAACGCAAGCACGGAGCAGCGCGCCGCCGTAATGCCTGCTTTGGCTGCTATTCCCGCCAATTGCGAGGCTTGCTACACCGTCACCAACATCCCCGGCGTTTTTGATAACCTGCACAAGATGGGTGTTATCAGCCAGGAGGACATGCTCAGCATGCCCGAGGAGGTTAAGGCTATCAACAGCGTTGCCCTCGGTTTCGGCAACGGTGGTGCTGCTACCCTCAATGCAGCCATGCGCTTGTACAACTGCTTCAACGCCACAGAGTTGTTGCCCGCCCTCAACACGCTCCCCCTGGTTACCGCTGAGGAGTACGCCACGATTCTTAAGCAGGAATACGACAAGGCTGTAGCCTCCGTAAACACTGAAATTACAGAGATTCTCAGCTCCGTTAAGCTTGCTCCTATTTACTCGGTGCTTGCCGTCAACAGCGGTTATGAAGGCATGCTCGAGGAGTGGTACACTCTTTTGCAGGAAACCCTGAACGAAGCTCCCGCCGAAGAGGGCTTTGAGGTTGTTACCGTCAACGGTTTCAGCGGCATTAAGTTTACCTTGAGCAAGGAAGACGCTGAGCCCTCCGAGTGGGACAGCGAGGCCGAAGCCGCCATTAAGAAGGCCTTGGCAGAGCGCTCCGTTTACGTTCTTTTCAAGCTCGAAGGCTCCAAGATTCTTGCTGCCATCTGCGAGAACCCTGAAGAGCTGCAGACTGCTGCCACAGCTCAGGACTCCATCTTGGGCACAGACAAATTGGCTAAGCTCGACAGCAAGCTCACCCAGGGTCTGACGATTTTGGGCTACAGCTCCCCCGAGTTCACCAACGCTTACTACAGCCAAAACTACGGCGACTTGCTTAAGCTTGCCCAGACGGTAGAAAACATGTTCTCCGCCCTTGCTGCTAAGGGCGATGCCAACAGCGCTACCTTTGCTGCAGCTTCCAAGGCTTCCGGTACAATCATCAACGCTTGGAAGGCTCTTACCGTTTGCACACAAGACCGTCCCTGCGTTGGCGCCCTCAGCTGGGGCAACGGCGTGATGGACGTTGATGTATTCTGCGATAACTGCGGTTACACCTATGCTCCGGCCAAGCTTAGCCTCCTCAATAAGGCTGCCGACCCGAACACCGTGTTCTACTTGGAAAGCGGCTACCTGAAGGGCCACAAGCTGCCCGAGTTTGAAACCCTGCTGGATGCCGGCTTGGCTGTGATTGACGGCATGGTGGCCACCACTACCAGCGAAACACAGGCTTCTGCCACGGCCTCTATGGCTATGGTTAAGGCTTTCCTTCCGGAGCTGAAGCAGGCCGTGCAGGCAGTTAGCACCATTGGCAGCGGTTTGGACAACACATGCGCCGTTGTTGTAGATAAGAACGCCACCATGCCTGAGCTCTTGGGCGGCAAGCCCGGCAACACCACAGAGTTCCCCCGTGTTGCCTTCTACTCCGGTGTGAGCGACCGCGCCAAGCTGAGCGAGGGCTGGGATGCCCTGCTTGCTGTTGCCGGTAATGTTGCCCAAAAGGTCGGCCAGAACCCGCAGGTGGTCAACATGCTGCCCATCGTTCCGCAGATGGTTGGACAGGCCACCAGCTACAGTGTGTCCATGCCCTGGTTCACAGAGAACCTGGTTCCCAACCTTACCGTGAGCGACACCGCTTTCGTAGTAGGCTCTTCCTCCAAGCTCAATGCTGAGCTGGCTGAAACCGCTACCGGCACGCTCGACTTCAATGGTTGTGTATGCACCCTCAAGTTTGCTCCGCTGGCTTCCATGCTCCGCAGCATTGCCGACGACATGACCGCCCGCGCTGAAGCAGAGGCTCCGGCTGAGGAAGAAACTGTAGCCCCCGCCGTGGAGGAAGAGGAGGAAACTCCCGTAGTCGTTGTTGCCGATGATGAGGAGTACGACGAAGAGGTAGAATACGTGGATGAAGATGACTTCGACGAGGAAGAAATCTACTCCTACCACTACAGCGAGCAGTCCCCTGCCCAGGAACGTGCAGAAAACTTCGAAACCGCAGCCGATGTGCTGGAGACGGTGTCCGAGTATGCTGATAGCCTCAACTTCACCTACACAACGGATGAGGAAGAGTTCCGCATGCACTTCCAGATTAAGCTTAACAAGTAATTAGCCCATATTTAAGTTGATTCTTTCAAGCCGCCGGGGATTCCCGGCGGCTTTTTTTAATACGCTCTGTTAAACTTTTTAGTTGATAAATGGTAGTTTGTCGGTCCTCCGTACTACGCACCGCAGGTGCGTTCTTCACTACAGCGCAAGCTGTTCTTCACCATCTGCCGCAGGCAGATTCTACACCATGCCCAACGGGCATTCTTCACCACGGCGGCAGCCGTTCCTCCTCCCAAATACCGCGAGCGCAGCGAGCCAAATTCTGAGCCCCTGGTGGGGCGCCATAAAATAGCCCGGTGGTGGAGCCGCGTCAGCGGCGAAACCCCAGGTTAGTCGTCCATCCATTAGAACCCCGGGGGGGTGGCATAAAGGGGTGCATCATATTGTAGTTCATTTATTATCTATGGCATTGCACGAAAAACATGTCTAAATGTTGAAGCCAAGCATTATGCCACCCCTGACGGGGTTCCATCATATTTTTCATCTTTCCCGGGGTTTCGCTGCTGCGCAGCTCCACCCCGGGCTACCATATATCGCCCCTGGACGGGGCTCCCAAATTCGGCTCGCTGCGCTCGCGGTAAATTCGTCCCTCGTATTTCCACAAATTCCCATTTATCACCCTTTTTTAATTCAAAACGGCCATTTAGAGCCACCCACCGTGCCACCCGCTGACGCGGGTTCTGACAATGTTAGCCATAGGTTACGAGTGGTTTCGGCTTCGCCTCCACCACCTCGCTATTGATATGTCGCCCGTTGGCACGGGCTTCCGTCTTCGGCTACGCCTGCGCCGTGACAGGCAGAGTTTCGCTCGCCTGAGGCTTGCAGGGGAAAGCGAAGTTTATCAATGGGGTTGTGTTCCGCGCTCAAGGCGCGGGCGGTAAGCGATGCTAGGCTTTGCCCCTCGTGCGGCGTAGCCGCCAAGCTTAACAAATTGTACCTTGTACATCGTAAATTGTAAATCCACTTCGTACTTTCCCTTAACCTGCTCCCTTTTTTCAACTGCAATGTTTAACAGGCCGTAGTATAAAGCCGCCACCAATTGCTTGGCGGCGGCTAAATTACATTTACCGAATAGCTTCGGGAATCTTTATAGCCTTATCGCTCTAAGAATACGCATGATGCTCTGCAAACGGAATGAAATAGCGTAAAACTTAGACCTTACACAGGCTAACGCCGTTAGTATATCTCTTTTCAAGAGAAGTTACAAGCCAAATGTAAGAAAAATATTGATTATCAATATAACAGTATATAAAAAGCGAATAAAGAATTGCAATAAAATTGACAATCAATTTCTTGTATATTATTGACCATAAGAGCCTCCGTTGTTATCTCTCTTGAAAAGAGATAGCGCCACTGAAATAATCTGATTGGCCTTTCAGCCTCGGCTCTCGAATTCGGCGCGGCCCACTTCAACATTCAACATTCAACATTCAACTTTCCCCGGCACTGGCGCAATACATACTTGAAAAGCCACCCAAGATAGAGTAAGATAAACGCAATGAAAGCGCTCCATTTTCTTTGCCCCATCACCCTTCTATTGGCAGCTTGCACGCAGCTTTTCCAACCAACGGGAGACGGCGCCATTCCGCGCACGGAAAGCACTGAGCAAGAGCTGCGCACGCATGTAAGCATGCTGGCAGAAACGATAGGTGAGCGCAACCATTACCACAAAGCCGCCTATGCACAAGCAGCTCAGTACATTTGCGATGAGTTTGAACAGTACGGGTATAAGGTAGACAAACAAGCGTACCGGATTCCTGAAAAAGAGGAATACAAATCTGCAGCCGGCCAAATTGCCTACAACATTGAGGTGCGCAAAGAAGGCACAGACCCGCAAGCCCCTTGGCTCATCATTGGTGCCCACTATGATACGCGCGTGGGTATGAAGCGGTGGAATGTGCATGGCCCTGTAATTGAAGGCAAAACCGGCACTCCCGGTGCCAATGATAATGCCTCCGGCGTGGCAGCCATGCTCTATTTAGCCAAGCAGCTGCGCCATGTGCCAACGCGCAACGGTATTATCTTTGTTGCCTACGCCAACGAAGAGGCGCCCTTCTTCCAAACGGATGAGATGGGCTCTCGCCAACACGCCCGAAAAATCGTGAACGAACTGGGCAAGGAGCGTATTATGGGCATGTTTACCCTGGAAAGCATGGGCATATACTCCCCCCGCGTCAACAAAAAACGCCGCACGGCCATTGCCGGCTCTTTGGTTGGCATTCTGGATCGCTGCGACTACGTGGCCTTCATGAGCACCTTTAGCGGCAAGGCTTATTCACGCAGCTGTGCGGAGACCTTTGCCTCCGTCTCCCGCTTCCCTGTGCGTTCCGTTGTGTTCGGGTATCTCACGCGCGGTATTGCGTGGTCCGACGACTGGGCTTACATGAAAGAAGGCATCCCCTCCTTTGCCATTACAGACACCGCCTATATGCGCTGCGACGATTACCACGAAACGAGCGACACGGCCAACAAACTGGATTACCGCGAGTTTGCCGAAGTGTGCATTGGCGTGGATGCTATGGTACGCAAACTGACCGGGGCTACCCTCTCTCCAACGCCCGCAAAATAATTGCAGCCTCATGACCACACTGCGCCAACTAACGGTACAATCGCTCACCCACATGATGGAGGAGGGCACGCTGAGCATACCCATTGATGACGAGGCCCGAGCCATTTTACGCAACTGGATGCTGGCAGCTCGCCAAGCCCCGGCTCGCCCCTCGCAGCCGCAACCCGTGGTCGATTCACGGCCCAGTGCCCCCCCTGCTCCCCCGCAGGCCAACACTGCGCCCCCTGCCCCCAACAGCGTAGAAGAGAAACTGGCCTACCTGCAAATGCGCGCCCAAAACTGGAAACCGGCACGCGCGCTCGGCACACTGCGCAATACCATGGTGTTTGCCACCGGCAATGCACACGCACAGCTTATGCTGGTTGGCGAAGCTCCCGGCTACGATGAAGAACGCCTACAAGAGCCCTTCGTGGGGCGTGCCGGGCAAAAGCTCAACCAAATTCTTGCCGCAGCCAACCTGCGCCGCGAGGAGGTCTACATCTCCAACATCTGTAAGTTCAGACCCGATATGGGCCCCAACCAAGGCATGAGCAACCGCGCCCCCTCCGATGAGGAGATTGCAGCCTGCCTACCCATTATTTTAGCGGAAATTCGCGCCATTCAGCCCGCATGCATTATTTGCCTGGGCGGCACGGCTGCCAAAGGTCTGCTGGGCAGCGGGGCATCCGTTGCCTCCTTGCGTGGTAAATGGTTTGATTGCCAAGGGGTGCCGGTGCGTGTTACCTACCACCCCAGCTATCTTTTACGCAACGACACACTACCCGCTAAGCGTGCCGTGTGGGAAGATTTCTTGGCGGTTCTGGAGCAAATGAAGCTTAACATTACTCCCCGTCAGCGCCGTTTCTTTTTACCCGCTACATCATGAGCTCCCGTGTTGCACCACTCTTGTGGGTGCCGGCAACAGCCCTCACCCTGCTTTCTGTCGCCTGCCATAGCCCACAGCAAATGGCAACCCAAGCGGCAAGCGGAAACCCGCAAGCTCAATATGATTACGCCTGTTTCTTGCTGAAAAATAAACGCTGCACCCCGGCTCAGCAAAAAGAGGCCATCCTTCTCTTAATAGAATCCACCGAAGGCGGTAGCCAACAGGCCCCCGCCACCCTAGGGCTGTGTTACTCCGTAGGCTTGGGCACACCCCCTAATTTGAGGCAAGCCCGCACCTTCCTCCAAATTGCGTCGGACCGCAATCACCCGCGCGCCCAACTACTGCTCGCGCACATGTATGCCCAAGGCTCCGGTGCCCCCTACAACCCGGCCAAAGCGGCAGAAGAAATTCGCTATGCCGCCATGCAAGGCTCCCCTCTGGCGGCCGTTCTCATGTTCTTTTGCTTTTACGATGGCTTTGGCGTGGTTCAAAATACCGACCTTGCCTTGGGCTGGCTGCAAAATGCAGCCGATTTTGGCTCCGATGAGGCAAAAGAGCTCTTAAAATTGGTCAAAAATGAAGAAAAATCACAATTTTTTCAACAAGAAGTCGATTTATTGAGAAAAAAGCTTGACTTCTTCCCACAAAAAAGCTAAAATTGCCGTGCACCCGTAAGGGAGCAAACAAAAGAAAATCGCGGGATAGAGCAGCTCGGTAGCTCGTCAGGCTCATAACCTGAAGGTCATAGGTTCAAATCCTATTCCCGCAACTACAAAAGCTCAGTTCTAAGTAACTGAGCTTTTTCTTTTTACGCGAATATTCATTCTGTATCCCACTATGAGATTCTGGCAACTGCGCAACCAACTGTGGCCTATTCCTGAGGCCGGGGGAATCATGGGCATTCTCAATGTTACCCCGGATTCGTTCTCCGATGGCGGGCTGCACAACAATATAGCAGCAGCCGTGGACCACGCGCGCAGCATGCTGAACCAAGGGGCCCATATCATTGACGTAGGCGGTGAATCAACCCGTCCAGGCGCCCTCCCCATCTCGATAGAGGAAGAAGAACGCCGCACAGCACCCGTTATAGCCGCGCTCAGAAAGGAATTTCCGCAAGCCATCCTTTCCATTGACACCCGCCACCCCTCTGTAGCAGCTGCCGCTTTGGATGCCGGGGCCGATATTATTAACGACATCTCCGGCCTCGCCTCTCCGGATATGCGAGAATTGTGCGCCTCCCGCCCCTGCGGCATTATTCTGATGCACATGCAAGGCACCCCGCAAACCATGCAAGACGCTCCCGCCTACGACGATGTAGTGCGAGAGGTGCGCGATTTTTTTGAACAACAGCTCACACTGGCACAACAAGCCGGCATTGCGCTGAAGCGTATTTGCCTGGACCCGGGAATCGGCTTCGGCAAGACAACAAAACACAACCTCTGCCTCATTCGACATTTGGAATCGCTCCGCCTCCACGACCTGCCGCTCATGATGGCTCTCTCGCGCAAGCGATTCTTGGGAGAAATCATCAATTCCCCCACCGAGGCAAAAACATCCCCCCTGCCCACCGTCACTATGAGCCTGCTCTCTGCCGACAACGGTGCAGACCTGCACCGTGTGCACGATATTTTGCCCCTCCACCAGGCGCTTACCCTCCGCCGGCGCCTCATTTCTCCCTCCTAACACCCCTTTTTTGCAAAAAAATTAACTTTTCATTCATTTTAGACTTGCATCCCCTCCCCGCATTGTGTATAATGCCCCCGCAACCTAGAGCTGCAAAACATGGTGGATGTAGTTCAGTGGTTAGAGCACCGGATTGTGATTCCGGGTGTCGTGGGTTCGAATCCCATCATCCACCCTTCGCGGGCGTTATTTCGATAAGAGATAACGCCCGCGATTTTTATTTATAACGCGCTTAGTTTACGCCACTTAACGCGCACTCCGTTGCATGCGTTGTAACGTGTTTTCGGATGATTTGACGTTATAGTAGGCATGTCCCTACAGCCTCAGGCACTCCCCCGCACTCTGCACTTCGAGACGCCCATTCTATCTACATAAAGGGGCTCGAACTCATTGCACTCGTTGATACTCAATAATCGTTGCACCATTGCTTCCCCGCCCCGGGGAGAAAGCAAGCAGACAATTTTTCAACATACATGCACTAAGCCTTTATGGATAGTGCATAACGAGCAAAATAAGGACAATACTAATATGGTGGGAATATGGTGGGATTTTTTGTGGAGTCATGTCTTTACTTGCCAATATGTGAAAAAAATGATAGAATCAAGATTGCTTATGAAAAACAAACTTACACACAACAAACTTCTTTTAATTCTATCCTTTGGCATCTTTGCTGTTTGGTTAGGTTACGCTGTTTACTGTTATAATGGACACGACTCACTCGGAACGTTCGGTGATAGCTTCGGTTCCTTAAATACACTATTTACAGGATTAGCTTTTGCGGGTGCCATTGTAACACTTTTTCAGCAAGCTCGAGATTTGCGGACATCTCATGAAGAAACAATAAAAGCAACACTAGAATCTTCTATGTTCTCCTATTTATCACGCATGGATAACAGTCTCCCGGATAATCACGCAGAGGTACAAAATGAGATATTCAAACAGTTAAGTCGAATCAATACTCTTTGTGGTTCTCTTGAAAATATTCCTGATGGATTAGAAAAGGATTTGCAGGGACCAATTAACAACTTACGCGAACTCCTGTCTGTATATGCTGTATGGCGGCGTACCTTTCTTTCATGGTGCTTAAGAATAGATGAAGAAACTGAGCTACTTGGTGCTTCAAGTAGTGTAGCTAATTGGAAAAAAAGGCTCTGGCACCTTTTGTCTACTGATGAGCGAAGAATCTTATTCTTGCAGTTCGCGTTAAAGAGCTTATTTCATCCAAAAGCATGGGATGACCATGTTTCGTTAGTTAGTGAAGAAGAGTGTATAACTCACTATTTCAAATATTGGAATAAAAAAACTTATAACTTCCTTATATCTTGTCTCAGTCCCGATACTAATGGAGGAGACGATAAGATATCGAAACCTCAAATCGCCCAATTCTTAGCGGATAAAGAAATCAAACACAAGAAACCCTACAAATCAACCGATACCAAGTAAAACCATTAAAGAAAGCCCGGAACTATTAAATTGAGTTCCGGGCTTTCTTCTGACAGAGAATTGATGAAGGTTAATCATCTGCTTCCCTTGTGAAGTGGAAGCAAAGTCCGGAGATTTCGCCGTAGCGGCGGGTCAGGAACTTGGCCACGCCAAATGGAATGAGGTCTTCGTTAATCTTGACTTCTATCGTCTTGTGCTCACCCGTGCTTTTGATGGTGAAGCTTGCTTCGATGTATACGTTCATGCCTGATGGTATTTGTTCGGGTTCATATTTGGGATAGGCTCGTCCGCAGTATAGGAGGCTGTTGATGTCTACGGTGTTTACCGGGGGTAATGGCAGACTTGTGTCGAGGGCTCGGATAAGTACGCGATTATTGCCGTAGTCTTGCAGAACCACATACTTCTGCTCTCCGTTCTCCCCCACTTCAAGCCACTCGGACTTTATGCGGACTATGTCTCCTCTTTCGATAGATGTACTGCTCATGGTTGTAAAAGGTTAATGTCCGCCTCCCTCAGCGGGAGGCGGGTTCCCAGCCCTCAATTTTGATGTTGGTCACGATGCCGTAATTTTCATACAGGCTGATGATTTCGCGGTCGGCCATCCCCTGTAGGAACTCGTGGTAGCTTTTGTCGGATTCTTCCCCGGCTTCCAGCTCCTTGCGGTAGCTGTCGGCGTATGCCTTGTTCTCCTCGTAGGTGTTCAGGGTGTCGGCGATTTCCTCCAGCTCGTATTCATCGTAGTTGGCGGGGTTGATGCCGTAGGCTTTCAGTTTGCGTATATACTCGTTATTCATTGCTACTTAGTGCTTTGTTCTATGGTTACAGTATAGCACATTAAGCACAAGATGCAAGAACTTTTTTACTTTTTCTTGCATCTTTTTATGCTTATTTTCAATGCCTTACGATGTTATTTTTGCTCATCGACACGCTTATCCATGAACTCCTCGTGCGCACGTTTCACGAACGGACAATTCGCACACTTGTTCTCGGCTTCGAGTCGCAGCTTGCGCTCTTGGTCGTAGAGGTGTTCGTATCGTTCGGCTCGCTTCATTTCGCGCCAGAGGAAGATACCCATGATGGCACCCACAGAGGCACCATTCTGGATGTATTCGATGAACGGATTGAGTTCGGCTGTGGCCAGCGTCACGACAGCTAAGGCATTGGCGACCACGATGCCGCTTGTTACAAATGAATTGGTCATGATGATATATGGGGTTAGGGGTTAATGAGAGCCAGCAAGGCATCCTTGTTGGCGAGAAGTTCGGAGAGCCCGGTGTGTTCAGACTCGGAAAGATGTGAAGTGGTATCGTCCACATGGTCAATCGGAACAAAGAGAGGGCCAGGGGAATCCAAGTCGAAAGTAGCACAGATGAGGTATTTTTCGGTTGAGCCGCTGGAGTTGGTAAGGTAGCAACCATCAGAGTCATTGTATACACCCAGCCCTGAGAGAATAAGGGAGGTGTTCAATTCTGTTGTTATGCTGCTGGCCATCAGGCAAACTCGCAGTTTGCGGCCGTTCAGTTTCAGGTTATCAAATAACCATACACTATCCGTTCCAAGAGTTTGCACAACAGTATTTGTTGAAGTGCCTACATGGATGAAAGTCCCATTGTCTTGCTCCTCAAAGATACCGAGGTAGGATGCAGAGGTGGTCATCTCTGTGCTGGCTGTTTTTCGACAAGGAATAGTCACTTTTTTCAACTTGCCCGCAGGAGGACAATGCACAAGGCTAATCTGAGCCCACCGACAGTTAATGCTGGTTGTTCCCTCTGCGGTGGTGAACTCAATCCCCTCAGGGCGATAAATGGTGTTAGAGAGAATGGTAGAGATAAGTTCTTCGTCTACGACACCC
>CAJGCZ010000052.1 GCA_904501975.1 uncultured Akkermansia sp.
AAGAAGCGGATGATGTTGATCTGTTTGTTCGCCTTGTGCTGGAGCAATATGCGGATATTCACTCTGAATCCGTGCAGAAATTGGTGCAGTTGTGCGAATCCTGCGGAGTGAACAATTTCCTGTTTGCCGTGAGACCGGCCGATTCCCTGGAAACAACATCCTCCGGTGCCCCATGCTATTTTGTTGATATGGTGTGCCGCATTTCGCACCCTTATTATGAGACATGGGTGGAGTATTACGCCCGAAAGGAGGAGCCCCCGAGCAGTACGAATACCGCAGGAAGTGCCCCCCTCATCAAAATCAGAACACCGCAGGGCAATATCCTGGAATATCGCTCGCAGAACTGCTATCCATCCGTGCTGCGAATCACCGACCGGTGGGGCTGAGTGAACATGTGAAAATGAGCCCTTAATTGTTTATGCCACTTATTTATTGCCTGTTTTGTTTATTGTCTGCTATGTTTATTCTCGTGTGGACGGGATTAAACATGATGCAGGCAGCGTGGACTTTTGATTCTCAGTGGAGCGTACTTTTACTCGGTGGTGTAGCTTCTGCGGTAAGCGTAATGCTGGCTGCGTGGCAGAGTTCGCGTGGGGGATTTCGTCCGGCCTTGCGAGGGCTGCTGTTTGCAGGCATATACTCAGTTTTGATTATGACCCTGCGATTCGGACTCCGCTCGTATCTTGATAAAGGTTGGCTGGTTTGGTTCATTCTCGCCTCGGCGTTGTGGGTGCCTTTGTATGCAGGGTACTGTGTGCTAGTTCAGCGTAAGAGAAGAAAACACCCACAAGACTAGGAAGCCCCCCCAGAAAGGAGAGCTCAAGCCCGAACTCGAAGCCGGAGCTCTTTTTTCACGCCATCGGCAACAAAAATGCAGGAAACTCGCAACAATATGCCTGCCGCGCGCGTCTATTTATTAGAAGTTTCCACATATGAGATTCGCCTGTTACGTCCGCCTCAATTCTCTTTTGTTGATTATGGAGGTATGGTCTGCGGAATTACTCGGCGCAGATTTGTCAGAAAGGAGTCCAAGCATTCCTCATCGAATCAGAAGTGAATATGATGAATGGACTTGCCCTCTGAGGTAAAGCGGAATATCATGGTTCGCGGTGAATACCGAAGGGGAGGTATGCCCAGTGTTCCGGGAGTTTGTATACAAGGTAGATTGTTGTCCGCCCTTCGTTAAAGGGGATTTCTATTTCTTCCGATACATCTGCTGAATAAAATGCACCGGTCGCTGTTGCTACGAGTTCGGAAGGACTCATTGCTTCGTTTAGCTGCAAGTCTTTCTCTGTGGCTATTACTCCTGCTACGTTAGGGCAATCTTTTGCACTGATGCGCAGCGTCTGTTCGTGTTTTGTCCGGGGTAACTCCAGCCGCAGCTTTCCGCGCAGCCGGTAATGTTTTTCACTTCCCGTATATGCAATTTCAGTAAAATCAATTTCGCAAGGTCCAGCCGGGACGGTTGGGGTTCGGTTCTCGCAGCCTTCGTTTCCGGCACTTAACGAGAGCCCAAAGCGCTGATTGTTGTAATCTTCCGGTATGAGTAAGTATAGCAATCTGGTAGGCAACGGCCAATCCGGTGTGGTGCTTACTCCTTCAAAATTGACGTTTAGCTTGTACATTGGCTCTGTTACATATCTCTGCCCCAGCAAAGCAATGCCGGAAAGGACAAGTAGACAGATAATCACGAGACGACGCATAAGCTAGGGTAATTCATTGAGCTCAATATGTCAAGTTTTTTTTCTGAGCCTCCGGATTTTCGGTTCATGGCATGCTTACTGCAACGAGCCATCAGCTTGGAAAACTTTCGCCCGGGAATCGCGTTTTTTGTTTTTGGTGCGTTCACTCTAAGCAAATGAGGAAAAGATTGTAATATGTAGGATAGAAGCCTTTTGCGAAAGAATCTCCGTTATTTAGGAGACTGTTACATCGCTTGTAAGAGGTCAGGGAAAATAAAATACAGCATTTGAGTTATAATGTGTAATACATCTAATTTAACTAGACGTGTATTCCTTCATATGCTAAAATATACTTCATGGACCTACAAGATATTCTGAAAGCTATCCTAGATGCTGCTCCCTCAATTCCGGATCCCGCATTTGTGAAATTCTTAGAGAAGCTGGCAATCTCCTCCACTAAAGAAGATCCTATTGACCGCCAAGAAGCGTATTATAACGATGCTTTTGATTATTTGGAAAAAATAGTTACTACTATCATTCGTCAAAACCCCGTCTTTTTCGTTAATCCTGGTACTTGTTGCGAATCTTTTCGCCTCGCCATCGCTGCTGAGAAATTCCGCGTACACCAGCAAGCCAATCAAGCTCGTAAAATGCGTGATGAACACCAAGTAAGCGGGGTATGAGCCTCTGTAAAGAGCCCCCGTTTTTCTGTCGCCTTTTTTTCTTCTTATCTAAGTAACCCAAGCTTGAACATTCGTTAATCTTTGCTATAATAGCGTAAGCAGATACGATTTATGTCAGAGGCAAAACCATTTATCAAGTGGGTAGGAGGGAAAGGACAGTTGCTTAGCCAACTGGAGTCTTTGCTACCTAAAGACTTCCAAAGTTGGGAGGATGCGACCTATATTGAACCTTTTGTTGGTGGCGGGGCTATGCTTTTTCGCTGTATCTAAGTAACCCAAGTTTGAAGCATAAGGCTTGTGTAAAAAGGATAAAATTGTTACAATTACACACATCGCTACATACTCTCAAAATCCCATGAATCTGCGCTTCGACACAACACTGGCGAGGAAATACAAAAGTAAGTCTCAAATTGCTCGAGTGCTGACGGAGGATTGGTTGGCTCGTAACATGTATTGTCCCATTTGCGGAGAGGTTTCCATCAAGAGTGCGGAAGTGAATGCGCCCGTTAAGGATTTCGTGTGTAACAAGTGCAAGTCTCAATACGAGCTGAAGAGCACCCAACGCAACAGCGACAGTTACGATAAAAAAATCAATGATGGGAGCTACAGCTCCATGATAGAACGCATCACCTCAATGGATAACCCGAGTTTCTTCTTCATGCATTATGACTCATACGAGGTGAATAATCTTATAGTTGTGCCGAAATGCTTTTTCATTCCAGAAATCATTGAAAAACGCAGGCCTCTTCCACCCTCTGCCCGACGTGCCGGGTGGGTGGGCTGTAATATTCTTCTGCAACACATTCCGGCTTTCGCCAAAATCCCCATTATCAAGAACGGCCAAGTGCTTAACAATAAGGATGTGTGCAGGCAATACCAAAAAGTATTCGCCCTGCAAACCAAAAGTGTTGAGAGCAGAGGCTGGCTGTTCGACGTATTAAAATGCGTGGAACAACTTGATACAACTTTCACGCTGAAACAAATGTACTCCTTTGTGTCGACCCTGAAAATCAAGCATCCAAAAAACAACAACATTGAGGCAAAAATTCGCCAACAATTGCAGTTTTTGCGAGATAAGGGCATCATTGAGTTCCTGAAATCCGGCCAATACAGACAAATTAAGACCATATGAGACTCTACATTCTGCACAGTGCAGCCATAAACGCAGATGGTGAGCTCAGCATAGACTGCTCAGCTCCTTTCTCTTCTGAGCATGAAGCACAGTCAATGCAAAACGCCATGATGAGTGCTTACATGCAGCAGTTCTCCTACCCTCTGGAATCATGGGGCATTGAGAAACAAGGGTGTTTTTCCCGCTTGGCTTGCTCGGAAAGCCAAGTGGAATTACAATGCCACATTCAGGAAATGGATGTGTAAGATAAGACTCTGATTCAATGAGAACTTGCTCATACATCCCTTTTTGTGGTAGCGGTACTACCGGTATTGCCGCTCCTTTGCTTGGTCGCCGATTCCTAGGCATAGACAAAGAAACTCCCTTTTTAGAAATGGCAAAGCTCAGACGAGAGGAATTAAATGACGAGGACAGAAAAAATGAGTTCTCTCGTAAAATAAGAGATTTATCCAAGCTGAACTAAAGCCCGTTCTGATAGCATTGCAAAGATAATAAGAAAGTACATTGTCGAAACTCCTTCCAATATTATTTTTCCCATTATTCAAGATATCCCGTGGGGTAACTGTTAATTATTATGTTTAAAATAAGCAGAATCACTTTCGAAAACTTCAAGATTTTTCGTGACTTTGAGTTAGATATCAATGAGAATGTAAATATTTTTGTGGGTGATAATGGCTCAGGAAAAAGTTCTATTTTACAAGGGATAGAACTGGCTTTAAGCGGAAGCTCAACTAAAGTTCAAAATATTGGTCTAGAAAATTTGATAAATATTGAAGCCATAAATGAAGTTCTTGCTTGTAAAGATGTACGACGCCTTCCTAAATTGGTTATAGAAATCTATCTTTCTCTTGTTTCTACAGCTGAACCATCAGATGAAATCTACTATGGAGAAAACAATAAACTTGGAGAGAATACTTTTGGCGTGAAATTGGTATGTGAGCCAAGAGAAGAATATATGTCTGATATAGAGGCTTGCTTATGCACCAAGGAGCCAGTTTTTCCCTATGAACTGTACAATATATATCACCAAACATTCAAGGGAGATAGATTCAATCCTTATAAGAAACCTTTAGAAGCCGTTTTTATTAACAGTTCGGAAATAAACTCAAAATATGCATTGGCTAGTACAGTAAAGGCAACATACTTATCTTCAGTTACTGAGTTTGAAAGAGCGCAAAACAGGCAACGCTATAAAAATATTATAAACCAGTATGAATTTGTAGGACAAGCAAAACAAAAAGGGATATGTATTTCATCTAATTTAGAAGATAATCTTAGCATAGAGCAAGACGGAGTTTATATTGAGAATTTAGGACAGGGTGAAATAAACGTCATCAAAACTACTTATGCCTTAAATCGAGTAAAAGATAACACTTCTATTGTTTGCTTAGAAGAGCCAGAAACACATTTGACTCATAGTAGAATGAGGAAAATGCTTCATGAGGTAATACAAAAGGCTGAGCGGCAACAAATCTTTGTGGCTACTCATTCTAGCCAAATCGTTGCTAGATTAGGACTGGATAACGTATTTTTCATAGCAAGTAATGCTAAATCTACATCTTTGAAAAAATTGAATATAGAAACAGCCAATTTTTTCAGAAAAGCACCCTCTGATAGTCTCTTACAGTTCATTTTATCTAAAAAAGTAATATTGGTTGAGGGCGCGGCCGAGTTTATTTTAATGGAGTTCTTTTATGAGCTAGTCACAGGCAATTTACCCGAAGAAGACAATGTGTGGATAATTAGTATTAATGGTGTTTCCTTTAAAAGATATCTTCAGGTTTCCATGCTAATCGGGAATAAAGTGGCTGTCATTAGAGATAATGATGGTTCCAACAAGCCTAGATATGTAGAATTTTGCGGAAACAATATACAAGTATTTATTGATAAAGACGAAGTAAATAGGGATACTTTTGAAAAATGTATATATGAAGATAATAAGGAGCTTTGTGAAAAGATATTACCTCAAACTAATACTTTGGGTTGGATGCTGAATAATAAATCAGAAACAGCTTATCGGCTACTATCTGCATCCGGCACCACCTCATTAGTCGTACCACATTATATTAAGGAGGCTATCTTATGGGTAAGGAGGTAATATTTTCTGTAGCGGGGTCAGGCAAAACCAGTCATTTAATTAAGAAGCTGGACGCAAAGACTCGCACATTAATAATAGTATATACTAAAGCAAACTATAAAAATATTTTAAACAGGATAACAGAAAAGTTTGGATATATTCCTCCCAACATAGTATGTACTACATACTTTTCCTTTCTATTTTCGTGGGGGATTAAGCCTTTTCATATTCCTAACTATCCTCAAATAAATCGAATTGACTTTGAAAATAGAGCTCCGGAAAAGGTTAATAAAAATAGCCCTTTATATTATCTGCGAGGAAATAGCATTTATCATTATAGACTGTATGAGTTTATAGATGAAAAAGGGTTAACAAAAAAACTTGTATCTAGAATCGAATATTTCTTTGACGAGATCCTTATAGATGAAGTTCAGGATTATGCTGGAAATGATTTTGATTTTTTGATGAGACTCGGGGAATCCTCTGTTTTGTCACTTTCTTTTGTGGGAGATTTTTATCAACACATCTATGACACTAGCCGCAACGGTGCCAAGAATAAAAATCTACACAAAAACTTTGAAAAGTACAAAAAGCGTTTCAAAAACTTTACACACCTTCATCTCAACATTTGCTTCAGATGTCCAGAATCTGTTTGCAATTTTATCTCTACTCAGCTTGGGATCCCATTGCAGCATAATCCGAAAAACAACATACATGCAGACTATCCCCGACTCATAGATAAGGAAGAAGAAATTATGGAAATAGTTGAAGATGACTCGATTCCTAAATTGGTGTATGAGAAATCAGATGATTTTAATTGTAACGCAATTACTTGGGGTAAATCTAAGGGTTTGGAGTTCGATAACGTGTGTGTTGTTTTAAACAAAATTACTTCTTTGCTATATAAAAATAACAGTCTTTCACAAATGAAAAGCTTAAATAAATTTTATGTAGCTTGCTCAAGAACAAAGGGGAATCTGTATTTCATAGAAGAATGCCGTATGCCCTCAAAAAGTGGGGGGCAAATGTGGTTGCCTATTTAACATCTCCGTCTGCACGCTTTCCGCATGGCGGAGCAAAGCTTATCGTACGCATAGGACGGGGCGAAAGGGAGGCTGACTTCCCCCACCATCCAGGCTACGAGAGGTTGGGCACCGTGGGTGATGTTTTGGGAGCTTTTCGGTGTCGCATTTGTTTTTGAGCTTCTCGCAGCTCGATAAATTCAAAATTTACCATACAAAATCTTCTTCGCATCCTTTGAACAGACCGCCCAGAAACACGACAGAGTAAGCCCAACCTTTAGCTATCGCTTGCAAGTGGCTTTATCCCATTGCAAGCGATGTTTCAACTTAGGTTGGCACTCGGTGAAAATGGCACATAAACTATTGATTCTGTGTAGCTTCTCGATTCGGAATATCTTTGCTTGGCGATATGGTTCCATTGCCTAAAATTCGCCTAAACGCACAGAATCAACAGATTGGAGATTCGAGACATCTTTAGTACCCCTAAAAGGCTTTCGCGCTTAGAAAAAGAGGCTTCCGGCTTCGAGTTCGGGCTTGCGCCCTCCTTTCTACGCCATGACGGGTAGGCATGCTTCCGTCTTAGGTCTTCCGTGACCGCTCTTGTCCTGAGGGGCGGTGGTAAACCGGGGAACTTATCCATCGCTCGCAACGGGCAGGGGTTCGAATCCCCTATGCTCGTAAAAAGGCTCCGATTGGGTAGAGCGATGGGTATAGCGAAGCGGCCGTTTAATGCGACGGGCTGTTGACTCGCCGCCGCCCCATCGGCTGCGCCTCGGCGGCTCGCCCCTACGGGGCAAACGCTGCGCGTTTGTCCAAGTTGCCTTACAGCCGTCGGCAACTTTGCCTGCGATGCGGCATGGGAACCATGGCATACTTACTGCAACGGGCAGGGGTGTGAGAAGCCCCGGAAGTGCTCCATAAAAAAGGCACCCGGAATGGGTGCCTTTTTTATGGAGCATAGGGGATTCGAACCCCTGACCTGTTGCGTGCGATGCAACCGCTCTACCAACTGAGCTAATGCCCCGCATTGAATGCGGGGGCATTATACCGCGGGGAGCGGGGGGATGCAAGCATAATATTCTGAATTTTGAAAAATTAGAAGAGAATATGTAGGGGGAAGGGCGGTGATTAGTGGGTGTAGCTTTGCGCGAGGGTGCGGAAATGGCGGGCTTGGGCGTCATCTTGCATCATGCCGCGGTTTTCTTTGCATCCGGTTTCGTAGTAGTGGGCTACGCGGAGCGCTGCTTCGGCATCGCCGAGTTCTGCGAGGGAGCGCAGTGCCCAAGGGTTGTCTTCCATATCGGCCGCTTTGCGGAAGTGTTTGCGGGCTTCGAGCTCGTCTTTGGGGGTGCCGGTTCCCTCCGCATAGCATTTACCGAGGTTGAAGTAGCCCCAGTGGTAGCCGTGTTCCGCAGCTTGTCTGTACCAGTGGAGCGCTTTTTCCGGGGAGATGGGGCAACCTTGAGCTTGAGCTCGACCATCGTAGTAGCAGTCGCCTACTTCGTTCATGCAAGCGGCGTCGCCTAATTCCGCAAGCGCGAGCAGTGCCCAGAAGTTTTGTTGCTCCGCTGCTTTGCGGAACCATTTGCGGGCTTCGTCAAGGTTTTGGGGGGCGCCGTGTCCTTCGCGGTAGCATTTGCCGAGGTTGAAGTAGCCCCAGTGGAAGTTGGCGTCGGCGGCGCTGCGGTAGTAGTGCAGGGCTTTGTCGAAGTTTTGCTCGAAGCCATTGTTGCCGTTATAGTAATCATCGCCGGTGTTCACGAGGGACCAAGCCGCATCCTCGTTGCCGAGCTGCGCGGGTGAGTTTTCGATGGAGTGGAAGAAGAGCTCCTTGAAGCCCGGTGTTTGGAAGAAGTCGTTATGCGTGCAGTTCACCCAGACGGTTTCGGGGTGGGTGGCGGTGAAGGCGTGGAAGAGGTTCCAGGTGGATTCGTGGGGGATGGTATCATCCGTACGTGCCATGAAGATTACGACGGGGCAGGTGACTTGCGGGGCGTAATCTACAGAGCGCAAGATGTTGCCTACGCATGCTTTGCAGAAGCCTTTCAGGATGAAGAGCGGGATTTTCGGGCAGGCATGGTGGGTGAGGTGCACGGCTGCGTTGTAGATGCAGTCGTAGGGGGCAATGAGGATGAGTTTGTCCGCCTTTACCGCTGCGGCTACTTGTACGGCAATGCCGGTTCCCAAGCTGCAGCCTGCAATGACCAGTGAAGAGTAGCCACTGCCGTGGTTTCTGCACCAGTCGATGCATTCGCAGGCGTCGCTGATGAGGTCTTTCTCTCGCGCTACGCCCTGTGAGTCGCCGTAGCCGCGATAATTGATCATCAGGTAGGAGCGTGAGTGGTCATTCGCGGCGTCTTCCACCGCCCAACCGATGTGTACGCCCTTGCCGTGGTAGGCTACTACCAGCGGTTTATCCGCGCCGCGGTCAAAATACCAGCCGTTAAGCTCCGTGCCGTCTTTGGCGCGAATGGTGACGTGGTGCTCCATGTGCCCGAATTTTTCGTCAGGGTCGGCGGGATAGGGCATGTATACTAATTGCGACGGCGCAAGGGAACTCAAGGATAACTTGCCGAGAAAGGGATGAGAAACAGCAAATGCTTCAGCCATAATGTAGAGGTGTTTGGGGTGAAAGGTTTGGTTTGTGTGTTGGTGCGGTTGCTTCTGTAGTGTAAAAGATATATATCATGTATTTTTGCGCGCGTCAAGCCTGTATCTGAGAATAAGGTGAAAAAAAGGAGGCAAGAATTGCAACTTGCTGAAAAATAGATCGAAAGGTGCTAAGGAGGTGATTGCCGGCAGGCTGTTTTATCTTGCCTCACTGCTATGGGAGAAGCAATAGCGACGGAGCAAAAACGCAGCGATAGCGAGGAAGAGCAGGGCGGGAATCAAGAGAATAGCGTAGCCGATATGGAGGAATAAGGTGTCGTTTTCGGAGAGGTGCGGGCTCAGGAGCAAGACTGTAGCGTGTGGGCACAAGAGCGGCAGAATGTACCATAGATAGGTGTGGCTACGTTTGCTGAAATTGAAACCTTTGCACATGAGCAAGCAGCCGGCGGGCAGCCAAAAGGGCGCCGCAAGAACAACTAAGAAGATGACGGTTGCCCCAACAGTTCCCGAGATGTCATTAGGCGTGCTTGTCGGCGGAGTATGAGTAGCGCTGATGGGCAGCCCTTGGTTCATGCGGTCGTCTGCAACGGTTATGCCGGTGAGACTCAGCTGTGCTGAGTTGTCGGCGTGATGTTCCAAGCGGATGTCGGATGCTAAGAATGCCCACTCGGTGGTTGGGTCGGTGAGGGAACGCGCGCTGTCAGCTGTGTAAAGGGTTGAGGGTTGCGCTTCGGTGTGTGGCTGTTGCTGCAGCCGAAGGGTGGTTGCGGTTTGCTGAATCCACTCTGCATCGGCATGGAAGCGAAAGGTGTACGTGCCATTTTTGGCGGGGAGCTGTTGCAGGTTTTGCGGCTCATCCCCCAGCCAGTAAACAAAATCAGCCCATTGGCGAGTTGCTTGTTGGTTGCGGATTTGCAGTTGTAGCCCGCAGAACGCAGCGAAGCATAATAGCGTAAACAGGATAAAAATGATGCGGAACGTTTTGCGCTTCATGCCGTATGGGAGGAAAGTGCTTGAATCAGTAATCGAAGCGGTCGGTTTGGAGTAGGCCGCCTGAACGGATGGACTGAGTGGAAACCGCAAGGATAGAGATTGGGGGGCATCAACGGCCGGAGGGTTTTTCTCCTTCTAATTTAATGCCTGCTTTTTTTGCCTTCAGGCAAATCTCAAGAAGATTGTATTGGATGCGCGCGTGGAACAACAATGACTGGATTTCCGGTGAGATTTTAAGCTCGGCATAGCAGTAATCCGGGAGGAATGGAAGAGCCCCTTGTTGCAACATGTGTTG
The DNA here is from genome assembly GCA_904501975.1 of uncultured Akkermansia sp. GTDB lineage: Bacteria > Verrucomicrobiota > Verrucomicrobiia > Verrucomicrobiales > Akkermansiaceae > Akkermansia. The sequence goes on from CAJGCZ010000052.1 coordinate 10,495, forward strand.
AACCAGTTCGTAATCATTTCCAAATACAGCAGCATACAGAGGGGAGGCATACAGACCATCTTGTGTCCAGTATGTATCATTGATTTCATCAGGATACCGGTTCACGCGTTCTACCATGTTTCGGCGTGCTTCCGCCACTTTTTCTCGCCGTTCTTGTTCGGAGAGAGAGGCTTTGGCATTTCTTGACTCCTCAATGGCTTCCATGTAGCAGCGGCATGCCTCGATGACGTGACCGTGATATTTTTCTTTATCCTCAGCCAAGTACGAGGGCTTGTCCAAATTGCCGGGGTAGATGGTACCGTCTGCCCCGGCGATGGGGGAGGAGAGAACTGCCACGATGGCGGTGCAAGTAAGAAGTATGGCTTTTTTCATATGCGTGTGTGGGGTTCGGTATTGAGTGTTGATTTTGAGGCCTGCAATGGATTGCCTTCATTGTATGGAATTGTACGACGGATGTCAACCTGATTTTTTTGATGAAAAGCTGAAGATGAAGCTGCCGCAATGTTGCGTATATTGTGGTGCTACGGAGCGACGGAGCGTCAGCGACGCAGCGTAGGCCGACAGATAATGGCGCCTGTGAGGGCGTAGCAAGCGAAGACGCGAAGCCCCAAGGACCGGCGAGCCACGGCGTAGCAAGCGAGCGCAGCGAGACGCGAAGCCGGGAGCGAAGCGACGCTCCGAGCCGGGACGGGCGCGTGTCTTTTTGT
>CAJGCZ010000053.1 GCA_904501975.1 uncultured Akkermansia sp.
AGCTGCCGGTGCTTGTCTGCACGCGGGTTTGATTGCCATCGGCATCGAACTCCGGCAGGAAGAGACTCTCATCATCCTCCACAATGCGGGTGTACTGGTTGAGTGCATTCGCAGAGTAGACGGACGTTTTCTCTCCCTCCACGGCAAATTCTCTATTGCCAATGTTATCATACGCATAGCCGTAGGAAACACCGTTCACGCGGGCACTGCTCAGCTCGGAGCGGGTGTTGTGGGCGAAGATATCGTTCACCACAGCACCTTGGCGGGCTGTATTGCGAGTGGTCGGGCGGCCAAGGGCATCGTAGCTGTACTCGCGCTGTACTACCAGAGAGCTGCCGCGGTGGTAGGCCATGCCAATAAGCAGGTCGCGAGCGGGCTCATAACTCTGCGTAAGCACCATGTTGTTGGGCTTGGTGAGGCGGTGCAGCAAGTTGCTGCCTTGCAGGTACTCGTAGCCAAAGAGCTTCTGCTCGCCGCCGTGTGTAAAGCCGGCGCTGTTGATGCGGCCCTCCTCGCCGTAACCGGTGCTGACTGTTTGCTGCACGGCGCCGTTCTTGGCATAGGTGTAGCCCGCCGAGCGACCGAAGGAGTCGCGCAGCTCGGTGATAAGGTGGGTGTCACCATCCATCGCCAAGGAGTCCGTCTCCGCTTCGCCATAGGCGTTGTAGCCGAGGGTGCGGATACTCTCTGCCACCGAGCCGTCGGCATGGGGATTGAGGTTATCTCGCTCCGTCATCTGCACGAGTTGGCCTAAGTGGTTGTAGGCAAAACGGCGGGCGGGCGTGTAGGAATCCTCCACGGGTTCAGCCCCTTCTTCGGCGGGGTAGTAGCAGGCGGTACTCAGCAACAGACCGCGCTCCTGCTCGTAGGTGTAGGCAGTGAAGCGACCACGGGCATTCGTCTCGGTAGCAAGGCGATTGAAGGCATCATAGCTCTTGACGACGGAGGAACCATCGGCGTAGGTCTTGCGCGTCTCCAGCCCGGTAGCGGCATCGAATGTCCAGGTGGTTTCATCGCCAGCCGCCGCGCCTTCGCCGCTTTGGCTTGGCGAGCCATCTGCGTTCGTTTCAGGAGCCCCTCGGAACGTCATCAGCATGGTCATGTTGTTGGCCTCATCATAACCGAAGCAGGCGGGCTGTAGGGCAGTGCCCCATTCGGCCAGCTTGCGGCCTCGGTGGTCGTACTTGTAGCATGCGGTGTTGCCCATGGCATCCGTGACCACGGCGGGGAGGTCGTGCACGGCATCGTAAGCGGTGGTGGTGACAGCGCCGGAGGCATCCGTTACGTTCACAGTACGCCCGGCAAGGTCGGTGTGGGTAGTGGTGGCATTGCTGCGGCCATCCACCTGCACCAGGGTGATACCCGTGGAGGTGTAGCTGCGTGTGGCCGTGGTGGTGATACCCGCGTAATCCTTCTGCATGGTGCTAAAGCCATCCTTTGTTACACTCTCAGCGGTTATGGCAGAGGTGGGCACGGAGCTGTAGCTTGTTACCACGGCGAGGGCGGTAAACTCACTCCACTCGGTTGCACTGTTGCCACGTTCATCTACGCTAATGCTCTTGCTTGCCAAGGTGGCGCTAAGCTGCGAGATAAGCTGCTTTTGCGTGGAAACAAGCGGCTCACCCTCCGCATTGTAGCGGGTGCGGGTGGTGACGCTATACACGCCATCCTCCATAGATTCTACGCTGTAGGCCATCTCCACCACGGGGGAGTTGTCCTTGGTGGGGGTAGAGGCCAGCGCGAGGGTTTGCTTGGTAACGGCGCCGAAGCGGTCGTACTCTACCAGCGTGGCGGCGGTTTTGGGCGTGTTCCACCCCGTGTCCTGATACAGCTTCACCGGCTGCCCCTTGGCGTTGTACTCACTGCGCGAGTAAATGAAGCCCGTGGTGCTTGCCTGTGCCTGCATGGTGGTTTGGCCGAAGCCGTTGCTGATGCTCTGGGCGATGGTGGTGCCATCTGCCAGCTTGGTGGTGCTGCGCTCATTGTTGCCGTTGAGGTCGTACACATACACCAAGGCACGCTGCGCCGTACCGCTGACGGAAGCGGTGGAGCCATCCGTGTTGCGGGTGGTGATGGTGGTGGCGCCTGCGGGGGTGGTGACGGTGGTGGTAAGACCATCAGCGCTGTAGGCGGTAGTAGTGATGCGGCCCAGTACATCCGTTTGCTTCGTGATGCGGCCCAAGGCATCGTACTCGGTGGATTCGGTGGTCTCCATGGGGCCTGCACGGCGGATGGTGGAGAGCACGCGCCCGGCGGCATCGCGGGTGAACTCCGTGATGGTCTCGGGGGTGATGCAGGTGGTGCCGTCGTAGACCGCTTCGCGGGTAGTTTCCGTGAGGCTGCGGGCGGAGTCGTAGGCGTATGTGGTGGTAATGCCGTCCTCATCCGTCTCGCTCAGGCGGCCGCAGCACATCCATTCCGTGGTGGAGAAGCGGCCATTAGCACGGGTGGTCTTGGTGACGCGCTGTTGCTCGTCGTATTCGTAAGCAGTGGTGTCCAGCAGCAACCACTGAGAACCGTCCCAGATACTTTCCTGCTCGAAGGTGAGGGTATCATCGGCGGCGATAAACTCCTCTGTTTTTCGGCTGTGGGCAGCGACCAACTCACCGTTAGCCTTGGTGATGCTAGTGTGCTTGTGGATAGCACCGTGCTCGGTGGTAGATTCGTACTCGTGGAAAGTCTGCACACCGGCACTATCCTGCGAGAACTTGGGCTTACCGGCGGCGTAAGCGTATGCGGGCTCAGGGCCGAAGGTTTCCTCAATGCTTACTTGTTGCAGGATGCTGCCACCGGCTGTTACCATCGTGGTGGTGCGCTCCAGCTCAGCAGATTCCTCGTAGCTGTAGGCCGTATTGCGGAACAGCACTTCCGTGCCGGAGGCATTCACATGATACTCTGCCACGGTAGCGGGGCGCACATCAAAGAAGCGAGCTGTGGCGTAGGTGGTGCGGGTTACTTTAGCCAGGTCGGCACCCCACGGGGATTTCTCCAAGGTGAGGCGTCCCAAGGAATCGTGCTCGTATTCGGTAATACCGCCATCGGCGCGCTGTTGCTTGACCATGCGATTATCCTCGCCGTAGAAGTAAGAGGTGCATTGCGCCACCTCAGAGCCGTAGCCCTCGGTGACAGAGTAGAGCTGCCAGCCGGCGGAGGAATCGTTGAACACGGAGCGGGTGCAGGAGGCCACCTTGTCGGGCGTGGCGGCAAAGAACACCGACTCCGTGCGCACCATGAGACCGGGCAAGGGATAGGTGGTCTCGTAGCGGTGTACGATGGCTTCGTCGCCCACGCCCTTGGTGATGGTTACAACGCCGTTTACCTCGCTGCGTGTGAGGCTGTGCGGGTCGCGCCCTGTCTGCTGACGGGTGAGCGTGGTGTCGTTACCGCTGCGCTGAATCGTCTCTTGCTTAAACGGCGTAGCATCCTCCGCAGCATCAGGCGTAAACCAATCGAGCTGCAAATCGCCATTATCGGCGGTGGAGCACACGAGTTTAGCCTCAGCAGAAGCACAGGAAAGCAGGTTGCCCTCATTGTCAAACTGAGTTTGCACGTGTAGAGCGCGGTCGGTTGCCGTAACGATGCGCCCCTCGGGGGAGGTGATGCGGTGCACGGTGCCGTTGCTCATATCAAAGGTGAGGCAGAGTCCGTTGGCATCCTTCATCATGATGAAGGCGGGAGTGCGGGAAGTGGTGGGGTTGAAATCGCCATCCTGATACTGAATGCGATTAATCGCCATGCCGGAGCTGCCGGTGGTGCCGGCCTCTGCGGAATCCTCAGCGGGGATGGCAAAGAGCAGAGCCTCGCCCACGGGCGGGGTGATGACTACCTGAGAGTCCTCGATGGCTGCCTTCCAGCGCCACGGGGAGTCGTAGAGCGCCTTGCCGGTGGCGGGGTTGAGCGTGACGAAGGAGGGGCAAACATCGCCCTCCCAGCCGGGGGCTTGCGTGGCAGCGTGGCGGTCTGCATCGCCATCGGTAGTATTACCGCAGCCACAGGTATTGCAGACTTGCGGAACGCCGCCCTTGTATTCTACCTCTTCGCATGCCTGTTTGGCTTGGATCGCGTAGCGGAAGAGCTTGCGGTTGTTGGCATTGCCGCCCTTCATCGGGTCGTTGGTTACGCGACCATAGATGAAATAATCACCGGCGGGCAGAACAAGGGTACGCACCGTGCGTTTCCAAGCAGCTGCACCGCTGTCGAAATCCTGCCACTCCGTGCCTTGCAAATCCATGTGGAAGCAAACAGAATCCGCGAAGTTCAGAATATCGGCTTCATGATTGCTGAGCTTGGGAGCGGTATCGAAAGCGGACTGAATGGCATCGTCTGCCAATTCCGAGTTGGAAATCAGCAAATCGCCATGGTCATCCACCGTCATGCAGACGGAGAGCTGCGTGGGGCGGAGGAGTACAAGCTTATCACCTTTGAGAACAAGCTGATTGGTGACAGCCGCCTGATTCATCAGGTCAACGCACACACCGGAGTACACCGTATCCCAGTCGCTACCGGGCTTTTGCGGTTCGGTGAACGTGGTGCGGTTGAAACCAATGGGGCTGACTTCGCTCTGGATGAAAGTAAAATCGGGAGACACGCCCTCGGAAACGGGGGCACCGGCGGTGGTGTTGGATGTCGTATTCATGACGGTATTGGTATTGGTTGTGGCAACGAAATCGGTGCCGGAGTTAAGGTTTGCAGAAGCGAGAGCTGCTGCGGAGGGGGTGGTAGATTCGGTGTTACCACCGATTACCGGGGATTGGTCGCAAAAAGCGGCCACAGTGTTGCTACCCGTGGGGGTAGATTCGGGGCAAGAGTTCTGCTCTTGCACGCCATCCTCACCGGGGGTGAGGCTATCGAATGTGTCGTTAGACATAGTATTTGTTTCCTTTCTGGTTATAATGGTGACAGGAAGAGCCCTGTCGGCTTTTGCTTCACTTGAAGCGGTGGAGCCTTGCCCGGAGGGTGCGCCCACGAGTTCGCAGACGTGAGAACCTGCTTGCTTGTTGGTATGCAACCCAGCCGGAGCTTCGGCATCCGATTCGCCGGAGGCGATACAATGGGTGGCTTGGGTAGGCATAGTGGACTGCCTACTTTCTGCCGGGGTGGGCTCAATGCTAAGCCCGGATTCTTCTTGCTGAGCTTCGCTTGTCTCGGCGTCTCGGGTGGGCGTACCATCGGGAAGCCCCCAGCTTTTCAGCGTAGCCGGATGAGATTGAGCACAGCTTGAGGAAAATTGTCGTGCAGCCTGGGGCTGCTCTGGAGAAAACTTGTTCATGACCATAGTGCGTGTGTCAAAATCAGAGAACAATCCAAGGGGAATCATCAAACACAGGCGGCTGCTCGGCCTTGTGCATGAACCAGTATCTGGGAGCGATAACCCTGTGGGGCTTACCCATCCATGCAGCCCACCAAGAAAGAGCCGAGTTGGAGATAACCAGCTCCTGCATGGCGGTCATGTGGTACAGTTGCTCACAGCCCATGTGGGAATCTGCGCGGAACGAGTATTTGCGGAACTCCGGCATCTCGACCAGCATGGCCAGGGCTTCGCTGGGCTTATCACTGAACACCACCACTTCGCGGATGCCTTTCGACAAACGAGCTGCAGCCTTTTGCAGGAACTGAGCCGTACTCAGGCGATACTTACTGTATTTGTACGGATCGTTGCCGATGGTGATGTGGATGCCGACCGTGCCGGGAATCTTATCAACGGCTGTGAGCGGGGCAAAGAGATGGCGAATAATCGGCTCAATCCCTGCAAAGTAATTGGCGTTTTGGAAATAGCCGCTCAGACCGCCGCTGGTCACCGTTTCGGGAATTGGCGTGTACAAGTAAGACTCTTCCTCATACACCGCAGGTTCGTTCGCCCCACAAAGCGTACTCGGCAGAGCGTTCATACCAAGCGCAGAACGCAGTTGGCGAGTCTCCTCGTTGTACGCCCAAGGGATGCGGCAATCAACCTTGACACGGCGAGAATGAGCCACCACCGCTGCGATGGAGAACAAGAGGTCACCGAGCTTCATGCCCGGGTGGAAACAGGGGGAGATGTGCGATGTGGAGTGCCTATTCATGCCTTTAGCGGAGTTCGCAAAGTTCATGGAGAGGTTTCCCATTTTGCCCTCCAAAGTGCTTTCTTGCTCTGCTTCGTCAGAATCCGTCACCTTTTTTGAGAGAGAGGTGAACATATTGACGAGGGGGAGGGTGCTCAGTCCGGCGCTAATGCCGCTGCGCTTACGTTTCGGCTTGGAGCCGCTGTATGTGATGGTTGCTGTCTTCATCGTTTTCTCTTTCTTGTTTGTTGTGGGTATGTGCGGCCCTCCGACTTGCGAATCAAGGCAGCTTTTTGCAGAAAACTGAATTTTCTGTTCCGAGTTGTCCTGAGTCGTGCTGCCTAGGAGGAGGCATACCGGAGAGCCTACACATACTTATGCCGTCAAATCCTTACTGTTCCCCCCTCCTATATGCAGAAAAAGCTATTTTTATTTGCCTTTGAATTCTGGACAGCTTCTTTTTATTCCAGCCGAATGCAATTCTTGCTGCATTAAATGAGGGTACGTCCAGAAATGCCTCGATGAGAGCTATTGCGTCTTTCGAAAGACGTGTTTGGGATAACTGTAAGATCTCAAAGGCTTCATGGGCAGGCGAGAAAAGAAAATAAGAATTCGGGCACGCGATATGTGACGCCAGTTCTTCATTTAACGTTTGTAAACGTTCTTGCTTACGGTAAAACTGACTATTCACTTTTGTGAATATTTTGTTAACGCAACCCCGTAAATAGTTTCTCATATCGGGAACCTCGCCTATCTCATAAAGAGAGAGAGCTTTTTGCGCTAGCTTCACGGCGTTCTTATTTACAGCTGCTTCAAAGTCTTTGAGCATGCTGGTAGGTTCCTCCTTGTATTTAAAGGAGATGATACGCTTGAGAGGTTCAATGATAGTTTTGATAACTTCATCAATCGGAGATTGATGCCGACGGATTTTTGTGTTGTTTTTCATTGTTCACGTGTGGGTTAGCACAGGTGAACAGAAGTGATGGGCTCAAACTCCGCCTGGATGGTCCTAAAATATGAAGGGAGCAGACAGCGTGGTTGTGAACCATCACTATCTGCTCCCTTGTGCGGGTTAATCAGAAAGCTAACAGCTAATAATTAATCGAGTCTAAAGACTCGCACGAGAATATTGTTAAAGCGCATCAATGCTTGGGCAGAGCTTGTAGGTACTTCAGAATCAAATCGAGCTCCGGTGCAAGCAATAGCCTTACTACATGAGTTGGATAACCCTCATATGCGCTTATTGCGTAATAGCCATCCCGATGTTCTTTTTGGCACCAGATGATGAAATTCTTTTGGCGTTCCGTGTAATTTCCGGTCAGAGGAGTTTTTTTATTATTTTGCTCTGATTCCGGATAGAATGATTCCTTAACCTCATGCTGGAGGAAGTTCGTATCAATACGCCCCTGTTCTACCCTAATAATCAGTGTAGAGTGTTTTGCAGGTGTATTTGCAATAATAACGTCTAGGATATGTTTTGCAAAATGTTTATATTTCATAACTCAGTCCTTTCGTTTTTTTGAGGTGTGACGTCGTAACTGCCTGTGAGCAATAGAGAGAATCTGCTGCTCACGCGGATTTTTCGGAATCACCAGAGAGGATACACATGGCGGCAGCTGACAACACGCTATGGGAGAACCTCTTAGGAGGGGCACAGTACACCCAGAAAGAATGATAACAAAAATTTCCTCTGGAGAGCTAATCAAAGTACACTTGGTTATGGCCCGAAACAAATAACACTGTAGCAAAGTGGAACCAAGCACCACACACATACTACCTCTCCCAAATTTATTTGAGATGCTCTAAGATAGATGCTTGCTACAGTGTATAATTATAGGCGCATGAGGAATCGTTAGCCAGACTCCCACGACGGCTGCCTAGACCCCCGCGTTTGCTGTTCTACAATATAGCGCAAATTTTGATTATGGAAAGAAAAAAATGTGATTGTGACAAAAAAAATGCTTTTTTTATTCGCTTCGTTAATGTTTTTAGTTGATAGCCCCAAAAATAGCAATTTGTGGGGCCGGTTAATGTGAGCGCAGCGAACGGAATTCAAGAGCCCCGGGTGAGGGGCGATAGCTCAGTAGCCCGACGCGTAAGCGTCGGGTTTTGGGTATAACAGTATTGGAGCCCCGGTTGAGGGGCGGCAGAGAACGAGTGAACGGCATTGTCTTTTGTTAGCGAATAAGAGTATACATAAAACTTTGTTTTTCAATGAAGCCCATACCCCAAAACACGCCTTTCTGCCGCCCCACAGGGGCTCCAAGATTTCTCCACCGGGATACCCGGCGCTGACGCGCCGGGCTATTACGCTACCGCCCCTGAACGGGGCTCAGAATTCGGCTCGCTGCGCTCGCTGTATTGGGGAGAAGGAACGGCTGACGCCGTGGTGAAGAATGCCCGTTGGGCATGGTGAAGAATCTGCCTGCGGCAGATGGTGAAGAACAGCTTGCGCTGTAGTGAAGAACGCACCTGCGGTGCGTAGTACGGAGGGCCGACAAACTCCCATTTTTCAACTAAAAGCTTTAACAGCGCCTTTTATTAAAAAGAGGGGGGAAAAGTAGCTTGAAAGAGGCATTAGATTGCGGAGGATACAACAAACCTCTGCTAAAATCATGAAAATTACGTCCTTATTATACGAAAATATTGCTCATATTATAAACTCCATTCCTCTGCAAGAAAAGGAATTGCAATGTTTGCTGGCAATCTGTGATATGGCTGGTGAGACTTGCGCGGAAAATCGGTCTGCACATTACAGAAATGTTGAAAAAGCACTCGTTGTTGTCATTAGCATTCTGAGCAACGAGTTAGTGTTAAAACGATTAGTTTCACGCGTGACGCAACCTGATATAAAAGACTCCGGGAGGTGCTGCTTGCCGGAGTATTTATCAGAGAGTGATGTTGTAAATTATTGGATTAAACGAGGTAAGGTTAAGGTAATTTTTTCTGGAAAGGAGAGCGAACAATGAGAAAATTATCCTCTTTCTATCCTGCGCACCGATTATCATTAGATGGTAACCGTGTTGAGTTTTGCATCCCCGATTCTGCTCTGGGTACCCTTATATGCCGGCAACGGTTGGTCTGGGGTAAGGTCAACGGCGTGATTCAACCTTGTATCCTGCATCCCGGTATCAAATACCCCGATTTTCAACCAGTTAAAGCAGAGAAAGTATATGGATGAAGCACCGGGTTTACCCACGCGCTTATATCAAGTCAATCAATACTTTTTCAAAACTTGAAAGGAGATTAACATGAATAACGATTCATACGCTCTTGGGGCTCAAAAGCGAAGAAAATTATACGAGGCCGCCTACGAGACGGATGCAGCTAAGGACTGGATTTCAGCGTTGCCTCCCAAGGCACGCGAAAAGGCCGAATCTTTAGGGCTGCTGACTCCACAAACTGAGTGGGGCCTCAATGGCCATAGCCTTGACCGTTTTTTGCCCTGCCATGAACCGTGCCGGGAGGATGTTTACGATGATGGTTTGATTGCGCGACCGTTGAGGAAGCTCAAAACTCATGCAGAGCGGATTTCTTCTGACGGCTGGGCTGCGGCTTTCGACAAGCTGGATGCGGATGAGGAGTCGGTGTTGTCTGCGTTTCTGCAGCAGGATGGTAATCCTCGCTTACGCTGGGCCTGCATTTGTTACCTGCTCGGTCAGGGGACTTGCGAAAGCATGGCGCAGAAGCTTGGCATGAGCAAACAGGCTTTTCATCACCATGTGCGCAAGATGGAGAAACAGCTCGGTCTTCCCCCGATGGCGAATCAACGCAGTGAGAAAGTCCGTGATATCTACCGTAAAAACAACAAACGCCGCAGCTGATGCATTTTGACACCCTCCTTAAGGCATGAAAAGTAAAAATACAGTGATGATTGCGGGAGTGGCGTCGAATGATGGTGCTTGTCATGTTAACATGACAAGCACATGTTGTTCGCTTATGGTTCCCTCTGGTGTGGATGGTATTCAAATGACCGGTAATGGGCTTGTTGTGCAAAAATCGTCTGTATCAGCGGATGAGTTTAATGCCGTTTTCAGAACCATTCTTGCGATTCATAAATCGAGTTGCTGGCTGTTGGGCGATATTTTGCTTCTGGGTGAGCGTCAATGGGGGAATCAGTACACGGCAAGCAAATATGAAGAAGCCATCTTGGTGACCGGGCTCTCTCGTGGTACGATACGCAACATTGTGCTTACGTGCAAGAAGTTCCCTGTCGAACAGCGTCACCCGGGCCTCTCGTTTACGCACCATTTGGAGGTTGCATCGACAGATGCTGACCCGAATCAGCGCGTAGAAGTACTCCAGCAAGCAGCCAAAGATAAACTGACCTGCACAGCCTTGCGTAAGCAGCTCAAACAGACTCGATTTGTTGAGGAAGAAGAGCCGGTGGACAAATTCAGCCCGCCCCGGGGTACTGAACCTGACCGTCTCGGTCTGCTTGACCTGCCTGAACGAGTGTCCCCGGATGCGCCACCGATGTGGGATGCTATGAAGTTCACTCAATGGGTGAATAAACAGGAGCCGCAGGAATATACCTCCGAACAATGTGCCCAGGCTATCAAGCTGACCGAGGATATCGCCGATTTTCATCAGCAGGTGCTGGCTCGCCTCGATGAACTTAAAGATTACCGGAACGGCGCGTAAGCATTTTTGCAGTGGTGCAAAGGGGTGAGTTGCGGTGATTAAGAATGCCCGGAAGTTATATGCAGTACATCTGTTGCCGCCCCGATTGGTATACTTTCAACCGCGCTGGGGTGGTCATCCTTCAGTCGATACTGATAGCGGAAAAGAGCCGGGATTCTACCAGAAAATGCAATAAGAGCAAGCCTGAGGGGGATTGTTTTTGGCTCTGTTAAACTATACAGTTGATAAATGGGAGTTTGCCGGCCCTCCGTACTACGCACCGCAGGTGCGTTCTTCACTACAGCGCAAGCTGTTCTTCACCATCTGCCGCAGGCAGATTCTTCACCATGCCCAACGGGCATTCTTCACCACGGCGTCAGCCGTTCTTCTCCCAAATACCGCGAGCGCAGCGAGCC
>CAJGCZ010000054.1 GCA_904501975.1 uncultured Akkermansia sp.
CACATGGCATGTTAAGAGCCACGCTTTCTGTCGGCCCTCGTTGCCGTCGCGTTTGCTCCGGCGCCTCGGGGCTCCGATTTTCTTTTCCCCATACCGGGGGCTTGCGCCCCCGGCTATGTGTCTGTCGTCCTCCGGACTCTTGAATTCCGTTCGCTGCGCTCACATCAATGAACCCCACAAATGGCTATTTGTGGGGCTATCAACTAAAAACTTTAACAGAGCTTAATTTTATTTCTCAGATTATACAACAAGCCGTTGTCTCTTGCGAGACAACGGCTTGTTTTTACGAGCATATACCCGCCTTTAGATAAATACCTCGGGCAGTTTCGGCTCAGAGGCCACAGCATTAAGGCGCTGCGTCATCATTTCCAATGCAGGGGGCGGCATCAAACGTGCACGGCGCGGGCACACGGCTACGCAGCGCATGCACAGTATACATTTTGAAGCATCGGTAGTATGCGGAGCATTCGCAGGGATAGCCCCTACCGGGCAGATTCGGGCGCAACGGCCACAACCGCCACAAGTCTCTGTCGTCAGCGGCACCACCGGCATCTTCGGCAAATCTTTGTAAGGATAGTTACCGGGAACGGTCACGGGTGACATATCGCCGGCAGCTATTTTTGCAGCAACGGCTTTGGCAAACGAAGCCGCACAGTCCTTATCCTCAACATTCGGGCGTCCCTGAGCAATGCTACGCACAATGGAGTGTTCTGCAATAAAGGCGGCTGCTGCAATAACCGTAAAACCGCATTTGGTAAGTTCTTGCTGCAATTCAAGCAGCGCATCCTCATAAGCACGATTACCGTAAACTACCACGGCAACGGCAGCTTGTCCCTGCCCCTTGATGTTGCGTAAGCGCTCTACTGCCACGGCTGGCAAGCGTCCGCCATACACGGGCAAAACAGCCATCAAGGGCGTAAAAAGAGGCAATTCTTGCACAGGGACACACAAATCAATTCGGCTCACCTGCATACCCACTGCCAGGGAATCGGCAACGGTTAAGGTGCCGCCCGTGGGACTAAAAATAGCTTGAGTAAGAGAAATGGTGTTCATGTTATGAGTTTATAGTGATGTTTAGTTGAAACTAAGTCAATCAAAATCGTTATGCCGGGTGACATGCAAATAGCTTGACAAATGAAATGATATGGAATAAAAGAAGGACGCAATGAAACGATTCTTACAACTCATGGCAATGATGGGTGTGGCCACCCTTTCACTGCAGCAAGCCACGGCTCAGGATCGCATCAATTACGACGATGTAAAGGATGGTGAGCAGAGCGTGAACTACAAGTTCTGGGTTTGCATTGTCGGCAGCTCCAAGCAAGCTGTATCAGCCATTCGTCTGGATACGATTGTTTCCGTCAACAAGCACACGTACTCCGTTGACAATATGGTGGTCAAGGAATGCACCATTGACACCCGCGGCAATAACAGCATTCGCTTTTATTGTCTGAATAATAATGAGGCAACTCAAAAGCTGGCTGCCCGCACCCAAAATACGCGCAAGCTTTTGGACTCTAAAACGGGAGGTTTAACCAGCAAGCCCGCTAAGTCTTTCCCCGACGGCACCTACAGCCATAATGTTGAATATCTTGTCAACGACCCGAACCAGATTGACGAGATTTATGAATCTGCCCTTAACGCTGTCATTAAGAACAAGGGCTGCACCCTTAAAGTAAACTGATTTTTATGAACAAAACAACATACGCAATGATTGGCCTGAGCCTTGCCTTGGCACCGCTCAGCATCGCCCAAGATACACTCACCACCCCGGTATCCGTTGCCCAACCGAGCACGGAGGAAATTAAGCAGGGGTTCTCCTACCTCATCGGCCAGCAGCTTGGCACCAGCCTTGCTAACGACCTCAGCGAGTTGCAGATTTCCGACATCGATGCCACCATGCTCATGAAAGGCATTGAGGACGGCATGGCCAACCGTGTTGACCCCGAGATGGCTAAGAAAGACGTACGCGTTATCATGGAGGCCTTTGTAGCCGAGATGGACAAGCGTGTTGAGGCCAAAGCCCAGGCAAATGCAGAGAGCGGCAAGCTCTTCTTGCAGGAGAACGCCAAGAAGGACGGCGTTGTTACCCTGCCCAGCGGTCTTCAGTACAAGGAGCTCACTAAGGGCACCGGCCGCAAGTATGATGCCAAGAAGGACGGCGCTGCTGCCGTGGCTCTTGTAGCTTACGAGGGCCGCAAGGTAGACGGCACGGTGTTTGACGCCAGCACAACTCCCGTAGAGTTCCCCCTCGACGGCGTTATCCCCGGTTTCAGCGAAGCCCTCAAGCTCATGCCCATCGGTTCTGAGTGGGAAATCTACATTCCCTCCGAATTGGCCTATGGCGACCGTGGTCCCGGCATCATCGGGCCGAATGCCACGCTTATCTTCAAGCTGATGCTTGCCGATATTAAGGCTCCTCGCGGTTCTCAGGGTAACCCCATTCAGCTCACCCCCGAGCAGATTGAGCAGTTGCTGAAGAGCCAGCCCGAGGCCACCAAGTAATCGGAACTCATCTCATGTTTCAAGCACCCGCAGTCACACGCTGCGGGTGTTTTCTTTTTGCTCCGGGGGATAAATCCGTGTTTTACTCTTAATTTTGTGTTAAAAACATCTCATTGTCCTCCCTGCCACGGCTATCTGTTAATTTTATCTTGAAAAGCGAGAAGAAGAGCGTTAATATAAGGTTAATGAAAATTCATTTTTGTGGAGCAGCTCAAACTACTACCGGTTCTCAGCATTTGCTGGAAGTAAACGGCAAGCGCATATTGCTTGATTGCGGTATGTACCAAGGCCACCGTGAAGACCAATTACGAATTAACAGAGATTTTCCCTACTTTGACCCCGCCGGCGTGCATTGTGTAATTTTGTCGCACGCGCATATCGACCACTCCGGCAACCTACCTAACTTGGTGAAAAAAGGGTTCCGCGGATTCATATACACCACCTACGGCACGCGCGATTTGTGCTCGGTCATGTTGGCAGATGCTGCACGCATTCAGGCAAGCGATGTCAAGTTCCTTAATAAAATGGACGCTCGCAAGGGTGGCAGCGGAAGCGTGGCCGAAGTAATTTATACCGAGCAGGATGCTGAGCGCTGCATGCGCCAGTTCCTTACCATCGGCTACCACATGCCCATTCCTATTGCCCCGGGTGTAACCTTAAGCTTCTACGATGCCGGCCATATTCTGGGAGCGGCGCAGGTGGTGCTGGATATTGATGATGAGGAAGACGGCCAACACAAGCGACTCTTGTTCTCCGGCGACGTTGGGCGCGGTAACAATGAATTGCTGCGCGACCCTGAACCGGTGGAAGACGTTGACATTATGCTGATGGAGAGCACCTACGGCGGCCGTTTCCATGAGTCAGGCACGCGAGCGGATGAAACCTTTATTTCCACCATCAAGGCCGCCATGAAGCGCGGCGGCAACGTATACATACCGGCCTTTGCCGTCGAGCGTACGCAGCAGCTTCTGTATCTTCTTAACCGCGCGTACAAAGAAGGTAAGATGCCGAATTACCAAGTCTATGTGGATAGTCCCATGGCTGTCAGTGCCACGGAGATTTTCCGTATTCACCCGGAATGCTTCAACAAAGAGGTGTACGACTTCCTCTTCAATGAGCGCGACCCCTTCGGCTTTGAGCAACTGCACATGGTGCGCACTGTCACGGAGTCGCAGAGGCTCAACAATATGAGAGAAAAAGCCATCATCATTTCCGCCTCCGGCATGTGCGAAGCAGGCCGTATTCTGCACCACCTCAAAAACGGCATTAGCCGCGACAATAATACGGTGCTCTTTGTGGGATACTGCGCCGCTAACACCTTGGGGCGCCGCATCATGGACGGCTCTTTGGAGGTACGAATACTGGGTGATGTGTATCCAGTACGCGCCAAAGTCGTTTCCTTGGACTCTTTCTCAGGCCATGCCGACCACGGAGAACTCATTAACTACTTCGGCAGAACGGGGGGCAAAAAGAGCAAAGTGTACTTGGTACACGGCGAAAAAGAATGCACGGCAGCCCTTAAAGCAGCCCTTACCCCGCTGCACCCACATGGCGAGATACATGTAGCAAAACTCAACACCACCGTTGAATGCTAAGTTAGCTTGCGCAAGGGCAACAGATGTGCTACCATAGAATGCGGATGAAGTCTACATGCACCACCTTTACCATGGCGCTGTTGGCAGGGTTGTGCCTGCTTTCGGCTTGCGATAACCGCCAACTCGGGCAAGCAACACCACAGGCTGCTGCGGAGTATGCGGAGGTGACCGAGCTTTTTCAGGCACTGCGCGATGAAGAATGGATGGAGGAGGAGCTGCAGAACCTCAGTGAAGTAGCAGGACTGATAGACCACTTCGACCGCACGGCGGATGCCCGCTATGCAACCCCGAAGCTCGGGTTGTCCATGCTGCATTTGGCCTGCTTATTCAAAAAGCCGGAACTGGCGAGATGCCTTCTGTTAGATGGAGCCGACCCGAATCTCTGCACGCGCGACGAGTTTCAATTACAAGCTGATACGCCCTTGCGTTTTGCCATCTCCCCCGGAATCACGGATGCAGATACCGATGATAAGCTCATAGCACTGGTAGACCTGCTCATTCAAAACGGAGCAAAAACGGACATCGGAATCTACCACGGAGAATCGCTGATAACAGCAGCAGCCTATGTATGTGAGAGCGAGCGCGTGGCACGCCACTTGCTGAACTATGTGCCTGCCGTCAGCTCACGCGAGCTTTGCCTCATCATCGAACGGGGTTGGGTAGAGATGCTGCAAGAGATTCTGGATAAGCAACAAATTCCGCAAGAGCAGCTTAATCCGGCCCTCATTGCCTCTGCGCTTCCCATCCAATCTAAGAATGCCCTCACCAATCGTCGCTGCACAGAGCTTCTGCTCTCCAAGGGGGCGGACATCAATTACTTTGATTCAGAGCATCAGTTCAACACCACCTTAATTACCGCCATTGATTTCCTGAAATTCGTTGATGAAGATAATCGTTCGGCGGCGGATGAGTGGATGGACTACATTGCCTTTTTGATTGCTCAGGGAGCAGACAGCAATGTCATTTCCACATACTCCGGGCTCAGTGCCTATGATATGCTTGCCTCGCGCCCGGAGTGGTTGCAGGAATTGAAAAAAAGAGGCATAGACCTGCAGGGGCAAACTTTAACCTTAGTCCCCGGAGAGAAGCTGCTCGATAACATTATCCGCGCCGGCGTGCGCAAAATGAGCGCCGAGGAGGTAGCTCCTTACTTCGATATTATTGCAAGCATCTTTAACCCCACTGCAGAGCAATTAAAAGACGCGCATCGCTTAGAAGGAGCCCTCCAAATGGGCGCTGAACTCATCGCCAGAGCAGATGTACAGCGCGCGCAGGAGGTTATCAATAACTCGTCCATTTGGAGAATCAGCTTATCTCAACCGGCACCGGAAGCAGATGACGACATGGCTTGGAGTGTAACCGCAGCAAGTTTGGTCTACACACTGCAAGAAATTCCGGAGCTTGCCGCAAAAAAGGAACACTTGATGGATGTGGCAAACAAAGCACTTGCGCACGGCGACACACACTTGGCAGCCACAGCGGTTGAATTACTGGGGCGCTGCCCGGATGCAGAGGCTGACGTGCAAAACATGCTGGAATCCTCCCAAGCCGCAGTGCGCGCGGGGGCATGGGGCGCCCTGCTTCAGATTCAGCAGTTGCCCGCAGCCACGAACGGGGGCGTAAGCAAATGGCTCAGGAAACACAACCGCGAAGCCAACACCCCGCAAATGCAAACCGCGCTGTTAGCCACATCCTTGGAAGAAATGTGGTACAACCAAATGACACCGGAGCGAAAACAGGAGTTTTTGCAGGCTTTGCAAACCATCGGCGCCCCGCCGGAAGCCATCAGTGTATACGGCGAATTTGCCGATAACATGAACAATCCTGAAAAACTGGACGAACTGGAGCGATTAGGAAAAAAATGGCAATACGAGCTGGAAATTGCCACAGCTAAGTACATTTTACTACATAAGGCGCACTTCCTCCCCCTTCAACAGACAAAGTAAGGTTGACAAATTGCCCGCTATAGGGTAGATTTAACGTAGCCTCATGCACAAAACAGCCACAACTCTGCTTCTCACCCTTTTCCCGCTTACCGTTGTTTGCGGGCAGGAGGCTGTTACCCAACAGGCGGTATCGAATTTAAGCCCCGAGCACCAAGCAGAACACGACCTGCTGAGCGTGGCGGAAAACTTTCAGGGAGCAGATTCATTGCAACAAATGAAAGTATTGTTGCAAAGCGGAACCAATGCCAATGTCGTTGATTCCCACGGCAACACGCCACTGTTGTGGATGTGCTCCAGCATTGAGATGGATTACCGCTACAGGCACGATGAACATTATGCCAAAGCGGTGGACGCAGCTTTTGCAGAACTACTGCGCCATGGAGCCGATGCCATGAAGGAAAACAACCATGGCTGCAATGCCTTGTTCTATCTGCAAAGCAAGCCCGAGCTCATCAGGAAGCTGCAACAGGAGAATCTGCTGCCCAAGGAGCTCTCCATGCGTATACCGTATGATACATTGGCCCTCATGCGCTATATGAAGTTGAGAGTCAACCAGGCCTCCTACACCACCCATGAGGAATGCCTGCAATACCTCAGCAGAAAATACTGCGCTCCGGCTTACGACCGCGTGGAACAGAAGCTGGATGAATACCTTAACTCTGAGCACAAAAACAGGATTCCGGAGGGAGCCATTGAGCATGGCTTGGCCTTCCTGCGCTTGGCAGACCCCGCACGCGCCGAGGCTTATGTAAACAACCTCAACTATTGGCAACACAGCGAGCACTTTATTGAAGAGATTCCTGCAACGGTTCTTGCCACCCTGCACCGCTTGCAATGGAGCGTGGATGTGCAAAAGTTGAATGTGGCCATACGCCGCCTGCAAACACAACTTCCGGCAGAGGGAGAAGACATGATTTCCTGCAATGCTGCACGCCCCATGGTGCATATTTTGGAAATGCTTTACCGGCAGGACGGGGATAACACACTGCCCTTAGTAAAGGAATACAGTGTGTGCCGCGACCCGGAGTTATCTTATTACGCGTATCGCATCTTGCTGCACCGTGTGAACTTACCTGCACCGGAACCTGCGGAATTTGAAGAGCGATTCGCCTCGCTCGGTAAGCCGGAGCAATGGCCTGCCCCCCTGCTCAGGGTTTATGAATGCGCCCGCGTGGATGAAGCCATGCGCAAGGGCTCTACGGATGACATCTCGGCGGATGAATTGCAGCGAGTGGAAAAACAACTGCGCAGCATGCAGCTCCATTCCCACGCCGATGCCATTGCAAAACTCTTTACCCAAGGTGAGCGCACAAATGACATCTACACCAAACAAGCAGCACACCGCCGATACCAGGAATTGGTAGCCCCGGCGCCGCGCCCCTCCATGGCAAAATATATATTGGAGCACCCGGAACTTTTTTCGCAGACCGACAATAAACGATAATTCCCCCTAATGATGAGCAACTTTACGAAGCATTGGCTGCTTTCTCCGTGGAAGATTACCATCATTTTCTGCTCCATTGCCCTACTTGCCTGCGTTCTGTTTCTTTTTCCGATACCGGAGCTGGAGCATCTGCAACCACTTGTTCGCCAAATATTCGGTTGGGTGTTATTGATTTGCCTTACCGGTTCGGCCCTGCATTTGGGGTGGAGCACGGTGTACTTTTTTCTTAAATTACAGAATGCCCGAGCCATCAGCCAACTGGTTGTCAGTTTAGGCATTTGGGGTGTGAGTGTCCTCATCTTCTTCCAATTAGCCATAGAGGCCGACATGCCGTCCCCCTATCCGCAGGAAGAAGCCCCGGCCATTCAAAAGAACACCACCCTGCACGAAACGAAGGATATTTTGCTGGGGCCTTCTGCTTTAACCCTTTATATCACCCCAAGCGATACACCGGTTAATACCGTCCAAATACCCGCTAACCTTATTTCCTTGGAAACCCATCATCCGGAAATTTTGGATGAATACCTTTCCGTCTCGCCCAGATGGGCTTATAGCGCCAACGACGACACATTTTACAGCAAGCCCGGCCATGTGGTCTTAGTTGCCTCTGCATCTTCCGGAATTCCCGGAACCGTGCACGCCGCTTTCCGCACTATTGCCGCAGGTGAAACATTGCCGGAGGGTTACACCGTCGTGCGCCCGGGGGCGGCGGTCAGCGAACTCACCTCTACAGACGGAGAAGACATACCGGACATTGCCTTAGAGTTGGGCGGTAAACGCTATCTTCTGCTTGCATGGCGTGGTGCTCACAACAAAGCATTGGCGCTCAGCGCCATCAATACTTCTATTGAAACTATAGATGCTTTGCTGGAAGAAGTTGCAGAAACGCCGACCAAGGAGATGATTCAACAAATGATTCATGAAGTGGGGCGCATTAAAGGCAACACTCCGGAATTAAGATTAGCAGAACCGCACTCGCAGTTCGGTATTTACCAAGCGGAGATTTACGCCAACCCCGGGCGCGCAGGAACGCTCATCATGGTCATACGCGATTTGAAGAGCCGCCAACCCCTGCTCGTCTTCTCGCAAACAGCCCTTTTCTCAGATAATCCCAACGAAGTATTCAGGCACGATATTCCTCTGCCATTGCATGATATGCACGGGAGCCGCCACATGGGGCTGAAAGCGCATTTATTCCCCACCAATGCCCCCTTCTTTGCCCTGAAAGAAGGAGAAGCGCATATCTACTTTGGCGTATGTGCAGAGGTACACTTCTCGCCTGCCGGCTCTCACGGTGAAGCCACAGAACTGCTCCTGCGCCGTAACTATAATATTGAGGCGTACGAAAAACCGGAAACACCGGTATCTGCACCTTCTCCTACGGAAAATCCGTTGGATTCCCCTACTCCTTAACAGATAGATTTTTATCTTGAGGCCATCTGAGCGGAGGGGTAAGATACTCCGCATGAAGGCTACCCTCATTCCCCTTGCTGCACTACCCTTGCTGCTTCTGAGTTGCACAGGCCAACAAGACAACACCGTGCACATCTACCACTTAAAATCATCCGGCCCCCGCGCGGTACCGCAAAAACGCAAGCCCATTCAAAGAAAATCAACCCCCGCACCGGTGGATAATCATTTTTGCGTATACCTGAACGATGCCGTGTTGAAGCAAAACGGAGCAAAACATTTGGAAATCAGTCTGGCCGCACAACGGGGCATCTTTTATGTGAACGGACAAGTGGCTATGGATTTTCCTGTGTGCACCGGAAAAATCGGATACGAAACACCAACCGGAAGCTACACCATTAAAGAGAAAAAGCGCCACCACCGCTCAAACATTTACCATGTACCCATGCCGTGCTTTATGAGACTTACCTACGATGGAATAGGCTTGCACATTGGCGATATATACAGAACACCCGCATCCCACGGCTGCATACGCTTACCTAAAGAAGCATGCCTGCCGATTTTTCATTCTGTCAACCCCGGCACGCTCGTTGTCATTCACTAAGGTGAAAGCATGCCCTTAAAGGTAGCGGGAGATTCTGTGTGAAGTGAATTTTTAACTTGAAAAGTAGAGTGAGGTCTGATAGAGTATAGCCATGTCAGCAAAACGCTTTATCCTTAATGAAACGAGTTATCACGGCCACGGTGCCGTGAAGGAAATTGTAACGGAAGTAAAATCCCGTGGCTTTGCAAAGGCTTTGGTTGTAACCGACGCTGATTTGGTACGCTTTGGTGTAGTAGCCAAGGTAACAGATTTGCTCGATGCTGCCGGCTGCGCCTACGAGATTTATGACCAAGTAAAGGCCAACCCCAGCGTTGCCGTTGTTGAGGGCGGTGTAGAAGCCTTCAAGGCTGCCGGTGCCGACTACATGATTGCCATCGGCGGTGGTTCTCCCCAGGACACAGCTAAGGCTATCGGCATCATCATCAACAACCCGGAGTTCTCCGATGTTGTCTCTCTCGAGGGTCTTGCCCCCACCAAGAACAAGTGCGTGCCCGTTATTGCCGTAGCCACCACGGCCGGCACAGCTGCCGAGACTACTATCAACTACGTAATCACCGACGAGGCCAAGCGCCGCAAGTTTGTATGCGTTGACCCGCACGACATTCCCGTGGTAGCCGTTGTTGATCCGGACATGATGTCCTCCATGCCCCGCGGTCTTACCGCTGCCACCGGCATGGATGCCCTTACCCACGCTATCGAAGGTTACACCACCTTGGCTGCTTGGGAGCTTGCCGATACGCTCAACATCAAAGCTGTTGAGTTGATTGCCAAGAGCCTGCGCGCCGCTGTGGAAAACGACCCCGATGGCCGCGAGGGTATGGCACTGGGCCAGTACATGACCGGCATGGCTTTCTCCAACGTAGGTCTTGGTGTTGTACACGGCATGGCTCACCCGCTGAGCGCCTTCTACAACACGCCGCACGGTGTGGCTAACGCTGTATTGCTTCCCTATGTGATGGAGTACAATGCTCCCTACACCGGTGAGAAGTTCCGCGAAATCGCCCGCGCTATGGGTGTTCAGGGTGTTGACAGCATGAGCCAGGAGGAATACCGCAAGGCTGCCATTGAGGCTGTTAAGCAGCTTTCCAAGGACGTTAACATTCCGCAGACGCTTTCCGAAATCGGCGTGAAGGAAGAAGACCTTGAGGCTCTTACCGATGCCGCCATGGCCGACGTTTGCACCGGAGGCAACCCCCGTCCCTGCACATGGGAAGAGGTGCTCGCCGTTTACAAGACCGCCTTCGGCAAGTAATTTGCCTAATAACTCTTATACTCAAGGGCAGGACTACTCCGGTAGTCCTGCCTTTTTGCATACAAAGAAAAAGCTTGCCATTGCTAGCTCATTCAGGTAGACTGATAACAGGATTTCAACCATCAATATCATGTTTTCTCAATTATTAAAACTCGCTGCCGTGCCGACTATCATGGCCACGGCTTGTGTTACCTACGGTGCCGAATGGATGACCGATTTGGATGCAGCTTGCGCCAAAGCTAAGGCAGAAGGCAAAGCCGTTTTGGTCGATTTCACCGGTTC
>CAJGCZ010000055.1 GCA_904501975.1 uncultured Akkermansia sp.
GCGCTACAGGGCTCCATATCATTTTCATGCGTTACCGGGGGTTCTCATCTTCGGCTACGCCTCGATGAACCACCCCCGGCTACGTTCTGTCGTCCTCCGGACTCTCAAATTCGGCTCGCTGCGCTCGCGGTAAATTCGTCCTTCGGAATTCGTCCCTCGTACTTCCACAAACTCCCATTTATCAACCTTTTTTAATCCTAAACCGTAATTTGGGGCTATATAATTACCATTACCTATGCCCCACTTTCAATAGTAAAAAACACCTGCAGAGCGAACTCTGCAGGTGCTGTGAAAAAATATTGAATCCTTGAAGGAGAATTACTGCTGGGGTTTGCAGATGTTCTTCCAGTCAAGAATAAGGCGACCGTTACCGGACTTGATGAAATTGCCCTGAGCATCCACAAAGATAGCGGTGGGGATGGCACGGATGTCTTTGTTGGAAGGAAGGTTACGGGCAGCGGCGGAGCCTGCGTGCAGACCGGGGAAGCCGGCATTGTAGTGCTCCACATACTTCTTGGCCTCAGCGTCGTTGCTGTCGCAGCTGATAAGGATGATTTCAACCTTGTTAGCCTTCATTTCGGGATAAATCTTCACAACGGAGGGCATGAGGGCGCGGCAGGGCGGGCACCAGGAGGCAGAGTAGAGATAGATGTAGTACTGAGCATCCTCAATGGGCTTGCCGGTCAGGAAGGTGGCCTTGTTGAGGTAATCTGTCACCACGGGAGCAGCCTGAACAGTAACGGCAGGGGGCTGAGCCTCAGTGGCGGGGGCGGCTGTATCAGCCATGAGAACACCGGCGGAAAGGCCGGCCAGTAAGGTCAGATATTGGAATGTATTTTTCATCGACGCCACATAGAATACAGATAAATGCACGGGATAGCAAGAAAAAAAGATGCAAACAAGGCGTAAATTTGTTAGGAGACTATGGCATTTATTCAATTAGCGCTCTGTATTAAACAGCATCATTCCGCGTGTGGGGCCTTTGCTGAATGCGCCTTAGTTGCCGTGGTGCATCGTTTCGTCTTGCTCCATCAAATCGGCCAGCTGCGCCAGATTACAATCGATGCTTTGCTGCAGCCGGCAGATGTTGTGCAGCAGCTCGGAGGCAGAGGGGAGCGGCTCGTGCTGCGGTGTTTGGGCGCTATAGGTGTTAAACGCAAGGTTGTAGCCATGTGCTTTAATTTCACTGAGCGGCACCATAAAACTTTGTGCCGAGCGGGGGCGCTCACTTTCGGCGGCCGGATTGCTGTACCGCCGGAGTAGGTCGGGTATATCATTCTCTGCAATGGGGCTACGCTTATTATTGAGCGAGAATCCATCGGCCTTCATCTGGTAAAACCAAACAGGAGAAGAGTCGGGCGTGTTTTTGCTGAAAATGAGGATGGCTGTTGCCACGCCGGCATAGGGCTTGAAGACCCCCTTGGGCATGGAAATGACCGCGTGAAGCCGGTGCTGCTCTACCAGCGTTTTGCGCATGGTGCGGTGTGCTTTGGAGTTGCCGAATAAAACACCTGTGGGCACAATGCAGGCACAGCGGCCGCCGGGTTTTAAGCTGTGCAGAATATGGGCTAAAAAGAGCAGTTCCGTTTTGCTGCCGGGGCAGGTGCGCCGCAGTGCCGGGTGCACCGCTGCCGCCTCTGCCGTGCCGGTGAATGGTGGATTGGCAAGGATGAGGGAGTATCCGCCGTGCTCCTCTTCTGCATGTGCTAAGCTGTTGCGGTAGGCAATGTGGTGGTGGCGGATGCCATGGGCCATGAGGTTCATGGCCGCTAGGCGCAGCATGGTGCGGTCTGTATCAAAGCCGCAAAATTGGGGGTGCTCGCTGCTTGTGGGGGCGGTTTGGTGGCGCAGGTAGGCTGCGGCTTCAACCAAAAATCCGCCGGAGCCGCAGGCGGGGTCGCAAATGCGGTCGCGGGGTGTGGGGTGCACCAGCTCCACCATCATGCGAATGATGTGACGCGGGGTGCGAAATTGCCCGTTGATGCCGGCGGAGCCTAAGGAGGCAAGCAAGTGCTCGTATACATCGCCCAAGGTGTCGCCACGGCATGGTAGGGTGGTATACAAGTCATCTATTGCGCGCACTAAGCGTTGCAGCAGTGTGGGGGTAGGAATTTTGAAGACGGCATCTGCCATGTACAGGCTGTAAGCGCTGCGCGGGTCTGCATTCAGGGCTTTAAGAAAGGGGAACACCCACTCTTGCACCGTGCGGTACAGCTCTGCTTCCGGCAACTCTAGCAGCCTGCTCCAGCGCAGCTGCTCTGCGGCAATGCTGTTTCCTTGATGGCAAAAAGTGCCGCCAAATACGCTTTGGCTTGTGGGGGAGGCTGTGCAGCGGTGCGTGTCCTCCGCATCCAGCTCGCGCATAAAGAGCAGATAGCTCAGCTGCTCTATCGCATCCAAGGGATTAGAAAGACCACCGCTGTGCAGCAGGAACCACAGGTGCTCTAAGCGGGATTTGAGTTCCGGGCAAATCATGCCGGTGGTCGTAGGGCGAGCGGGCTTAGCGGTAGAGCGTTTCCACCAATTCAACACTGCGGCGTGTGGCTCCTGAGTGCACGCTCAGGGCTCCATAGGCTCGCTCCTTACGGGCATCTGCCTCGGCGGTGTCGCTCAAAATGCGGCTAAGCGTGGCGGCCAGTTGCTCTTTTTCGCACTGCCACACGCTGTTTTCAGCATTCAGCAGCTGCACCAAGTCGGCAAAATTGGTCATGGAGGGGCCAAATACCACCGGCACACGGGCGGCGATGGCCTCCACCGGGTTTTGTCCGCCACGAGCAAGGAAGCTCTTGCCAATCACGGCAATATCGGCCAGGGCGGTCCAGTCGCGCAGCTCGCCCGTTGTATCTGCAATGTAGCAAAGGTTTTCGGGCAGGGGGCTCGGCAGGGTGCCTTCCGTACGCAATACGGGGGCAAAACCGGCTGCGGTCAGGTCCTTCACCACATCGGCACGGCGCTCGGCATGGCGCGGCACAATGAGGGGGAAGGCGCCGGCCTCGCGAATAGCGGTGGCAATCAGGGCTTCCTCACCGGCATGGGTGGAGGCTGCCAACACCACGGGCTTACCGCCACAGATACGGGAAAGCAATTCCTTAAACTCGGCACGGGGAGCCGTGGGCGCATCACCCAGCACATCAAACTTAATGCTACCGGTTACGGTGATAATATCCTCATTCACCCCAATGCCGCCAAAGCGCCCTTTATCCTTAGCATTTTGGGCACCCATAGCCGTAAGGCGAGAGAAGAGCAAGCGCGTAATGCCGCGCACTTTGCGGTAGCGCCCCTCGCTGCGCGGAGAGAGGCGGGCATTGAGCATGAGCATAGGAATGCCGCGGCGGTGGCACACCTCTGCAAAGTTGGGCCAAAGTTCTGCCTCAATCAACACCACAGCCTTGGGCTTAAAGCGGGAAAGACAGCGCTCCGGCAGCCCCGGAACATCCAACGGAGAGTACAGGGCACGCACGCCGGGCAGGGCGGCATCCCTCACCACCTGGTGGCCGGTGGCGGTGCTGGTAGAGAGAATGACGGGCTCCTCATGCGTTTTGCGCCACTCGCGAATAAACTTGAGGGCAATAAACACCTCGCCCACGCTTACCGCGTGCACATAGAGACCGCCTTGCGGTTCTTCCTCCTTGCGGCGTTTGTAGATGCCGAATCGCTCTGATAACCCGGTGCCAAAGCCGCCGCGGCGCTTCATTTTGATGAGGTAGCCCGGTATGGAAATGAGCAAAAAGACGGGCAGCAGCAGGTTGTAGATAAGGAGGAAGAGAAAGCGTTTCATGATGATTTGCGGTAGAAAAGAATGGTGTTTTTGCCGTAGGTGCGTTCATCGATGAGCTCCCAGCCGGGGAACTCGCGGGTATGAATATCGCCCACGCCGTAGCCAAGCTGGGCTTCGGCAATAAAGTAGCCGTCGTCTGCCAGCAGCTCGTGCAGGCGGTCCGTCATGAGCTCGGCTATCATATCGCGGTCGCCAACGGCCTTGGCATAGGGCGGGTCTGCAAAAATAATATCATATTGCCCAAAATCGCGGCGCACAAATTGCAGGCAGTCGCTCTGCACCACGCTACCGCCTATGAGCTTGCTCTTTTCCAGATTCTTGCGAGCCATGGCGCAGGACTGGTGAGAGGCATCCACCATGCGGGCACTGGCAGCTCCGCGGCTAAGTGCCTCTAAACCGACAGAGCCGGAGCCACAGAATAAATCCAACACACGGGCACCGCCGAGCAGGGGGGTAAGGATGTTGAACAAGGCCTCGCGTACGCGGTCTTGCGTGGGGCGCACTTCTCCCTGCGGTACCTGAATATTGTAGCCTTTAGCCTTTCCGGCAATGATTCGCATGCGTTAGTCGGTTCTGTTGTTGAGCATAGAAACACTGAGCACCGGGGTACTCAGTGTTTCAAAAGTTTCATGAAAGCCGGGCTTATTATTTGCTGCCGGGCTTGCCGATGTTCATCTGGGCCTGCTGCACCGGGAAGAGAAGGGTGTAACCCTGCTGAGACAGCGTCTGGTTGGTGGTGCGGTCGCGCTCTACGCTGGCAAAGGCCACAAACACGGACTTGCCGTCTGTGGACTTGGTGATGCGCAGGGACTGCACGGTCTTCACAAAGCTGTCCTGCTTCTCAAGCTTCCATTCTGTGCCGGATTGGGCCTTAAAGATGAAGTCGTCCGTGGCCTTGAACTCGGTGGGGGTAAGCTCGCCGTGGGCAGAGCTCCACGTGTTGTTGATGGGGTTGTAAGTCAGGGCGCTGATGGTAACGGGCAGCTCGCGGCCGGAGGCATCTGCCGTTACAGCAAAGAAGCGCCAAGTGCCCTCGCCGGCTGTGCGCAGAGAAATTGCCACCTGAGCCTGGCCCTGCATCTGGGTCTTGTTCCACTCCTTTTTGTACTCGTTGTAGGCGTCGTTGGATTCCCACAGCTCCGGATCATACGGAATCAGCATGGCGGGGTCATACTTCTCCATGAAAGCCTGTATCTTCTCAGAGCTCAGCGTCTGGAGCTTTTCTACCACCTTGGTTTGCATGGCGATAAACTCCTTGGTAAAGGCCGGGTTAATGGCGTAGCCAAGCTTAGCCTGGTTGCCGGTCGGGAAATCATAGCCGGCAAGCGCAGCGGGTACATCAGCTGCTTGAGCTGTTGCCATGAGGGCGGGAACGGACAAAAGAGAAATGATGGAATAAATGGCTTTCATATCTGGGTTATGACTCTATCATTTTTTTTTTTACTTGGCAAGCCATAATTCGTGTGCTAATGTCATATATTATGAACGTCCGCAAGTTATCAGCCACCCTCGGTTTGTGTGCTGTGGCTTCTGTGCTGTTAGGAAGCTGCGTTGCGCCGACCCCGGCAGACCGCATTGCTGAAAATCCTGTTATCTTCAACTCCCTGCCGGCCAATCAACAAGTGCTCGTGCAGAGAGGGCAAATTTGTAACGGGATGACGCCGGATGCCGTGCTGCTGGCTTGGGGCGCGCCGGATACCGCCCCCATTATTGGCGAAAAGAATAATCATAAGACAGAGCGCTGGGTGTACCGCCGCTACGAGCCCGTAACTGTGGTGGCAGATATGCCCTACGGCCCCTATGGTTTGCACGGCTGTTGTGACCCGTTCTATTCCAATACGGGTACGGCCTTTATTCCGCAAGATGTTGCCTTTGTAGAGTTTACGGATGGTAAGGTTAGCTCTTGGGCCCGCGCCGCACAATAAGTTTTTCTATTCATATTAACCCTCAACCCCAAAATACATTAATACGATGAAAAGAGCCATGCTCACACTCCTGTTGGCAGCAGGTCTTCTTGCTGTGCCGTCCTGCACCGGTCTCGGTTCCCTTAGCACCGTTAGCTCCAGCGCCGTTGGTGGCGTGGGCGAGGTAATCACCGGTACTGTTGTTGCCTCTCGCGACGTAACGATTGATACAGATTCCTCCACCAAGAACATGGGCACCCTCCTGGGTGCTGCTGTAGGTGCCGGTGCCGGCCAGATGCTCGGCGGCGGCAGCGGTCGCGTAGTTTCCACCGTTGGTTTCGGTGCTCTCGGTGCTTTGGCCGGTCGTGGTGCCGCCAAGTATGGCGACCAGACCCAGGGCCAGGTGCTTACCGTAAAGGCTGATAAGGGTGGTAAGACCTACAATGTAACCCAGCCCGTATACGACGGCGTTGGCTACATTCCCGTAGGCACGCACGGCACGCTTCAGCTGAGCGGTGGTGGCAAGTTCCTCCCGGACGGTGTATAAAACAACCGCCGACAATAACGGCTTATAACCCGTTATGAACTT
Source organism: uncultured Akkermansia sp. (assembly GCA_904501975.1). Taxonomy (GTDB): domain Bacteria; phylum Verrucomicrobiota; class Verrucomicrobiia; order Verrucomicrobiales; family Akkermansiaceae; genus Akkermansia. The sequence goes on from CAJGCZ010000055.1 coordinate 6,272, forward strand.
CGGAACAACATTACAGGGAGAAGATATGGAGATCTTCTCCCTCCTTTCTTCCGAGCTGGAGGTGCGCATTACCAACTACGGTGCCCGTGTGCTGAGCATGGTGTACCGCGGTGTGGATTTACTGTACGGCCCGAAAACCCCGGAAGAGCTGGTGGCAGACACCTGCTATTGCGGTGCCATTTGCGGGCGCGTTGCCAATCGCATTGCCGGCGGCGCCTTTGAGCTGGGTGGCAAGGAATACAAGCTGGCTGTAAACAACGGGCCGAACCACTTGCATGGCGGGCTCCGTGGTTTTAGCGACAAAGTTTGGACGGTGGAGAAGGCTGACTCTGCGGAGTTGGTGCTCTCCCTGGTATCTGCCGACGGTGAGGAGGGGTACCCCGGCACCGTTACGCTGAAAGCCGTGTACCGCTTAGAGGGCAACACACTCTCCCTGCACATGGAGGCTGAGACAGATGCCCTCACTCTGCTCAACCTCACCAACCATGCCTATTGGAACCTCACCGGGCAGGGAACGGTGGATGCTCACCTGTTGCAGGTGAACGCCACAGCCTATACCCCCATGGTAGCCAATATTCCCACCGGCGCCATTATGCCGGTAGACGGCACGCTGTACGACCTGCGCACCCCCGCCTCTTTGGGCGAGCGCAACGCTCCTACAGCCATTGCCGGCGGTTATGATGACAACTATGTGTTGCCCTCCACCCCGGGTGTAAAAACAGCTGCCGAGCTAACAGCCGGCGGTATCACCCTCCGTGTGCTCACGGATGCCCCCGGCTTGCAGGTATACACCGGCGATTATCTCCCGCTCAAGCGCGGCGGCGTGGCGCTGGAGGCCCAGAACTTCCCGGACTCTCCGCACCGCCCGCATTTCCCCTCTATTCAACTCGCCCCCGGCGAGCGCTACTGCCGCACCATTGCTTGGCAAGTAGTATAACGCGCTCCTTATACTCGCCCTTTTCAATCTCCCGCCGAGCCCCAAGCTCTGCGGGAGATTTTTGGATTTTTGATTTTGGAATTTGGATTTTTGATTTGGTGGGCGGGGCAGAAGTTTTGCTTGAGAGTTGCGCTACTCTTGTCCTCCCGGCAGCTCGAGCGGCTTCCTCATCCACCCCTCATTCCGCGCATCAGGCGCGGGCTGTAAGCCAGGCACGGCTTTGCCACCTTCCTGCGGCGCAGCCGCCAAGCTTAAAAATCGTACATTGTACCTTTGGGGATGTTTGATTTTGGAATTTGGATTTTTGATTTTGTTCGGCAGCAACAGCTCGAGAGGCTTCCTCATTCACCCCTCATTCCGCGCATCTGGCGCGGCCCGTAAGCCTGGCACGGCTTAGCCTCCTTCCTGCGGCGCAGCCGCCAAGCCTAAAAATCGTACATTGTACATCGTAAATTGTACATCAAAAATCCCTCGCGGGCAGGGCCCTGCGAGGGATTTTTTGCGGCTTTTGCCAAATTGATTAGAAGAAGTCGATGGGCAGGGAGGAACCGGTTTCTCCCAGCGTGAAGGAGATACCGAAGCCGGTTTCCTTCTTACCGCCGTTATTGCGCAAGAACAAGGTGGCACCCGTGTACCAAGCACCGGTTTTGCGGAAAACGGAGTACTGCTGAATGGGCAGGTGGCCATCCTCTACATCCCAATGCCAACGGAAGGCAGTGCTGTACTTATCGTTAATGCGAATATTGGCCTCGGCGTAAACCTGAGAGGCATCCTCCTGAATCGGGTGATTATCAATCACGCGGTGGCCTAAGCGGCCCTCCAAATACGCCGTGGGTTGGAACTGCAGGAACGTGTTGTACTGTGAGTAACCGTCGCCATTCTCAATGGTGGGCGTTTGGGTTTCCAAGCCCAGCTTCAGGCGACGAGTCGGCTGGAAGACCACGCGAGAGTACAAGTTAGAGTACTTGCTGTTCGTGTTGGGGTTCTCCTCATTGTAATCAATAAAGATATCCCAATACAGCAAGGTGCGCGGTTCACCGTCCACCGTGGTGGTCAGCGTGTTCTGCATACCAAAGCGCCAAATGGTCCAAGTGCCCCAGCCGTCAATGCCGGAGAAGCCCATCAGGTCCAAATTAATCGGGCTTGTGGTGCTGTTGCCGTATAGGCTGGACCACGTGTCAATCTTCGGCACCAAGGGATTGGAGGAGGAGATATTGCAGTGCGAGAACGACACATACGGGCGAATCACATGCGTAAGCCCCTCGTAGCCCAAGCTCTCAATACGGAAGTTGGAGAAGTGGCGGTGCATCTTAATGCCGGCATCCACCCCCAAGTAACCCAGGAATCTGTTGTCGGAGCCCACGCCGTCTACACCATAGTAGCCACTGTAGCCCACACCGGCCTTCGGTGTTACATCAAGGAAATTGAAGGCCTTGTACGAGGCGGTAAACTCGTGTGTAGAGTTCACGCGCATGAAGGCAGAGGTGTTGAGCATGCGGCTGTAGTAGTCTCGCAAGTCCGGGTCCTTCGTGTTGTGCAGTGCCTCGCGGTACATGAACATCTCATGCGCAGGAATGTGCTGCTTCATGGCGCCAATGCTGTTGCGGGTCTCGTAGTTAATACCCAGCTTGCCCAGTGCTGTGCGTGCGCGGTAATAGGAAAGCTCGTAGCGCTCATCCGAGGCGTAGAAATTATTGGGCGAGAAGCGAGAGAGCAACATCGTTTCGCTGCGGGCTCCGCGGCGGCTAAGGCGCACCGTGTTGTCCGGCTTATCATTCGTGCGCCCCTCGGATTCAAAGTAATCGCGCAGCACATACTGGTCGCTCAGCAGCTCAATATTGGTGCCCAGCGTCCAATCGCCCTTCGTGTCGCACTCCGGCTGCGGAAGCTCCCACAATGTGGTCATCTTCACCGAGTAACGACGGTGCTTGGTATGTGTTCGGGGCGTTTCCGTGGGGTTAATCATCGGGTCGCTGTCCAAGATAAGATACGTGCGCAGGCCCGTCATATCCTTGAACTTCTTCTGCATCCGCAAATCCTCTGCATCCAAACCCGTAGCAAAACCACGGCGGGAGCGGTAATCGAAGTGCCCGGTTAACAAGTAGTCTGCCGTCGGTATGTTGTTCTCCACACGGCGATTGCCCAGCAGCACACCATACTGATTCAGCAAGTATGTACCCCAAATGGATTTTGCACCCGGGTGGGGCAGGTAGCCCTCGCGCGGATTGAGGGAGTGAGAGAAGGAGAACCAACCAATAATCGGGATTGCAATATCATGCTCTCGCCCGGCCACGCTCAAACGGGTCACGCGGCCATACTCGCCGGGGTACACCGTCAGCTCACCGGCGCCTATCCACGTGCCGGGCTCCTTCGAGTCGTCGGTAGACACATAGGCATCCTGAATCTGCATGAAATTTTTGCCCTCCTCGTCCTTTGCGTATGTAACGCGAGAACCGCGCACAATAATACCTGTTACCTTAGAGCGCACGCCGTGAATATCGGCTGTCATCTCCTCCCAGTTATAGGTGCCGCTGTCTGCCAGGGTGAGGGTGTCTCCCATGTAGACGGTAAGGGGGCCGCTCAACTCTGCCGTCTTTTTATCCAGGTCCACCACAATGGTCTCTGCCTGAATATCCAGCCCGGAGTCCGTACGCAAACGCACCGGATTAGTCTTGCCTTTGTAGGTGATAATGCGGTTGTTGCTGTTGAAAAGAATCTCGCCACCCTCATTCTCAATCGTCATGGCATTGGGAATGGTCGGTGCTACGGTTGCTCCCGCAGCACTAATGGCTTTGTCTGCCAACTCCAAAATCGGATTGGCTGAAGGGGTGCCGGGCTCTCCCGGCAGGGGTACAAACTGCTCAGCAGCCGAGCTACACGTGGCTCCCACTGCTAATAAGCCTGTTATAATGTTGATACCTTTGTACCTGTGTGCGCGCTTCATTACAATTCGTATTTTGCCCTAATACTTTAGTTTTGTCAAGCATCTTTCACTCGCATTTTAGCAAGTTTCATCCAAGTTTGGCGCTTTTGTCCTCTCAGCCCCTCCCAATCACGCACCGCAGGTGCATTCTTCCTATGCCTAGGGAGTATTTTTCACAACGATAGAGCGAGTGGAGCAGTCGTAGACGAAACAACGTGGTCGCTCGCATTTTTGAGAAAGCTCTGTTAAAGTTTTCTGTTGATAGCCCCTATAAATGGGAGTTTGTCGTCTCCACCCCGCGAGCGCAGCGAGCCGAATTTGAGAGTCCGGAGGACGACAGAACATAGCCGGGGGTGGTTCATCGAGGCGTAGCCGAAGATGAGAACCCCCGGTAACGCATGAAAATGATAGGGAGCCCTGTAGCGCCTGAGGCGCAGCCGAAGACGCGGAAGGCCGACAGATAAGGGCGAGGGCGTAAGCCCGA
>CAJGCZ010000056.1 GCA_904501975.1 uncultured Akkermansia sp.
CCTTCGTGCACAACACCCGCTCCGAGCTCGCAAGCGCTCAGGTGAATGGTGAAACCTATGGCTATGACTACGACAACGTGGGCAACCGCCGTATGTCGATGGAGGCAGGTGATTACGCCTTCTATGAGGCTAACGCGCTAAACCAGTACACGGACATCACCGGTGCAGAAGATGAAACCGACTTCAGCTTCACGCCCATCTTCGACGCCGACGGCAATCAAACCGTCATCAAGACCGAAACCGGCATCTGGGCCGCCGTCTACAACGCAGAGAACCGCCCCGTCAGCTTCACCAATGAAGCCACCGGCACCGTGGTTACCTGCGCGTACGACAGCATGGGCCGTCGCAGCTTCAAGCAAGTAACCGTAAACGGCACCGTCACGCTGCACCAGCGTTACCTGTACCGCGGTTACCTGCAAATCGCCTGCATCGACCTCACCCGTAGCCACCACCCGGGGCTTTGGCTTATCACCTGGGATCCCACCGAGCCCATCGCCACTCGCCCGCTGGCTATTCAAAAGGACGGGACATGGTATACCTACGGTCTCGATCTCGCCAAGAACGTGTGCGAAGTCTTCGGCTCCACTGGCTACATTGCCACGACCTACGCCTACACCCCCTACGGCTCTGTAACCGCCACCGGCTCTGTTACTCAACCGATTCTGTGGAGTAGCGAAAATTATGATCAAGAAACAAGTTTGTCCTATTATAATTATAGATATTTCAATAATGTTGCAGCTAAATGGTTAAGCCGTGATTTGCTTAATGAAGAATTCTCAAATAATTTGTATAATTATTGCAACAATTATACAATCATTAATGTGGACTTAATGGGTGCTGCGCCAATTATAGTTATGTCTGATGCAGGAGCTCGAATGCCCTCTATTAGTGTAGTAGCAAGCTATTACGTTCTTATATATTATTACGAAAAAGCTATTCACCAGCTTAATGAAATCAATTCTAAAGATTACGAGAAGCTGCAAGAAGAAAACAAAATCCGATGGAACTCTGTAATATTTAGTGGCACTAAGCAAGAACTTATTGACTTGATTAGAAGAGAATGCGACTATATTGACAAAGTAACAGTTGTTTCGGATGGAGGTTGGAGAAAAACAAAGCAAACATTGCAAAGTTTAATTCCTCATGCAAATAAAGATTACGATGCTATATATTTGATAACTCATGGTAACTATGGTTTTTATTTTCAACTGGGTAATGGTAAATCTGAGCGTTATAATTTTAATAATATACAAATTGAATTTAATACTTTAACTCAATCTTCTCCTGCAGCGATTAAAAAAATATTAGCCTGTTACTACTGCGTTCCGTATGAAATTGAGGTAAAACTTACAGCCAAGACTGAAGTAAGTATTGATTCGAAAAAATGCACTGGAAATATCGATATAACTCCCATTCGGGCAATGATTCTTCCACGCTTTTATACACTTCCTCCTATTGAAATGCATCCCTAATTAGATAGAGATTATATACAAAATCATCCTATGGGGCATCCCCATAGGATGATTTAGACGGTATGACCGACGCGATATGCGCACTGCGGTGAAAGCCCGCGCGGAGCCGCGATGATGCGGAATCCCAGACCTGAAGAACAACTGCGGGGAGGTAACGAATCGTGGGAAAGGAAGTTCGAGGGGAAATCACGACTGTACGAACAGAAACTGCATATAAGGCCGGATGGATGGATGAGATTGCCGTAAGTGCCGAAATCCGATACATCATCAAGAATCCATAAGGTAGATGCAGACGGCGCAGAGGCGTTGTCTGGGGTATCTGGCGGAGAGAGGGCACAAAAGGAGTTGCGGCAGGACCATTGTATCAGGAGCAATTACGCACCGAGACATCGCGCCATAAAAGGCTCAATTAGCTGAATCAAATTAAATTCAATCATACACGGCTTATTGTGTAGAATATGATAGCCCAAAACGATTGAGTTATGCTAAGTTATGATTGTGCTGTTCGCTATAAAATATCATATGCGCAGAGACTATTGAATTCTTACTGTTATAGCTTATCAAAAAGAGTTACATTAACTTTGATTCGTAGTGAAAATCGAAAAAACAAGGCATGAGCACCTACAAACTTAATCAGGTTCAATGCATCATTACTACCGAATGTCCTGTAATGACAAAATCTACATCCAAAAAAATAATTATGTATATATTGGGACCAAATAGTATTAATGGAGGTTTGACAACTTTGAAATATTCATTCCTGGAGTTAATTAGATTACTAGCAGCATTAAGGATACGTTCGTTAAGACAAATACAATATCCCAGTTCTTTCAATGCAATTTCTGCTTCAAACCATGATATTCCTGTAAAATTTTGCACATTATTATCGAAGGTCCATACGGGGCTCATCTGATGTTGACTTGTTTCTACCTCTGTAAAGTGCGTAACGCCATTACATGAACCAGAATTAGAGGTTAAAAAAAAGAAGAAGCTTAATAACAAAAAACGCATACTGATAATACTAATTAGTGTTACGACCATCCATTTCAACAAGATTCCAGTCGGTAGTCTTCTCTAAGAAACGGCACTGATGCTACGTTATAGACAACAAGCATCTGTGAATCGTTCAAATATAATGAAAAAAATAAGCCTTTTTTATAATAAATATGCTTTTTTTCTACCCCTACCTAGGGCGACAAGTTCACCTGAATGCAATACGTTTATTCCAAAATCGACTCTATGTGAGTGCGAATGGGTAATGTTAACGCGTTTTATAAAACTCTGAAAATAAGCATCTCCCAAACTTTCTGCAACCATTATGAGTCAAGCCGAATTTCATGTGTTGGAAGAACTTATGCTGCACCAAGAAAAAGCCGGTGTAGAACCGGCTGAAAGGGAAGTTTTATTCACCCCGGCGCTTGGTAGGAAGCCCGAAGAAGTTGTTACCTCCGATTTGGTAGCCGGTGGCTTTCCAGCTGATGTGGGTGAGGGTGGGATAAATCTCGCCATCCCACTTGTATCCGCTATCGAGTACGTCTACCTCAATCAACTTGCCCTTGTAGATGCGTATCAGCTGGTCGCCGGGTTCCAGCTTGATGTCGTTGCTTTTGGGCGTGATGCTTACCGGGGCTTGGCCAGTCTTTTTCAGATTGTAAGTGGTCCGCTTGATTTCGACCACCTCGGCAGCTTCCGGATTTCTGGGCTCAACGATGGATTCCTGAACCGGGGCTTCGGCGGTTGGCTCCATATCCGTCATGGGCTTGTTGAATTTTACTTAGTGCTCGGCTTCTCGGGCTTCTTCAACTTCCTGCTACAGGGTGACTTTAATTTCTGCATCGCTGCGCGACTCAGGTCGAAACATCTGTATTTCGTTATCAACCTAATCGACAAAACAAAAAGCTAAAATTTGTCTTTCGCTTGTAACTTTATTTTCATAAAGCGTTATTCCTAAATCTTTTACAACGCAAGAAAACTTTAGACTCCCATTGACGACTCTTAAAGCATAAGCCCCGTGCCTGTCAAGGTACGGGGCTTATGCTTTACCAGAGTGACAGGATTCGAACGCTCGGCAACCGAAGGGTGGAGAGGGCAAGTTTCGAAAACATACGATGCCTACAACCGCCTCGCAACGGAAACGGATGCACGAGGTAACGTCAAGACGCATACCTACGAGCATGCTCGCGGTCTGCACTTGGGTACTACCTATACCGTAATAGCTTATTTTTTGGGGGGCGAAAATTTCAAATTGAAGTGCGGTAGGGGGCAACATATTGTTGACGGAGAAAAATGTTGTCAATGGTGCTTGCTTTTGTTAGAATATTCGACACAACAACGAACCGATATGAAGACGCGATTCAATTACCTGACGGAAAAGACTAATATACAGAGGATAAGTTTAGCAGTGTGGCGGTATATGTATGGACAGCAGCGCGAGGATTTTGCTAAGCTGGGAGTAAGCGAACCGGAGCTGTGTGAGGAAGGTAGTGAAGCGGAGCTTGCGCAATATGCCATGCTGGCGGATAGGCTGCAATGCATACCCGGCGATGCCGGTGTGAGTGATTTTTTCATGGAGAGCATACAGACGCTGGAGCAGATGTTGGAGCATGACTCACCTGAGCTGCGCCGATTTGTAGAGAACTGTAATGAAGAGGAAGAGCTGGAGGCGTATTTTTACGGCGAATGCCCGGAAGCAGCCGGTAAGGCATTAAGCCACGCAGAACTGGCCATCGTGATGTGGTATCACCCGAAAGAGTTGTGGAAAAAGCTGGTGGGGTACATCCTGTATATGATTAAGGATCGCACGGCGATGAGTTGCTATGCACTGACGGAGTGTAGCGTTAAGACCAATCGTCCGGAAGAACTCGACCTGGAAGCGCTGCGTACGGCATTTCAACAGGCCTTTGCGGAAAAGGGGGAGCCGAGTGCATATTGCGAAGTAGAGCGGATGTTGCTGTGCGGCGCTGATGATGACGAGGCAGAGGAGGAATACTGCTTTACCATAGCGCATGCAGACAGACCGGTACGTTGCAACAAGGTAGAAGGTAGTGGGGTGGAGCGCTTCAGCTTTCGCCCGCCGAAGACGGAGATTGTGGTGTACAATACGGCAACGCGAAGTCTGCGCATGAATACAGAATTAGTGGGCATGAGTAACATGATTACGGGGATTTTCAGCAAAGCCCTGACGGATGGCCGCCGAACACAGATATTCCGCAAGGCTCAAGTGTACACCTTTGCTCCGGTGGAGGAGGGGAAAATGTATTTACAAACACATGGCGTAGAGGGCTTGAGCATGGTGAAGCTGCATATGCTGGAGGAGCAGGTGACGGATGAGGAGGGGGAGTTTTGCATCCATAGCTACCGCGCATCGAAAGGTGGCGATATTCGGCGAGCAGCAGGCTATGGCAAAAGTAAACCGAAGGGCAGCATTCGAAAAATGGAGGTCGAGTTGTTATTTAATGGGGATCGCAAACCGACAAAACTACGAATTATTGGCGCATACAAATTAAGCGTTGATAAACAGCGGCGCTATAAGGCGGAGCTGTGGCTGCAGCTCGGTGGTTTTGTGGTGGATATGGCATGACGAGAAATAGAACGGAGGGAAGAAGATGTATGGGGTGCCGGAGAATGGGGCTTGCCGGGCGGTGTTGGAATTGCACTGGGGTAATGCGCTGACGAATTACCTACAAAAACATGGGTTGTTGGTAGAGAATGGTTATGAGGACAAATTGTATTGCTACGAGCGCCATTATCTGCGCTTGGAACCCTATGATGCTGAAACGGCGAAAATGGCGTATGCTGTGGGCGAGGTTGGGGACGATTATGTGCGCATGGCAGTGCCGGTAACAGAGTTGAGACGTTGGAAACTTGATGCTCCGAATTTCATGGCGCATGCGCTCAGCTATGAGACGTTGGGAATGAAGACCAATCAGAAGGGAATATTGGGCCCGGGATGCCGCAAATTGGCGTACATTGCACATTTGGATATACACTTGTACTATAGTGAGCACGGCAGTGAGAGTGAGCTGTTTGCCATAGAACAAGATGCCGGAAAGATGGATAGGCGCGTGGTTATCATCACTGCAGAAGAGGAGTTGCAGGGGGCATATGCCCAGCGCTACTCCGTGGGCGAGTTCCAGCATGTGCCACTACGCAGTTTGTTTGACGTGGCTGCGGATGGTAGCATACACAAAACACTGCTCACGGAGCAATTGTTGAGTGTAGGGAAGGCGCCCAAGACCCCGCCGTATTACCGCTACCCCGGCAAAACTGAGGGATTGCGATGGGAGGATGTACGGTTGAGCTTTGATCACCACCAAGTCAGCATCAGGATCAATACACGACCTGCAAAGACGTTTAACGTCTGTGATTTTCCCGCGTTCAGTCGGCCGGTGAATGCTCGTAGTATACTGGGGGCAAAGATGAATTTTATAGCAGCAGCTACCTATGTGGGAGCTTGGCGGTCATTGGGGGAGAGGAGTAGGCAAACACTGCACCGAGTGGATGAAAGCATGCGCCTGCTGTTCGGCATCAAAGAACATTGCTACGAGAAGACGGAAAGTGGCTTGTATCGATTCCGCCCGGAAATACAAATCGGCGAAGACCTTAGGTGCATTTTTGACGCAGTGGAGGCTCAAAAAGAGGTGGAAGATGCTTTCCGCTTTGAGCAGATAGCCATTACTCAAAACGGAAAGCGTAAGTTTGTGTGCGTGCCTTGTTTATAATTGATTAAGCAGTGCGGTAATATCTGCCTCAAGCTTATTGAGAATCCTGTAGGCAGTAGCAGGGCTGATTTCACATTGTACAGCGGCATCCTCCACGGAGAGTCCGTCGCGAACCTTTGCCCACAGTTCAATCACTCGTTTCTCCTGCGCCGCTATCAATTCCGCAGCGGAGCGTTTTAATTCGCGGTAAATAATGGAATCCGTCGCATTTTTTCGCGCCGGAAGCTGCTGCAAATCAACTTGAGCGTATTGCTCTTTCTCCTCCTTTTTGTACTGATTGCGCTCCTCGTTATCTATGTTGATTTTGTGAGGGTGAGTGAGGCTTTTGGCGTTCACTATGGCGATGAGTCTGTTGAGCTTGTTGCGGATGACTTTTTTGATGTAGCTATTGTCCTTATCCTTTAATTTCTCCCACTTTTTCCAGATGTGAATTTTGATTTCTTGTTTGAAATCGTCACGGTGCGAGACGTAAGTGGAATAATCTGAGATGGCCTGGTTGACGAACTCATCAACGGTGCTGAATACATCCCTTAAGGGAGCCGACTGTTTACATGAATTTAAGTACTTCATGTAAAAGCACTGCCGGAATGTCACAAAATGGCTTTTTGTGTGTTTTGCTGTGTTTTATAATCAATAGATTATGATATTTGCGATAAAAGAAGCCCAAAAGTCATTTCACAAAAACGAGCTCAAAGAAAAAAAGTGAAAGAATTTTGAGAAAAATTCAAAAAGCGTGAGTGTTGATATATGCAAAGGGGCACGAATAACACCCCTTACTCACAAAAATGAAAACGAGAATAAACAAAATCCGCACAGCGGATGAGATAATAGGAGAGCTCGGTGCTTGCACCGAGAGAGTGCGCTGTTGGTCAGTGCAGCCGGAAGAAGAACAAGCTAACCGAAAAAGCTCACGCGAGGTGTTACTCGCATTGGGCGGTCAGGGGCGAAGAAACGCCATGACCCTGTTGCGGTTGAAGTTTTCTTTGGGTGCAGCACTTATCAGTGGCGATAATCAGCGATATGAGCGATTGAAGCACGTAATCGCAGAGTTGGAAGAACGAGACACACGCTTGACTGCATGTTATGCAGAGCTGCAAGCCTGTGGTATGGAACAGAAAGGAGAAACACCCCATGAACACTGAATTGTACAGCATACAAGATGTGCGCGACGAGTTGTTGTGGCAGGGCTATGACATGAGTTGTGAGGAAATCATGAATTGGTTACGCGAGCGTGAGCTGCTTGTTGCCCAAAATGGCTCTTTCTCTAATAAACCCAGCGCAGTTGCCGTGTCATGTAAATGGCTGGTAATGGATAAGCAGAACTATGATGATGGAGCCGGCACATCCGTGCACGTGCGCCGCCTGCTCATCACTCGCCGAGGCCGTGCCTGCATTTTGCCACATCTAGAGCATTATTGCCGAGTCGGTAGAAAGGAGGTGCGCTCATGACCTTGGAAAATCTGATGCGGGATACATGCTATTGGCAGCGTTTGTTGCGCTTGGGTGGCTATGAGCCCGGTAAGATTGACGGGATTCGCGGGCCGAAAACGAGGCAGGCAGAGGAGCGCTGGCACAAAGATGCTGATGCGGTGTTGGCTGCATACGGTCGCTATGATGCACGCAGCGAGGGCGTATTGATGACGCTGCTGCCCGCTGCGCAGCGAGTAGCTCGCTTGTGGTTGAGCTTAGCTGTGCCTGCGGGGAAATCCGCCGGTGTGGATGTGCGGCTCATATGCGGAACACGCAGTTATGCTGAGCAGGATGTCTTGTACCGTAAGCGCCCACGTGTTACCAATGCCCGAGCCGGGCAGAGTATGCACAATTTTGGGTTGGCTTTTGATTTCGGGCTATTCCGCGAGGGTGATTACTTGGAGAAAAGTGCTCAGTATAATGTGCTTGGTCGGCTCAGTAAACAAATACCGAATGTAACTTGGGGCGGTGATTGGAAAAAATTGGTTGATACACCCCATATACAATTGGATTTGTTTGGCGAAACCGCAGCCGTGAGGCGAGTCTTTGAATCAGATTAAACCATAACAATAGAAAGGAGAATACAATATGACAAATGCAATAGTAACCGGTGGCGTTGTAGCGGCGAACGTGGTGGCTGTAGCTAGCGCGGCTGTGTCGGAGCTCAATCCGTTGCTTGAGTTTATTCAGAACGGTGCTTCTGTAGGTGCGTTGATGGCCATTTTCTTATGGCGAGAAGTGAAACGCAGCGAACGCTATGAAAAGCTGTATGATGAAGAACGCCGCAAGCGAGTGGAGGAGTCGCAGCGTTGTAAGGATTGCCCGGAAAAAATGAAGCAATGAGCAAGCTCTTTCGTCATTGAACTTTTCGCATTGCAGTGCACAGCTTACCGGCTGAGTACTGCGATGCGAAATGAACGTTCGCCCTACCGGGCTCACAAAAAATCGCACCGTTTCCAAGGCTTCACCTTCCGATTGATCACGCCGGGGAGTAGAGCAAACACCCGCCTGCATGCTTTTGCAGGCGGGTGCGGTATGTATGATGAAACAAACGCTGTGTGTTATGAAGACTGCTTATTTGCCGAAGTAGCGCTTCAGCAGGCCGTCAAAGCCCTTGCCGTGGCGAGCCTCGTCCTTGCACATCTCGTGCACGGTGTCGTGTACGGCGTCATAGCCCAGCTGCTTGGCGCGCTTGGCGATAGCGAGCTTGCTGTTGCAAGCGCCGAACTCAGCCTCGGCACGCAGGGAGAGGTTCTTCTCCGTGCTGTCCGTCAGCACCTCACCCAGCAGCTCGGCAAACTTGGCGGCGTGCTCGGCCTCCTCAAATGCGTAGCGGCGGAATGCCTCTGCCACCTCAGGGTAGCCCTCACGCTCTGCCTGACGGCTCATGGCAAGGTACATGCCTACCTCGCAGCACTCACCGGTGAAGTGGTCGCGCAGGCCCTTTACTACTTCCTCATCCAAGCCCTTAGCCACGCCTACTCGGTGCTCGTCCGCATAAATCTTTTCAACACCCTCCTCAATCTCCTCGAAGGTGTCTACTCCGCATACGGGGCATACTTCCGGCATGGTCTCGCTCTCGATGACTTCTCCGCAGATGGTGCAACGGTACTTTTTCATAATCGTGTATGTAAGGTTGTGTGTGTAACTGTGTGCTGTGTGTCTCACCCGCCGTGCAGGTGACGCCATTAATCTAGCCGTTTTGTAGGAAAATGTCAAGCATAAAATTAGAATCTTTCTAAATTTAGTGCAAATTTTTTTAATTTTGCCTAAAAACACCTTGCAAAAGGCGTGATAAACGGGTAGTATTACAATGTAACCACCCACTGACTACTAACCCTACACGCATATGAAAAAATACATCATCCTGTTCGTACTGTTCTTCGGCGGCATGAGCTTTGCCGACATCGTGAACCTGAGCCCGGAGTTCGAGGATTTCCTGAACAAGACCTCACGTATCATGTCCAAAGATGGCAGGCGCGACTTCAACCAGCATATCAATTACCTGAAAAGGGAATACAAGAAAGCCAAAAAGGAAGGGCTTATCGAGGAATGTGACTATGTGGTCGCGGCGTATGACCTCGCGCGTGAGCGCGGAGACGGCAACAATACCACCGGCTTCGAGAAAAGAACACACGGAGGGTACCGCATTAAAGGAGACAATGAAGAGGAGGATGTCTTCTTTGTTGCAGCCGATGAGGTAATTTCCGATGACGGCAAAACCATCCGCTTCCAACGCGAAGACCGCGAATACGTCAGCAACATCTATTGGAAAACGGAAGCCAAAAAGAAAAAAGAGCGCGAAGAGCGTAAGGCGAAAAAGAAGAAAGGGAAATAGTTAGCGTGCTACAGCGCGATAAATCGGAAGTCGGCGATTAGTTGGCGAGCGTTAGCGAGCGAAATTTTGAGCCCCGGAGGGGCGGTATAAAATAGTCCGGCGGTGGAGCCCCGCAAGGGGCGGAACCCCGGGAAAAGGCCACAAAAACAAATGCGAACCCCGGAGGGGTGGCATAAAGCGTGGCTCGGAATACGGCATTGTTTCAAAATGCCGTTAACATTATAAAACATGCGCCCACAACGGCTCGGAGCTCCCGTCTTCGCGTCTCGCTTCGCTCGCTTGCTACGCCGTGGCCGGCCGCTTCGCTACGGTCCTTGGGGCTTCGCGTCTTCGCTTGCTACGCCCTCACAGGCGCCATTATATGTCGGCCTACGCTGCGTCGCTTCGCTCCGTCGCTCCGGGCTCAATTTTCTTTTTTACGCTACCCGGGGTTCCGC
>CAJGCZ010000057.1 GCA_904501975.1 uncultured Akkermansia sp.
ACGCACCGCAGGTGCGTTCTTCACTACAGCGCCAGCTGTTCTTCACCATCTGCCGCAGGCAGATTCTTCACCATGCCCAACGGGCATTCTTCACCACGGCGTCAGCCGTTCTTCTCCCAAATACCGCGAGCGTAGCGAGCCTAACTTTTGACCTCATAACGGCAATTTAGAGCCCCCCACCGTGCCGCCCGTTGCACGGGCTCTTGTTTCTAGGCGGCTCCGCCACAAGTGGGGCAGAGCCCAGCCGCGCTTACCGCCCGCGCCTTAAGCGCGGAACACAAGCCGTAGATTTAGCATCGCTTATCCCTGCGACCGCAGGGAGCGGAACTCAAAAATTGTACATTGTACATCGTAAATTGTAAATTCGCAAAGCCCCGCCAATGCGGGGCTTTGCGGCTCCTGTTTAATGGTGCTTAGAGCACTTATGAACGCACAGAAGGGTAACGGCGGTGGTTAAAGTGGCCATCAGTACGGTATGAACCAGGCCAAGGGCGAGCTTGCAGCAGCGGTGTCTCATGCATGCAGCATGGGGTTGGCAGCAGCATTCCTGTTGTTGGGGTGTTATTTGTGTTTCCATGTAGCTATGACTATGCAGCGCCCCTATTTTATCAAAAACGGGTGTAAACCGTGGGGGATATAGGAAAAAGCTCTGTTAAACTTTACAGTTGATAAATGTGAGTTTGTCGGCCCTACCGTACTACGCACCGCAGGTGCGTTCTTCACTACAGCGCAAGCTGTTCTTCACCATCTGCCGCAGGCAGATTCTTACCATGCCCAACGGGCATTCTTCACCACGGCGGCAGCCGTTCCTCCTCCCAAATACCGCGAGCGCAGCGAGCCAAATTCTGAGCCCCGAGGGGCGCCATAAAATAGCCCGGTGGTGAAGCCGCGTCAGCGGCGAAACCCCGGGGTAGACACCAATTAGTTGGAACCCCGGAGGGGTGACATAAAGGGTTGCGTTATATTATAACTCTTTCGTTATTTACGCTTTATCAATAAATAAGCGTAAATATTATAGCCGAGCATTATGCCACCCCTGACGGGGTTCCAATATATTTTTCATCTTACCCGGGGTTTCGCTGCTGCGCAGCTCCACCACCGGGCTACCATATGTCGCCCCTGGCCGGGGCTCCCGAATTCCGTTCGCTGCGCTCACATCAATGAACCCCACAAATTGCTATTTGTGGGGCTATCAACTAAAAACTTTAACAGAGCTTAGGCAAAATAACAATGTTGCTTTGTTTTTCCTAGCATATTACTGGCAAAATGTTGCATACCTTATTTTTTGGCTTGCAGTGCGCAAAAAAAATCGTTAGCATATCGGTATGAAAAACGCTTTCAGACTCTTAGCGGTCGCTTTAAGCACCATGGTGTGCTTGGGCGGAGACTTGGCGGAGCCGATTCGTAACGGCGAGCTGTGGAAGAGCCCTCGCCCGGAAAAGGGTAACAAATACTTGGTAGGTGCGCGTTACTCGCCGGTGGACGACCACACGTGGCGCATGGCCAACGGTGCTTTTACCTTTGGTAAACTGAATGCCGGAGAGGTGCTGTTGAAGTGGGATGAAGAAACCATCAGCTCCCTGCGCGTGATTGTTTACAGCAAGGGCGACGATGGCGCTGTGGAAAAAGAAGAGTTCTTGAGCAAGGTGGATAAAGCCAAGGCTGCCCTCTCCGAGCTGAGCGGCGTGGAGCCCAAGAAGGTGAAGGTGGACATTAAGCAAACCGGTGTTAAGGTGGATTGCTGGGAGTGGACTTGGGAGCAAGGCTGCGCCCGTTTGGATGCCAGCTACTCCGGCGAGCTCACTAAAAAGAAACGCGCCAACAAAAAGAACACCAACAACGAACCCTTTGAGGCTGAGTTTATTCGTGTGGATTTTGGCCCGGATGCCGAATCCATCGCCCGCCAAGGAGCTCGCGATAAGGTGAGCCGCAAAGAGCTGAAAAGCAGCTTGCAAAAGGACGAGGACGGCACGGTGTGGCTGGAGGGGGTCAACATGGTGGACCAAGGCCAAAAGGGCTACTGCGTGCCTGCCACGCTTGCCCGCGTGTTCGCCTTCTACGGCATGGACGGTGTAGACCAGCATGCCCTGGCTGCCCTGTGCGATTCCTCTGCTGAGGGGGGCACCAGCTCCAACAGCATGGAAACTGCCATGGAGCGCATTTGTAAAAAGTTCCCCGTGCGCCTGATTGTGCTGGAGGACTACCAAAGCAGCATGATGGGCTTTATTGATGCCTACAACAAACAAGCCGACAAAAAGGGTAAGCAGAGCCTCAGCCTCATGGTGCCGCCGTTGGACGTGGCAGACCCCGACCTCTTGCTTAAAGTTCGTGCCGGCAAGAAGGCTCAGGTCAAAAAATGGATGAGCGCCATCAAGAAGCATATCGATTCCGGTTTCCCGGTGGTATGGAGTGTGACTCTCGGCATTTATAAGGAAGAAGTTGCCGTTCCCCAAACTCGCGGTGGCCACATGCGCATGATTATTGGCTACAACATGAAGGAGCAAACCATCCTGTACTCCGACTCCTGGGGCGCCGGCCACGAAAAGAAGTCTATGCCCGCCGCCGAGGCCGCTGCCATGACCAATGGCCGCTATGTGATTAAGCTGAAGTAATGTTCCCGCCCCCAACCGCGGGGTATAGCACGGCTGTGCTACACTTTTTTCAAGCGCATCTGCACAAGATGCGCTTTTTCTTTGGCCGGCTTTGCCCCACAAATGGGCAGTTGTGGGGGAAATACTATCGGAGTGTTGGACTTTAGTCCAACATTTATTATCAAACCATACCACCAAAAAGGTGGGACTGAAGTCCCACCCTACGATATAGACAAATTGCTATTTAGTTCCGCGCCTTACGGCGCAAAGATAGCAAAACTCAGCACAAGCTGCCTCCCGCGCTTAAGGCGCGGGCGGTAAACGTGGCTAAGCTTTGCCCTCTCGTGCGGCGCAGCCGCCAAACTTAACAAATTGTACCTTGTACATCGTAAATTGTAAATTCACTTCGTCCTTCGGAATTCGTCCCTCGTACTTTTTCTTGCTTGTTATTAAATGAAAAAGCTCTATAATACCATGCGTATGATACGCTGTCTCATCTATTGCCTGTTCTCATTGGGCTGTCTGTCGCTGTCCTCCTGCGGCATGATAGAAAGCAGAGAAACACGCCCTATTCAGGTGCCGGCCACGGAGCAATCGGCTCTGGAGACCCATGTAACCGAGCTTTGCAAGCACCCGCGCTACGGCAAAAGCATTGAAAAAGCCCGCGCCTACATCGAAAAGCAGTTCACTGCTGCCGGTTGGCAGGTGGAGCGCCGCGCCTTTACCACAGAAGAGGGCGAAACCCGCTACAATATCTGCGCCACTCGCCTCGGCAAACAAGAGACACGCTACATCATCGGCGCCCATTACGATGCCTGCGATATCGGCAGCGAGGGTATTAACCGCGGCGCAGATGACAATGCCAGCGCCGTTGCGGCCCTGTTGGAGCTTGCTGCTCGCCTGCCCAAAACCCAGCCCCTGCATACGCTGGAGCTGGTGGCGTGGGATTGCGAGGAGCCGCCATACTTCAACACGCCGGATATGGGCTCTGCCCACCATGCGGCTGCCTGCGATAAGGAGAAGGTGCTGGGCCTCATTTGCCTGGAGATGCTGGGCTATTACTCCGACAAGCCGGACTCCCAGCCCTCTATCTTCCCGGGTTATAGCATGCTGCTGCCCACCGTGGGCAACTTTGTGGCCGTGGTGGGCGATGGCGATTCGCGCGAGCTGGCTAAACATGTGTACAAGGTGCTCTGCCGCCTCATGCCCGCGGCCCGCATTAATTTGCCCTTTGTACACGATACCGAGCTCTACTTTAGCGACCACCGCAATTATTGGCCGCTCGGCATCCCTTCTATCATGGTGACGGATACCGCCCTGCTCCGCAATCCCCATTACCACGAAACCACGGATATGCCCGATACGCTCGATTTCCGCCGCCTCGCTATCGTCACCCGCGGCCTCGTCTCTGCCATCCGCCTGCTGGCATGGGGGGAGTGAGGGTTGATTTTGGAAGTTGGATTTTGAAGGGTTGATTTTGGATTTAACACATCAGCCGCTGCATGTTGCATGCAGCGGCTGATGCTTTGTTAAAGGGCTTTCTTCCCCGTTGCGGTGCCGCAGAGGGCACCTCGTGTCGCGCGCTTTAGTGGCGACGACGGCGGGCGGCCAATCCGGCCAAGGCCAGCAGGCTCAGCGTGGCCGTGGTGGGCTCAGGAACAGTCACTCCATTAATCAGATTCTCTGCCAATTGAAGGGGATTCTCTGTGACACCGGAATAAACTGCAACCTTATCTACTACAGAATTCGGACCCAGAGTCAACCACTCATATCCCAAATTTTTAACATTTTGTTTCTGAGCATATACTTTCGCATAATTGGGAGATTCACTATCAGTCTCCCATAAGTACAGATGTCCGGTTATAACATAATAATTATCTTCCATTGTAGCAGTGAAGACTACAGCGGAACGTTCAAACGATGTATAGGGAACTGTCTGGTATGAGCCCTTGTCACCTGTATAATCAGACTTTCCTTGATTGGAATATATCATATTTATATCATTAGCTCCCATGTCAGCATAGTACATTCCAATACCTACAGAATGATTTGCAGCATCGCTAATTGTAAAAATATCATGTGTCTCGGAGGTGGTATCAAAGTTTTGCCAATTTAATGTCAAAACTACAGTAATCTCAGAATCTACGAATTCTGCACCTACTATGCTTGCTGTTGTATGGCTATCATCCCATACCAACAGGTCTGTAACGTCGGTGGTAGCTGCAAAAACTGAGCTCATAGCAGCAAACAGTAATGTCATTGTTTTTTTCATGTATGTATCTTGTGGTTTGTGGTTAAAGCTTAGAAACGCGTGTGCATCTGTTTCTATGCAATTATGTGAAAACGCGCGCTAGGTTACAGAATTTTGAAAGAGATAACATTGTTTTTATTGATGTTCAATAGATTATAAAAAAATTGAGCAACAAGATATCCTACATATATAATATACATAAAGCAATATAAAATGATAAAAATGAGAAGATTACGCACTTTTTGTTTGACATCTCTTTCAAAAAGAGATATCCTCCTCGCCCGTATGCGGGTACTAACAGAAAGGCTCGCATGCATAACCACTAATATACAATCGCTAATAATTTTATGAAAAAGACTCTTTCTCTCATCTTGACACTTACCGGTGTTGCTATGGCTGGCACACCTATAGAGCTGGGTACGCCCACAACTCAAGACGAATATGCAGTTTACACCCTGCCTGAGGATTTCGGCACCGGCAACAGCTCCACTGTAGGTATCACTTTGGATGTTAATGCTGTGCGCGATCGATTGAAAAAAGACGGCATGAACGATGCCTCTTGTGATTACTGTGACTTCGTTTCTTTCTTCACGTTGCAGGGCGTAGCCTCCGATGATCCTAACAACAGCATTGCTCAAGGCCTCGGTATTGATGCATGGGAGCAGTATGTAGTACTTAGTGGTTTCAGGGGGACATATAAAGATATTACAAGCCAAGCCAGTTATAACGCCTCCGATTTGTTGGGAATCTCTAATCTGACTTTGCCGTGGAATAGCATGGAAAGCCTGTCCATGGTTCTTGTTTCCACAGAAAACAGCCCTAAGGACGTTTTAACCTGCTACATTTCTTTCTCTGATCAATCCGGAAAAATAACCACATACAGTGGTGCGTTAACTACTGCACCTAGAGACCCGTACCCTTTCACCACGCTCAATATCAATACGGATTACGTCAAAGAATTTGAAGTATACAACAGTAGCATGAGCGAGCAAGATGCAGCTAAGTTCAGTGTTACTCTCCTCACCGGCGAAAGCGTTCCCGAGCCCACAACTGCCACTTTGTCACTGTTGGCACTGGCCGGCTTGGCTGCTCGTCGTCGCCGTTAAGACAACATTTCCTCCCTGAAAGCCATTGCAAAAGCAATGGCTTTCAGCCATCTTCGAAAAGATAAAATCGTCATAGGTAATTCCTGAGAATTACCTTTTCTTTACAAACATGAAAAAGTTTTTCATCACTCTCATTGCGCTAGCAGGCATCTCTCAAGCCTCTGTAACTACTTTCAATGACCTCAATAGCACGGAAGAAATCTTTGGGGTTACCAACGACAACGGAATAATTACCCCCAACAAGGGCAATTATTTCTACACAATGTACTATGGTTCCACCACGAGTGCATGGCCCACACAAAGCATTGCAGCTATTTCTTTTAGCTTAAATTTGGCCAACACCGCAAGCGCTAGTGATAGCTCCGTACTTGTTAGTGCCACAAACACAAGCAATCAGACAATCGATATTACATTAGGAGAACTTAAATCCCATTTCTCCGGTCAAAGCGGTTCATTTTGTGTCGTTTTTAACGGAACATCTACGTCTTTATATAACTCTCAAGGCGAATCTGTATCTATCGATGATGTATTCACTTCAAAACAGCATCGTATTTCTCTTTACACGCTCTCTACCGACCTGATTTACGCAGCATCCATCTTGTGTAACCAAGGCGGTGCTGAATATTACGATATCTCCGGACAACTCGGTCCCGTATATCCCGGCGATGAAGCTATTGCAGCAACCCTTATCTCAAGCACACCCTTTAGTCCCGCCGTCCCCGAGCCGACAACGGCAACGCTGAGCTTGTTGGCTTTGGCCGGGTTGGCTGCTCGCCGTCGCCGCGCCTAAGAGTGTGGCGGAAGAGATAAGCTACGTTTTATAGCATTTCTGCGCGAATGAGCGCAAGGCAACCGGTTACCGGAGGGGTAACCGGTTGTTGTGTTTTTGTGGGGTGGTGGCGTACTTTGAGCTTGAATGAGAAGGCGGGGCATGGTAGGCTGGGAGGCATGAGAACGCTGATGATGACAGCCTTGGTGGGGGCAGTGAGCTGTGCGGTGGCACAGGCGGCCCCGGTGAGTGAAGCGGGGCGCTCGGCCCAGTCTGCCGCGGGGGAGTACAAAGCCGCGGTTATGGACTGTGATATGAGCTGGTGCTTTGATTACATGTACCCGCCGATTAAGCGCACCTTGGCAGATCGATTGGCAAGCCGTACGCAGGGTAATGATATGGACTACATTACGGGGCTGCGCAAGGATAAGAATGAGCAGGCTGCGGAGCGATTGAAGAAAAACTTGGAGGCGCTGCGAGCTCAGTATGAGGCCATGGGACGCCAAATGAAGGCGGGCGGCTTTAAGGTAGAGCGCTTTGTGGTGGGGGCTCCGTATGCTGAGTACGAGCTGGTAAGCTCGTCCAGCGCGGTGCGCAACATTAAGGCGGGCTCTCAGGAAAAGACTTACCGCAACCCGGACGAAATCAAGTGGAAGGGCGACCGTAGCCGCTTGGTGGTGCTGCCTACCACGCTGTGGTTCAGTGCGCCGGACCCCTCCACCGGCCGCCGTGTGCGCATGGAGCGCCGCGATTTCATTTATGCCGTGCGCGACGAGGCCTACCACAACAATGTGAACACCCGCGGCACCGAGCCCGGCAAGTGGTACTTTATCGACAGCAACACGCCCGTGAGCACGCTGCGCAGCTACTTCCCCACGCTGCCGCTCAATGTGCGCACACCCGATACGGGCGACAGGCTGCTGCAATAAGCGGCCTGCGTGGCTCGCTGCCCGCCCGGCACAAGGGCGGGCCGAGCCTAGCCTTGACCACTGCTCAAAACTACCTTTAGCCATTGATACTGTATGCTGATAGCCCAAACACATGATGATTTTTCGCCCACCGGCTTGTTATCCGGCGGGCGGGGCTTTGAGTACAGAGCAGAGCAGCAAAAAATGGCGATGGCGGTGGCAGCCGCCTTGCAAAACAGGGGTGCGCTGCTGGCAGAGGCCGGCACGGGTGTGGGCAAAAGCTTGGCCTACCTTATTCCTTCCATCCGTTATGCGCTGGAGCACAATCGCAAGGCGATTATCTCCACCCACACCATCAACCTGCAAGAGCAGCTTTTCCACAAAGATATTCCCACCGTCAAAAAGGCCTTGCAGTGCGATTTTACCGCAGCGCTGCTCAAGGGGCGCGCCAATTACCTGTGCCGCACGCGCCTGAAACGTGCCTTGGAGCAGGCAAGCGACCTCTTTAACCAGGCAGAAACCAAGCAGCTGCACGACCTGCTGGCGTGGTCGCGCGACTGCGGCGAGGGCTCGCTGGCCGAGCTACCGCCAGAGCTGGGCATCACCCGCAAGGTGTGGGCCCAGGTGTGCAGCGAAAACCACGTGTGCACCCCGCGCAACTGCGGGCCGGAGTGCCCCTACCAGGCCGCCCGCCGCCGTGTGGATGAGGCGCAGGTGGTGGTGCTGAATCATACGCTGTTCTTTGGTCTTTTGTCGCTGGCAGACCTGCTGCGCGAGGAGCAAGACCCGGATGCGCCTGATGCAGAGCCGATTCCGTCCTTCATCTTTCCGAATGATTTTGTGATATTGGACGAGGCGCACACCATTGAGACTGTGGCGGCAAACCAGTTTGGCTTATCGCTGGGAGAGGCCGAGCTGCGCTACGACCTGCTGCGCCTGTATAATCCCACCACCCGCAAGGGCAGCTTGCGCCACTTTGCCACGCCTAAGTTGTTGCATTACATTGAGGAAGCGCAAACGGCGGCAGAGGAGTTCTTTCGCTGCGCGCGCTTGGATTGCCGATTGGACGAGAAAAACGGCTGTGTGCGCCTGCGCCAACCGGAATGGACGGAGGATATCCTCTCCCCCGCCCTGCACATGCTGGAGAGCGAGGTGAAGCAGATGGCTCAGGTAGAGGAAAACGAAGTGAACCGCGCCGAGTTGATGGATATTACCGCCCGCCTAATGGCCTACCGCAGCGCCGCCTCAGAGCTGATTAAGCTGAGCTCGGCAGATACCTCGGTGTACTGGGCTGAGTCCGAAGGGGCTGAGCGGCAATATACCACGCTGCGCTCGGCGCTCATCAATGTGTCGGACGTGCTGCGCGAAAAGCTCTTTGAGACGGGCAACACCTGTATTTGCACCAGTGCCACTCTTTCCACCGGCAAGCGTGGTATGGACTATTTTGCGGGGCGCGTGGGGGCAGAGAATGCGGAGCAGCTGCAAATTGGCAGCCCTTTCAACTTTGCGGAGCAAATGCGCGTGGTGGTAGCCCGCAACATGCCCCCGCCCACGGCGGAGGACGAGGTGTACCGCCCCGCCCTGTTTGAGTGGATAGCCCGCTCGCTGCAAGAGAGCGATGGCCGTGCTTTTGTGCTCTTTACCAGCTACAACCTCATGAAGGAGATGGCCGCGCTGTTGCGCCCCTTCTGTACGGAGATGGGCTGGCCCCTGCTGGTGCAGGGCGAGGGGCAGGACCGCACGGCTATGCTGCGCGCCTTTAAGGCCCATGTGGGCAGTGTGCTGCTGGGTACGGATAGTTTTTGGACCGGGGTGGATGTGCCCGGCGAGGCGCTCTCGCACGTGATTATCACCAAAATACCGTTCGAGTCGCCCTCGCACCCGTTGGCAGAAGCCCGCACGGAGGATATTGTGGCACGCGGCGGCAATGCATTTAATGATTACATGCTGCCCGAGGCGCTGCTGAAGTTCCGCCAGGGCATTGGCCGCCTGATTCGCTCTAAGACGGATACGGGTATTGTTACCCTTCTGGATTCGCGCATTACCTCCAAGTATTACGGCGCGCGGTTCATGTACGCTATACCCGATAGCGCGAAGAGAGAATTTATTTGAAGTACGAGTTGGATTTACAATTTACGATGTACAATGTACAATTTGTTAAGCTTGGCGGCTACGCCGCACGAGGGGCAAAGCCTAGCCATGCTTACCGCCCGCGCCTTGAGCGCGGAACACAAGCCCATTGATAAGCTCCGCTTTCCCCTGCGAGCCGTAGGCGAGCCTCATTCGAAGCCCGTGCAACGGGCGGCATATCAATAGCGAGTCGGTGAAGGCGTAGGCGCAGCCGAAGACGGAAACCACTCGTAGAGGGAATAAAAGAAAATGGAACCCGCGTAGCGGGTGGCACGGTGGGTGGCAACAAATTGCCGTTTTGGGCTATAAAATCGGCAAAAAAATGGGAGTTTGTCGTCTCCACCCCGCGAGCGCAGCGAGCCGAATTCTGAGCCCTGTTCAGGGGCGGTAGCGTAATAGCCCGGTGCGTCAGCGCCGGGTATCCTGATGGTGAACAATTGGAGCCCCGTTCGAGGGGCGGCAGAAAGCTGTTGTTTGGTGTATGAGCTTCATTGAAAAGCAAAGTTTTATGTATATTCTTATTCGGTAGCAAAAGACAATACCGTTCACTCGTTCTCTGCCGCCCCTCACCGGGGCTCCAATACTGTCTTTACCCAAAACCCGACGCTAACGCGTCGGGCTACTGAGCTATCGCCCC